>JAISPT010000035.1 GCA_031274715.1 Azonexus sp. | reverse complement strand
ACCGTTCGGCAACAGCCCCCCCGAAGAAGACCCGGATGGAGATGGCATCCTCTTCACACTGAACCTCAGATTCCCAGGACAGTACTACGACAGGGAGACAAACCTTAACTACAACTACTTCAGGGATTACGATCCGCTCACCGGACGGTATATCCAGGCTGACCCCATCGGGCTCGCGGGCGGGAGTATGTCGCTCTATACCTATGCAGGGAATGACCCGCTGAGGTTTATTGATCCCGATGGACGGTTTGCTTTTCTCGGACTGCTCCCACTTTTAGGCGGGGGGACGGCAGCGGCGGGTTCTGCTACCGCAGGAGGATTAGGTTTTTGGGGGACAGGTGCGCTATTGGGAGGCGGACTTGTCGTAGCCTCGATGTCTGGTGATAGCCGCCAAGAGCGTGCCGAACAAGCACAAGAACGTAAAGAATATAGTCGGATATGTAAATCACCGGTACCTCCTACTGGTGATCCATGTAAAGATGCGAAAGCGAACCTTGATCGATTGAAACAGTGCCTTCAACTACGGGAGAATTTCAGTAGAAAATGGTTTAACGATCAAGACCCTGGGCATATGACGGAAATTTCAAATACAAGAACGGCAATCGCAAAGCTTGAGGCGTTTTTGAAAAATAACTGTTCCGATTCATGCCCATAAAATGAAGCATATCAATGATCTTCTTCGAGACTATCAAACACTTCCTGAGTACAGCGGTATTACTCTCACGAATGCAAATCAGGTAAGTCTGTTTGGTGACCGCCCAATCAATGTCGCTGCAACTCGCGGTGCAATTGAGGAAATGGCAGTGTTACTTGCACATGGTGCAGACTTAAATTGCCCGGGTGAGCATGGATATACAGCGCTGCATAACGCTGTCGAGCAAGGAAAATCGGAAGCCGTTGCTTGGCTATTAGCTCACGGTGCAGATAGAAGCATCCGTAATCAAGCGGGGGAGTGCCCATCTGATCTCGCTGAAATTTTGGGAGAAGATAAAATCGCCACGCTATTAGCCCGCGTGGGTCGGGGTGAGTGAAGCGAACTCCGACGCATGAGAAGCGTCTTGCTTCTCGAAAAAAAGAAGTTCCCGTCCCCCGCGCCTTGCGCGGTAGGTGCTGAATAGAGAAGGGCCGCAGATTGCGGCCCTTCGCTCATCTATCGTGCGCTCTTACTGGCGCGCTGCGGGCTGATGGAGGTAGCGACGATCGCTGATCGTGTCCGGGCGTCGGCCGGGTACGGCCGACGCCCAAGAAATCCCGCTTGCATCGTACGCGCCCGATGGGCCAAACTCGCGTCTACGCGTTTCGAGCCCCAATCCAAGGAGAGCCGTCTTTGTTTCCGCCCCGCAAACCCCCGCCACGTCTAGGGAAATGGCCTATTGTTACGACAGGACCATGTCGGGGCGGTTACTCTACAACTACTTCAGGGATTATGACCCTCTGGTCGGGAGATTCACTCAGCCCGACCCCATCGGCTTTGCAGGCGGGAGTTGGTCGCTCTACAGCTATGTCAATGGGAATCCGTTGAGCTTTGTTGATCCAGAAGGCTTGCGTGGTGGCTGTCCAACAGGCATGAAACCTGGCGATGGTGGTGTTTGTAAAAATGACCCAAGCGAACCGTCGGATACAAAAGTGTGTGTGTGACTGCGGAATGTGCAGCAGCCGGCGGTGCATTGCCACCACCTCAGCCTCTGAGTCCGTGTGAATTGAAATGCAATTTTGTGCTCTGAAATATATGCAAGCCAATCGCGGCAAATGTTCCTGGGTCCTTATGGGCCAAGGGATCAGCATATGTGGTGTGTAACCTTACGGTTGCATATGGTTGTAGCAAGGCATGCGAGGAACCAGAGGAACGGAAAGGATGCCAGTGAATGGAGCTACTAACTGCTCTGTTGGTTGTTGGGATTGCACTTAGAGTGATTCTTGATCTCTCAACATTAAAATTTAGAAGGCCGTTGTTTGATTGGCTATATACGGGTTTATTTCTGATTGTTGGCATTCTGATGCTATTTAGAGACCAAGCCGATTTGTTTGGTTGTCTTAGTATTGGAATGGCATGGGGGCTTGTGGCTTTTATCAGCCTGCGTAGGTCGGGGTGAGTGAAGCGAATCCCGACGTTTATAAGATGGAATTGACGCCTATCGCGAAAAGGGTCCGCGTCGTTTTTTTATTCTCTGATAGCGGTTGAAAAGATTCATTTTTCGAGAATGGCGAAAAGCGAACAGGGGGCGGCCTTTATTTAATTGGTAATAATCACTGTGCAACCTCCATATTTCTACGCCGTTGTTTTTCCGTTGAAGGTTATCCTTGTCCCGCCTCGTCCTGTTCAATAAACCCTATGGCGTCCTCAGCCAATTTACGCCGGAAGGCCGGTGGCGGGCGCTGGCCGAGTTCATTCCGCTCAAGGACGTCTACGTTGCCGGCCGCCTTGACGCCGATAGCGAAGGGCTGCTGCTGCTGACCGACGACGGTCGCCTGCAAGCGCAGATCGCCGAGCCGAAGCACAAGCTGGAAAAGACCTATTGGGCACAGGTCGAGGGTATTCCCGATGAGGCGGCGCTGGATCGGCTGCGCGCTGGTATCCGGCTCTCCGATTTCACCGCCCGGCCGGCGTGGGTGCGGCAGATCGACGAGCCGGCCGGGTTGTGGCCGCGTGACCCGCCGATCCGCTACCGGGCGGCGATTCCCACCTGCTGGCTGGAGATCCGCATCGGCGAGGGCAAGAACCGTCAGGTGCGGCGGATGGGCGCGGCAATCGGTTATCCTGTGCTCCGTCTGGTGCGGGCAGCGATTGGAACGTTGTCGGTGGCCGGGCTCGGTCTCGGCGAATGGCGTCAGATCGAAGGCGATATCCGCACACTCCGGGGAACATGATATGAAGGGACGTATTGTGCTGGCCGGCTTGGCCGCCAGCCTGATCGGCGCCGCCGCCTGGGCGCAGGCGACGCTGCCGGTGATCGAGTTGACGGCCGGTTTTCACCGCATCGAGGCCGAGGTGGCGGCCACTGATGGCAGCCGCCAGACGGGTTTGATGAATCGCCAGGCGATGCTGCAGCAGCGCGGCATGCTGTTCGTCTTCGCCGAGGAAAACACTCACTGCATGTGGATGCGCAACACGCTGTTGCCGCTGTCGGTGGCCTTCGTCGATGCCGAGGGCAACATCATCAACATCGAGGACATGCGGCCGCAGACCGAGGACAATCACTGCGCCCGCCGTCCGGCCCGCTACGCGCTGGAAATGAATGCCGGCTGGTTTGCCAAGCGCGGCATCGCTGCCGGCAGCAAGCTGCGCGGCCTCGAGCGCGCCCCGCGTCCGCAGTGAGCCGTCACGGCTGCTGGCGACCGCGCCCGGCTGGCCACTTGGCGCCGGTCTTGCGCCGCTGGCTGACCGAGCCGGATTCGCTGACCGCGCGTTGCCAGTGCCATTGCCGGGAATTCCGCATCCGTCCGCTATGCCAAGCGCGCATGATGCCGCTGGCCGAAGAGGAACGCGCGCGCGGTTGCTTGCCGGTGCGCGAAGTGCTGCTCGAATGTGATGGTGTGCCGGTGGTCTTCGCCCACAGCGCTTTGTCGACCGTTCGCGATGGCCGGCTCGCGCGCTGGTTCGCCGGCCTCGGCAGCCGTTCACTCGGCTCCCTGCTGTTTGCTCATCCCGGATTTCGTCGGGAACCGATTGAGTATTGCCGCCTATTCCCCGGGCATCCTCTACACCGGCGGCTGTGTGCGCTCTCCGGCCGGGACTGGCCGGTCCTCTGGGCGCGGCGCTCGCGCCACTATTTCGGCGGTGCCAGCGTGCTCGTCTGCGAGGTTTTCCTGCCGGCGCTGATGGCGTTGCCTGCCGTTGAAGACAGCGGGCGCCGAACTGGAACGGCGGCTACGGAATCGGCGTAGCTTCGTCACGTATCCGGCGGGCGGAAGCGTTCAGCGTGCCGTCAGTCGGCCGGCCACCAACACGGGGAGCGGGCTGAGGTGAATGACCTTCGTCGCAACCGAGCCGATCAGGAGATTGGCCGCCGTTCCCAAGCCTCGGCTGCCAACGACGATGCCGCGGCAACCCTGCTCGCTGGCAATGCGGACGATGGATTCGGCGGCTTCGCCCATTGCCACATGCAGGCGCCAGGGCAGGCCAGCCGTCGCCAGTGCCTCGCGAGCAGCCTGGCTGGCCGCCCAGCCACGCCGCGCCAATTCGCTGTCGGCGGCTTCGCGGCTCATCCAGGGCTGGACGTGAACTAAATGCAGGCGGCAGTCGCGGCTTTCGCCGGCCAGGCGGATGGCCTCGGCGACGGCCAGACGTGAGGGCTGCGAGCCGTCGATGGCGATCAGCCAGATGTGGCCGCCGGGCGCCGGCGGCTGCTGCGAGTCGAAGTGGAGGCCGACCAGCCGGCCATCGGCATCGTGGCTGCGGGAACCGGGTTCGGGGAGGGCGGTGTCCGGGATTGAGGTCATCATGGTGCACTCCCTCCGTTGTCTTCCTGGCGCGACAGGGCGAGGCTCAGGAAAATCGAGCCGGCGATGATGGCGCCGACGATGGCCAGCGACCATTGGATCGGCATGTGGAACCACGGGGCGACCAGCATTTTGCCGCCGATGAAGATGAGGACGATGGCCACGCCGTACTTGAGCAGGTCGAAACGGTCGGCCATGTCGGCGAGCACGAAGTACAGGGCGCGCAGACCCATGATGGCGAAGATGTTCGAGGTGAAAATGATGAAGGGGTCGGTGGTTACCGCGAAGATGGCGGGGATGCTGTCGAGGGCGAAGACGACGTCGCTGGTTTCGATCAGGATCAGGACCAGGAGCATCGGCGTTGCCCAGAGCACGCTGTCGCGGCGGACGAAGAAGGATTCGCCGTGGAATTCGCGGGTGATGCGCAGATGGCCGCGCGACCAGCGCAGCAGCGGGTTCTGGTCGAGGTCGGGTTCGGCTTCGGCGACGATCGCCATCTTGACGCCGGTGAATACCAGGAAGGCGCCAAAGAGGTAGAGCAGCCAGGTGAATTGCGACACCAGCCAGACGCCGCCGAGGATCATCGCAGCGCGCATGACGATGGCGCCGAGCACGCCGTACAGCAGCACCCGCCGCTGCAATTCAGGCGGCACCGCGAAATAGCCGAAGATCATTACGAACACGAACATATTGTCGACCGATAGCGCCTTCTCAAGCAGGAAACCGGTGAGGAATTCCATCGTCTTGCGCTGGGCAATCTCGGCACCCAGCGCGTCGTGCAGATACCACCACAGCAAGCCGGCAAAGGCGAACGCCAAGCAGAACCAGACGACGACCCAGGCCAGTGCCTCGCGTATCGAGACCCGGTGGGCCTTGCGGCCGCCGCAGACGAACAGGTCGACGGCCAGCATGGCCAGGATGAAAACGATGAAACCGGCCCACATGGGGCCGGAGGCGAAACTGTCGATGGCAATGTGGTTCATCGGAGAGCGGGGTGGCATAAGCCGGAGAGGGACGATCCAGCTATGTTATGCGCAAAGGCGCCGGCGCGAGGAGCGAATTGTCCGGGAGGATGAAATCGGAAAAAGCTGAAGAAGCGGCGGCGCTCTACGTTGGTCGCCGTTTATCGGACGGTGCATGGGTGCCCGCCAGGCCCCATGCGCCATGACCTGACAAGTCAGCCCGCGGTATCGACGAGAACCAACTCGGTATCTTCAAGCGCGGTAACTCGAATGGTTTCTTCATCGCGAATGGCCGCACCATCGTGACTCTGAATGAGTACGCCGTTGACTTTGATCTGACCGGCCGCAGGGACAAGATAACCGTAGCGGCTTGCTCCCAAATGGTATTCCGCTGTTTCTCCCGCCTTCAAGGTTGCCCCCAGAACTCGTGCATTGGTACGGATCGGCAAGGCATCCTGATCGCCTTCGATGCCACTGGCCAGAACCACGAATTGCCCGTGGCGCTCCTCCTTGGGAAAGGGTTTTGCGCCCCAGGACGGGGGGGCACCGCGGCGATCGGGGAAAATCCAGATTTGGAAGATTTTGGTAACGCCGGCCTCAAGGTTGTATTCGGAATGGCGGATGCCTGTTCCCGCGCTCATTACCTGGACGTCGCCGGCCTCGGTGCGGCCCTTGTTGCCCAAACTATCCTGGTGGGTTATGGCTCCCTCCCGGACATAAGTGATGATCTCCATGTCCGCATGAGGATGGAGTGGGAATCCTGTTCCTGGGGCAATCGTATCGTCATTCCAGACGCGTAGCGTTCCCCAATGAAGCCGGGCTGGGTCATGGTATTCGGCGAAGGAAAAGTGATGCTTCGTATCCAGCCAGCCATGGTCGGCGCCACCAAGATTGTTGAAGGGACGACGTTCAATCATGCTAGTCCTCCAAAGAAAATTTGCATAAGCAATTGTCATTCGATCTGATTTGAGAAAACAGTACCATTGTCATGGTCCCGACTCAACCGATATATCAGGCCAACCTAAGTACATGCTGGAGAGGTAATAGCGCTGCTCGACGTTCGTTTTGCCCTCTGTCTCGCGCTGCGATTCAATCACCGCGGTTGATTGAGGGCATGGAGCTTGCCGAGCCGATTGAAACGCGCTGACGTAAGGCGGGATCGAGCAGTCAGTCGATCGGGATGTGCGTGTAGAGGGTGACGCCCAGGCTGCTACCGTAACGCATTCCCTTGGCCAACAAGTTCAGTGATGTCGCCGCCAGAATTGAACTGCATGTACGTTTCCTGGTCACATTCATATCACATGACCTAATATGAAAAAATCCATGCTGGTAATTGGCTGTGGGCGTGTGTTTGCTTCCGAGTCCCATGCTAAAACTGGGAGAGCGGAGTTCCGAACCAAAACCCAAAGGAGCTAAAGCATCATGAATCGCTATTTTCGATCGATGGAAGCTGGCTTTGTTGCGACAGTGGTGTTGTCGTTGCTGATGCTTATCAAGGGGGTTATGGGCGTTATGCCTGTGTTGAATCCAGTGGCCATGCTTAGCAACATGGTCCACTCGATGATGGGTATGCCGGACAGCCCTATTATCGGGTGGCTGATGCATTTCATGATTGGCACAGTTCTGTGGGGCATCCTTTTTGCACTGATCTATCAACGTTTGCCTGGCCGGGATGCGCTGACTAAGGGCCTGTCTTTCTCCGTGCTGGCGTGGCTGTTGATGATGCTGTTGCCCATGCCGATGTCCGGCGCAGGCGTATTTGGGCTGAACCTGGGCATGATGGTACCGGTGATGACGTTGGTACTGCATCTGATTTGGGGCGCTGTGCTGGGCTATACCTATGGTCGATTGACAACCGGAACCTGAATTGCACCACGTCGCCAAAGGTTGAAGACTGCGCCGCTTTGCGCGAGAGTTCGATTGGATCGAATTGCCCCTGGCTTTGAGCAATTGTCTTTCGAGTCAGGCGGAATGAAGAGAATCCTCCCAAGATTTTCCGGTTCTGACCATGTGGCCAGCGCTACCCGAAGAAAGGGAATGGCCGGCTGCCGATGCCACTCTTGACCATGTTGCGGATCTATCTCCTGCAACAAGGGTTTGGCTACTCCGATCCGGCGATGGAAGAGGCGCTGCCCGACATACCGCTCTTGCGTCGGTTTGCCGGGCTAGGTGCTTTCATGAATGCAACATTTAGCCAGCGAAATTAGCTTCGGCGAAGGACCAGTTGACCAGGTTGTTGAGGAAGGTCTCGACGAACTTCGGGCGCAGGTTGCGGTAGTCGATGTAGTAGGCGTGCTCCCAGACGTCGATGCAGAGCAGGGCCTTGTCGCCGGTGGTCAGCGGGGTACCGGCAGCGCCCATGTTGACGATGTCGACTGAACCGTCGGCTTTCTTGACCAGCCAAGTCCAGCCGGAGCCGAAGTTGCCGACGGCCGATGCCTGGAAAGCCTTCTTGAACTCGTCGAGCGAGCCCCACTTGGCGTTGATGGCAGCAGCCAGGGCGCCGGAGGGTGCGCCACCGCCGTTCGGCTTCAGGCAATTCCAGAAGAAAGTGTGGTTCCAGACCTGGGCGGCGTTGTTGTACACGCCGCCGGCCGGTGCCTTCTTGACGATGGCTTCGAGGTCGAGGTTCTCGTACTCGGTGCCCTTGATCAGATTGTTCAGGTTGGTGACGTAGGCCTGGTGGTGCTTAGCGTGGTGGTAATCGAAGGTTTCGGCCGACAGGTGCGGGGCGAGGGCGTCTTTGGCGAAGGGCAGGGCGGGTAGTTGATGTTCCATGGGCATTCTCCGTTGTTGTTAAGCGGTTTTGGGTGAAAGTTCAGGGTGAAAAAATTCTAGTCAGCTTCTCCGGCGGCTACAACCTGATCGACCGTGGCCAGGGCCGCGCCACGGGCGAAATCGAGTCGGAGCACGGCGCCGGCCGCCAGTTCGCCGGCATCGCGCACGGCCCGGCCGTCCAGCCCGGTGGCCAGGGTGTAGCCACGGGCCAGCACGGCACAAGGATCAAGTTGCCTGAGACCGCTGGCGAGGGCATTGAGTTCCGTCCGTCGTTGTGCGAATTGCCACTGCAGTTGCCGTTCCAGCCGCTGGCGCAATTGGCCGAGTGCTTCGCCGCGCTGTGCCAGGCGGGGGCGGGCGGACTGCAGGCGGTGGCCGGCGGCTTGCAATTGTCGGCGTCCGTTGTCGTTGCATCGGCGCAGACCCTGGCTTAGCCGCTGTCGCAGGATGAGCAGTTGGTCGCGCCGCTGCGCCAGCCGTTCGGCCGGGTGCAGCAGGCGGCCGGCCAGCCAGTCGAGCCGCTGTTGGCGGTCGGCGAGGGCGCGCTCGGTACGCCGTTGCAATTGCTCGTGCAACTGGGCCAGGCTCTGGCGCAGGGCCATCCGGTCGGGGGCGGCCAGTTCGGCGGCGGCGGTCGGTGTCGGGGCGCGCAGGTCGGCGGCGAAGTCGGCGATGGTGAAGTCGGTCTCGTGGCCAATGCCGGTGATGACCGGCAGGCCGGCGGCGCGGATGGCGCGGGCGACGCATTCTTCGTTGAAGGCCCAGAGGTCCTCGATCGAGCCGCCGCCACGGCAGAGCAGAATCAGGTCGCCGTTGCCGGCACCGGCGGCTTTGATCGCGGCGGCGATGCGTTGGCCGGCGCCTACGCCCTGCACTGGCGTTGGATAGAGGTCGATGGCGATATGCGGGGCGCGCCGGCGCAGGGTGCTGAGCACGTCGCGCAATGCAGCCGCCTGCGGGCTGGTGACGATGGCGATGCGACGCGGAAAGGCCGGCAGTGGTCGCTTGCCGGCGGCGGCGAAAAGGCCTTCGCTTTCCAGTTGCGCCTTCAGGCGCAGGAACTGCTCGTACAGGTCGCCCTGGCCGGCCCGGTGGATGGCTTCGACATTGAGCTGGAATTCGCCGCGTGGCTCGTAAAACGAAACCAGGGCGCGGGCTTCGATTTTCTGGCCGTTTTCCAGTCGCCAGCCAAGCAGTTGCGCCCGGCTGCGCCACATCACGCAGCGCACCTGGGCAGCGGCATCCTTGAGCGAGAAATAGATGTGGCCGGAAGCGGCGTAGGTCAGGTTGGAAATTTCGCCGGCGACCCAGGTCAGCGGAAAGTTGGCCTCCAGGCAGGAGCGGACCAGACGGTTGAGCCCGGAAACGGAGAGAACGGATTGTTCGACAGAGGGCTGGCTGGCAGTCATCGACCGATTGTAGCGCCGGGACCTGTAGACGGTTTGCCTCAATTTTCCGATAGTGTTATTAACTCATTGTTTTTAAATGATATAAAATATATGCCTGGTTTTTTGGCAGGGTGAGAAAAAGCCTTTGCCGGGTAGGGGTTAGCGTATCTGATGACAGTTGACTCACAGACTTATCCACAGCTTTTGGGGATAAGCGGACGGCGGTCGCGGCAATTTGTCACTTGCTCCTGTTGTTCCGGGAGGGCAGAATTCCGGCTTGATTTTCCAGCGAGGGTCTTTCACGTGTTTGCAATCGTTCAGGCTGCCGGTTGGCCCATCTGGCCTTTGCTGCTGGCCTCCGTCATTTCCGTTGCTCTGATCATCGAGCGCCTGTTTACCCTGCGCCGCCGTAAGATCGTGCCGCCGGGGCTGTTGCAGCAGGCGGTCAATGAATTCCGCCGTGGTGCCGACAACAGCACGCTGCTTGACGCACTTGACCGGCATTCGCCGCTCGGCCGTGTGCTGGCCGCCGGTCTGCGCAACGTCGACAACTCGCGTGAAGTGATGAAGGAGTCGATCGAGGAGGCCGGCGCCGCCGTCACCCACGAGTTGAGTCGCTACCTGACCACGCTCGGCACTATCGCCTCGATCAGCCCGCTGATGGGCTTGTTCGGCACGGTGATCGGGATGATCGAAATCTTCGCTTCACAGGCGCCGGGCACCGGTAGCCCGCAGCAACTGGCGCACGGCATCTCGATCGCGCTGTACAACACCGGCTTCGGCATTTTCATCGCCATCCCGAGCATGATCTTCTGGCGTCACTTCCGCGCTCTGGTCGACGGTTTCGTCGTCGAGATGGAGCAGCAGGCGATACGCCTGGTCGAGGTCATGCACGGCGACCGGAAATAATTTATGAAATTCCAGCGCGGGCATTCCCGGGAAGAGCCGGAAATCAACCTGGTGCCGATGATCGACGTGCTGCTGGTGATCATCATCTTCCTGATGTTGACTACCACCTACTCGAAATTCTCCGGCCTCGAAATCAACCTGCCGACGGCCGAAGCCAGCAAGCAGAACGAGCAGCCGAACGAGATCGACGTGGCGGTGACGGCCAGTGGCCAGGTTCTGATCGACAAGTCGCCGCTGGCGGCAACCGACGTCCTGACGATTGCCGAGGCCCTGCGCCGCGCCGCCGGTGACCGCCAGGATCCGCTGATCGTTATCAACGCCGATGCCAAGGCAACCCACCAGAGCGTCATCGACATCATGCAGGCGGCGCAGAACGCCGGCTATCCGCACATTTCCTTCGCCACCCAGATCACGCGCTGATGTTTGCCCGCTGGTTACAGCGTCAATGGTTCGCACAACGCCGGCTGATGCCGGCGTTGTGGTTTCTGCTGCCGCTGGCGGCGCTGTTCTTTCTGCTGGCTTGCCTCAAACGTTGGCTGACCCGGCCGCAACGGCTGTTGGTGCCGGTTGTCGTGGTCGGCAACATCACCGTCGGCGGCGCTGGCAAAACGCCGCTGACACTGTGGCTGGCCGAGCGCTTACGGGAAAAAGGACGGCGGCCAGGCATCGTCAGTCGCGGCTACGGCGGCAGCGCCGTAGTGCCGCGGCCGGTCGACGGCGATGATTCGCCGGCCGAGGTCGGCGACGAACCGCTACTCCTAGCCCGGCGCAGTGGCGTGCCGGTGTGGGTCGGACGCGACCGGGCAGCGGCCGGCCGCGCCTTGCTGGCCGCGCATCCGGAGGTCGACCTGGTGCTGTGCGACGACGGCTTGCAACATCACCGGCTGGCGCGCGACGTCGAACTGGCTGTGTTCGATGACCGGGGTGCTGGCAACGGCGGTCTGCTGCCGGTCGGCCCACTGCGCGAACCGCTGGCGCGGTTGCGGACCGTCGATGCGGTGATCTGCAACGGCGCCGCCGATCCGCGCCTGCCGGCAGCCGTCAAGCGCTTCGACATGCGCCTACAAGCGGGGGTGTTTTATCGCCTTGGTCATCCACAGCAGACTTGTCCGCCGGCCCAACTGGCTGGCCGGCATTTGCATGCGTTGGCCGGCATTGGCGATCCAGAGCGTTTTTTCCGCACGCTGGAAGCGCTTGGCTTGACGTTTTCCCGCCATCCCTTTCCCGATCACCATGCCTATACGGCGGCCGATCTGGCCTTTGCCGCTGCCGGCGTGCTGCTGATGACCGAGAAGGATGCAGTAAAATGCGCCGGATTGACCGTCGGCGAGGCGTGGGTCCTGCCGGTCGAAGCCGAGCTGTCGCCGGCGCTCGTTGAACTCATTCTGGAGAAAATTCGTGGACGCCCGCTTGCTTGATATCCTCGTCTGCCCGATCTGCAAGGGCAATCTCGAATACCGCAAAGCTGAAGCCGAACTGCTCTGCAAGCCCTGCCGCCTGGCTTTCCCGATTCGCGACGACATTCCGGTGATGCTTGAGGACGAGGCCCGCCAACTGCCGCTCGAAGATTGAGCATGGGACAGCCGGCGTTCAAGGTCGTCATTCCGGCGCGTTATGCGTCGACACGCTTGCCGGCCAAGCCGCTGCTCGACCTCGGCGGTAAGCCGATGGTCGTCCGCGTCGCCGAGCGGGCGCGCTTGTCTGGCGCCGAGGAAGTCTGGGTTGCCACTGATCATGCCGAGGTCCATGCCGTGGCGACGGCGCACGAAGTGGCCGCGCTGATGACCCGCGCCGACCACGCCACCGGCACCGACCGCCTGGCCGAAGTGGTCGCCTTGCGCGGCTGGCCGGCCGACGCCATCGTCGTCAACGTTCAGGGCGATGAGCCGCTGATCGAGCCGGAAGTGATCCTGCAAACGGCGCGCCAACTGGCCAGCAGTGGCGCCGACATTGCTACAGTGGCGCATCCGATTGCCGATGCGGCCGATTTCTTCAATCCCAACGTGGTCAAGGTTGTCTGCCGCGCCGACGGTGACGCCGCCTATTTTTCGCGGGCGCCGATTCCCTACGCGCGCGACCATTTCGCCCGCGAGGGCGGTGGCGAGACGCTGCCGGCGGATTTTCCGGCCTACCGCCATGTCGGCCTTTACGCTTATCGCGCCAGCTTCCTGAAAGCCTATGCCGGACTGATGCCGGCGCCGACTGAACGGTTCGAATCGCTGGAGCAGTTGCGTGCGCTCTGGCACGGTTATCGGATCAGCGTGACGTTGATCGATGCGGCGCCGGCGCCGGGCGTTGATACGCCCGAAGACGCCGATAGAGTGCGCAAATTGTTTGACCGGCTGGGAAATAGCGAGTAATTTTCCGCCTCCGGAGAGCGGGTAACCAAGCGTCCGCGAAACGGGCCGATAACAAGATTTTCAGCACCACAGACCCGAGGGGCTACTCATGAAATTGATTTTGTTGGGCGCACCTGGCGCCGGCAAGGGCACGCAGGCCAAATTCCTCTGCGAGAAGTTTGGTATTCCGCAGATTTCCACCGGCGACATGCTGCGTGCCCAGGTCAAGGCCGGGACTGCGCTCGGCCTGGAAGCCAAGAAGCACATGGATGCCGGCGGCCTGGTTCCCGATGCCGTCATCATCGGCATGGTCAAGGACCGTCTGGACGAGAAGGACTGCCAGAACGGCTATTTGTTCGACGGCTTCCCGCGCACTATTCCGCAGGCCCAGGCGATGAAAGATGCTGGCGTGCCGATCGATTGCGTGCTGGAAATCGACGTGCCGGACAGCGACATCGTTGAACGCATGGCCGGCCGCCGTGCCCACCTGACTTCGGGCCGTACCTACCACGTCAAGTTCAACCCACCGAAGGTCGCTGGCAAGGACGACGTGACCGGCGAGGACCTGGTCCAGCGCGACGACGACAAGGAAGAAACGGTCAAGAAGCGCCTTGAGGTCTATCACGCGCAGACCAAGCCGCTGGTCGATTTTTACAGCAAGTGGGCGGCCGCCGGCGATGCCAAGGCGCCGAAAGTGCGTAAGGTGGCCGGTGTCGGCAGCGTCGACCAGATCACCCAAAGCGTTTTCGCCGCGCTGAAATAAGGAACCAGATATGACGGTGAAAAATGCCTTCTACGCGCAGTCAGGGGGCGTTACCGCCGTCATCAACGCCACGGCCTGTGGTCTCATCCAGGAGGCCCGCCGCCACCCCGGGCGGATCGGCAAGCTTTTCGCCGGCCGCGACGGGATCATCGGCGCCCTGACTGAAGATCTGATCGACACCAGCCTGGAGTCCGATGTCGACATCGCCCGCCTGCGCCACACGCCGGGTGGCGCTTTCGGTTCCTGCCGCTACAAGCTGAAAAGCTTGGAACAGCACCGTGCCCAGTATGAGCGCCTGATTGAGGTATTCCGCGCGCACGACATCGGCTACTTCTTCTACAACGGCGGTAACGATTCCATGGACACCGCCTGGAAGGTGTCGCAAATGTCCGAGAAGATGGGCTATCCGGTGGTTTGCGTCGGCGTGCCGAAGACCGTCGACAACGACCTGCCGTTGACCGACTGCTGTCCAGGTTTCGGCTCGGTGGCCAAGTATGTCGCCACCTCGATCCGCGAGGCCGGTTACGACGTCGCCTCGATGGCGCGCACCTCGACCAAAGTTTTCGTCCTTGAAGTGATGGGGCGCCACGCTGGCTGGATTACCGCCGCCTGCGGGTTGGCCAGCGAGAGCGCCGGCGAACCGCCGCATATCCTGCTGTTTCCCGAAGTGCCGTTCGATCCGGAGCGTTTCCTCGCCCGCGTCGACCAGTGTATTCAGAAGTACGGCTATTGCACCGTGGCCGTGTCCGAAGGGCTTGCCGACGCTAGTGGCAAGCTGATCGCCGAGATGGGCAGCAAGGATGCCTTCGGCCATGCGCAACTGGGTGGCGTCGGCCAGATCGTCGCGCAGCTGGTCAAGGATCGCCTTGGCCACAAGTATCACTGGGCGCTGGCCGACTACTTGCAGCGCGCGGCCCGCCACCTGGCCTCGCGCACCGATCTCGAACAGGCGCACGCCTTGGGCGTCGCTGCCGTCGATCTGGCCCTGCAGGGCAAAAATGCCGTAATGGCCACCATCCGCCGCTTGGCCGATGCGCCGTACCGCTGGGAAATCGGCGAGGCGCCGCTGGCCGATGTCGCCAATGTCGAACGCAAAATGCCGCCGGAGTTCATCAGTGCCGACGGCTTCCACATCACCGATGCCTGCCGGGCCTACCTGCAGCCGTTGATCGAGGGCGAGGAGCCGCCGCCTTTCCGCAACGGCCTGCCCGACTATGTGCGTTTGAAGAATATTGCCGTAACGAAGAAGCTAGGAGTTTTCGAAGTGTAATTTTCTTTAACCGAGGGGGAAGTCGATGTCTGAAGCATTGTGGTTGGCGCTTGGCTGCGCCGTCGTCGCCGTTTTGTATGGCTGGATTTCCAGCCGTCAGATTCTCGCGTTGCCAGCCGGCAACAAACGCATGCAGGAAATCGCCAAGGCCATCCAGGTGGGAGCGGCGGCCTACCTGAACCGGCAGTACAAGACCATCGCCATGGTCGGCGTGGTCATCGCCATCCTCATCATGGCCTTCCTCGGTATCGGCACCGCCCTCGGCTTCGTCATCGGCGCCGTACTTTCCGGCGCGGCTGGCTTCATTGGCATGAACGTTTCCGTGCGCGCCAATGTGCGCACCGCCGAGGCGGCGCGTGGCGGCATCGCCCCGGCCCTCGACGTGGCCTTCAAGGGCGGGGCGATCACCGGCATGCTGGTGGTCGGCCTCGGCCTGCTCGGTGTCGCCGGCTACTACGCGGCGCTGCTGGCCTATGGCCTGTCCCAGGGCGTGGCGCTGCATGCCTTGATCGGCCTGGCCTTCGGCTCCTCGCTGATTTCCATCTTCGCCCGTCTCGGCGGTGGCATTTTCACCAAGGGTGCCGACGTCGGCGCCGACCTAGTCGGCAAGGTCGAGGCCGGCATTCCCGAGGATGATCCGCGCAATCCGGCGGTGATCGCCGACAACGTCGGCGACAACGTCGGTGACTGCGCCGGCATGGCCGCCGACCTGTTCGAGACCTACGTCGTCACGGTGGTGGCGACCATGGTGCTCGGTGCGCTGACGCTCAACAGCCTGCCCGAACTCGGCACCTCGCTGATTCTCTATCCGCTGGCGCTCGGTGCCGTCTCGATCCTCGCTTCGATCGTCGGCTGCTACTTCGTCAAGACCTCCGATGGCGGCAAAATCATGGGGGCGCTGTACAAGGGCCTGATCGTCGCCGGCGTGCTGGCACTGGTGCTCTACTACCCGGTTACCGCGTGGTTGATTGGCGCCGGCAGCCCGGCGGCCGGCATCACTACCAGCAGCATGTTCCTTTGCTCGATCATCGGTCTGGTGCTGACCGCTGCCCTGGTGTGGATCACTGAGTACTACACCGGCACCGAATACGCGCCGGTCAAGCACGTCGCTTCGGCCTGCCAAACCGGGCACGCGACCAACATCATCGCCGGCATCGGCGTCTCGATGAAGGCCTGCGCACTGCCGGTGCTTTCCGTCTGCCTGTCGATCTGGGCCGCCTATTCGGTCGGCGGCTTGTATGGTCTGGCTGTCGCCGCCACCTCGATGCTGTCGATGGCCGGCATCGTCGTCGCCCTCGACGCTTACGGCCCGATCACCGACAACGCCGGTGGCATTGCCGAAATGGCTGAGTTGCCGCCCGAAGTACGCAACGTCACCGATCCGCTCGATGCCGTCGGTAACACCACCAAGGCGGTAACCAAGGGCTATGCCATTGGTTCGGCCGGCCTCGCGGCGCTGGTTCTGTTCGCCGACTACACGCACGGCCTGGAAGCGGCCGGCGCTGGCAGCATCAGCTTCGACCTGTCGAATCACATGGTCATCATCGGTCTGTTCATTGGCGGTTTGATTCCCTACCTGTTCGGTGCCATGGCCATGGAAGCGGTCGGCCGCTCGGCCGGCGCGGTGGTCGTCGAGGTGCGGCGCCAGTTCAAGGAAATTCCCGGCATCATGGAAGGTACGGCCAAGCCCGATTATTCGCGGGCGGTGGACATGCTGACGGTCGCCGCGATCAAGGAGATGATGGTGCCGTCGATCCTACCGGTTGCCGTGCCCATCGTCGTTGGCCTGCTGCTCGGGCCGCAGGCGCTTGGCGGTCTGCTGGTCGGTACCATCGTCACTGGCCTGTTCGTCGCCATTTCGATGACGACCGGTGGCGGCGCCTGGGATAACGCTAAGAAATACATCGAAGACGGCCATTTCGGCGGCAAGGGCTCGGAAGCGCACAAGGCCGCCGTCACCGGCGATACCGTTGGCGATCCCTACAAGGATACGGCCGGCCCGGCGGTCAACCCGCTGATCAAGATCATCAATCTGGTGGCGCTGCTGATTGTGCCGTTGATTGTCTAAGCTTGATCGAATCGTCGGAAAGGCGGCTGCGGCCGCCTTTTTCTTTTGTCGTATTTCTGCGTACTGATTTATGGCTGTCATCTAAGCGTGAACTACTTCGCACGCTGCGGTCGACGGGCACGCTAGAATGGAAGCAATTTGCTAAGTGCATGGGGAAAGTATGAGCGGCGCAGCGGACATCGGCATTTCCGGATTGCGGGAGGACGTGATTCACCACGATCCGTTGCTCGATTGCCTGGTCGAACTGAGCCGCATCCACGGCCGGCCGAGCACGCGGGCGGCGCTGGTGGCTGGCCTGCCCCTGGAAAAAGGCATCCTGTCGCCCTCGTTGTTTGCCCGCGCGGCGAGTCGGGCCGGCCTGGCGGCCAAGCTGGTGCGGCGACCGCTGGCACGAATCGATGACGTGCTGCTGCCGGCCGTACTGCTGCTCAAGAACGGGGAAGCCTGCGTGCTGCTCGGCTGGGACGACAGCGGCGAGAACGCCCGGCTGCTGTTCCCGGAAACCGGCCAGGGTTCGGTCCAGCTCGGTCGTGCCGAGTTGCTTGCCCGCTACACCGGCGTCGCCATTTTCGCCCGGCCGCATTTTCGTTTCGACCGGCGTACCCCGCAGGTTGGCCAGGTCAAGCTGCGGCACTGGTTCTGGGGGGCGCTGGCCGGGCAGTTGCCGCTCTACCGCGACGTGCTGGCGGCAGCTCTGCTGATCAACGTCATGGCTTTGACCATGCCGCTGTTCGTCATGAACGTCTATGACCGGGTGGTGCCCAACCGGGCTTATGAAACCCTCTGGGTGCTGGCCCTTGGTGTGGCGCTGGTGATCGGCGTGGATTTGACGCTGCGCCTGTTGCGCAGCCATTTCATTGACCTGGCGAGCAGTCGTATTGATCTGCAATTGTCGGCCAGCATCATGGAGCGCGTGCTGGGTATCCGCCTCGAATCCAAGCCGCAGGCGGTCGGCTCGTTCGCCTCCAACCTACGCTCGTTCGAGACGGTGCGCGATTTCATCACCTCGGCCTCGGTCACGGCACTGGTCGACCTGCCGTTCGCGCTGCTGTTCGTGCTGGTCATCGCCTTGATTGCCTGGCCATTGATCATTCCGGTGTTGCTGGCGATCGTCTTCGTCGTCATTTACGCTTACATCCTGCAGCATAAGATGCATGCGCTGTCGGAGACCACCTATCGGGCCAGCGCCCTGCGCAACGCGACGCTGATCGAGAGCCTGACGGCCCTGGAGACGATCAAGACGCAGGGCGCCGAGGGGGTCATGCAGTCGAAGTGGGAGAAGTCGGTGGCCTTTGCCTCGCGCGTTAGTAACCAGATGCGCTTTTTATCGGCGGCGGCCACCAACGGGGCGATGGAAGTCCAGCAACTGGTCTACGTCGTCGTTGTCATCAGCGGCGTGTACCTGATCGGCGACGGCAAGCTCAGCATGGGCGGACTGATCGCTTGCACGATGCTGTCTTCCCGGGCGGTGGCGCCGCTCGGCCAAATCGTCGGCTTGCTAATGCAGTTCCACAACGCCAAGGTGGCGCTGACTTCGCTCGAAGACGTCATGACCAAGCCGGTCGAGCGGCCGGGCGACGCGGCCTTCGTGCATCGTCCGGACCTGCGGGGCAGCATCGAGTTTCGCGACGTCGATTTCAGCTATCCCAACAGCCCGGTGGCCGCCCTCAAGGGCTTCAACTGCCGTATCGCCGCCGGTGAGAAGGTGGTGGTCATTGGCCGCATCGGCTCCGGCAAGACGACTTTGCAGAAGCTGCTGCTTGGTCTTTACCAGCCGACCGCCGGCGCGGTGCTGGTCGACGGCGTTGATCTGCGCCAGCTTGACCCGGCCGACCTGCGGCGCAATATCGGTTACGTCGCCCAAGACGTGACGCTGTTCTACGGCACACTGCGCGATAACATCGCCATCGGCGCGCCCTACGCCGACGACGCCAGTATCGTCGCGGCGGCCGAGGCGGCGGGGCTGGCCGAGTTCGTTAACCGCCATCCGGAGGGTTTCGACATGATGATCGGCGAGCGCGGCGATTCCGTGTCCGGTGGCCAGCGCCAGGGCATCGCCATTGCCCGGGCGCTGTTGCTCGATCCGCCGATCCTGTTGCTCGATGAGCCGACCAGTGCCATGGACTATTCCTCGGAACAGCAGTTCAAGGAACGCCTGAAGCAGGTGGCCGGGCACAAGACCATGCTGATCGTCACTCACCGCAACAGCCTGCTCGATCTCGCTACCCGCATCGTCGTCGTCGATGATGGCCGCGTCGTCGCCGACGGTCCACGCGACCAGGTAATCCAGGCGCTGCAGAGTGGACGTATCGGGAGAGCATCATGAAGTGTCTGAGTTCCTTTTTTGGCGCCATCCACGCCGGGCTGGAGAAGATCGCCGGCCTCATGACGCCCGTCATCGAAAAAATACTCGGCCGCCTGCCGAGCCGGGAGGAAATCGAGGTTGTCGATTTCGCCACCGACGCCGATCTCGCCATGTTTCGCCAGGAACCGTTGCGGGCCCGGGTGTTGCTGCGTTCGATTGGTATCGTCATCGTCGTCTTCCTGCTCTGGGCTGCAGTCGCCCAACTCGATGAGGTGACGCGCGGTGAAGGCAAGGTTATTCCTTCGCGCCAGCTACAAGTGTTGCAGAGCATCGACGGTGGCTTGGTGGCCGAAATCCTAGTCCGCGAGGGTGAGGTGGTGCAGCCCAATCAGTTGCTGATCAAGATCGACGAAACGCGCTTCGCCTCCTCGGTCAAGGAAAACCTGTCGCAGGCGTTGGCGCTGAAGGCGCGGGTGGCGCGCTTGCGGGCGCTATCCGATGGCAAGGAATTCGTCCCGCCGCCGGAAGTGCTGCAAGAGGAGCCGGAAATCGTCGAGCAGGAACGCCAGATTTATGCCGCCAAGCGCGACCAAATGAATGCCGCCGTGTCGATTGCCCGGCAGCAACTGGCCCAACGCCAGCAGGAACTGAACGAAGCCCAGGCGCGGCGGACGCAGGCGGCGCAAGGCTATGAACTGACCTCGCGCGAATTGTCAGTGACCAAACCCCTGATCAATTCCGGTGCCGTTTCCGAAGTCGAGTTGCTGCGTCTCGAACGCGATGTGTCCCGCTACCGTGGCGAGCGCGACATGGCTTCGGCCCAGATCACCCGCGCCCAGGCGGCGATCGGCGAGGCCCAGCGCAAGATCGAGGAGGTTGAACTCAACTTCCGCAACGAGGCCGGCCGTGAGCTATCCGAAGCCGTCGGCAAGCTCAACAGCCTGACCGAAGGCAGCGTCGCCCTGTCCGATCGGGTCACGCAATCGTCGATTCGCTCGCCGGTCAAGGGCACGGTCAAGCGGCTGCTGGTCAATACCGTCGGCGGTGTCGTCCAACCGGGCAAGGACATGATCGAGATCGTGCCGCTGGAGGACACGCTGCTGCTCGAAGCCCGCATCCAGCCGCGCGATATCGCCTTCCTGCGGCCCGGCCAGCCGGCCATGGTCAAGTTTACCGCCTACGATTTCGCGGTCTACGGCGGTCTGGAAGGCACGCTGGAACACATTGGCGCCGATACCGTCACCGACGAAAAAGGCAACGCCTTTTACACCGTCCGCGTGCGCACCAACCGGCCCGGCTTTGGCGATGCCAACTTGCCGATCATTCCGGGCATGGTTGCCGAAGTCGACATCCTCACCGGCAAGAAAAGCGTTCTCGCCTATTTGCTGAAACCCGTACTGCGGGCCAAGAGCGTGGCCCTCTCGGAGCGCTGATGATCCTGGAAACCTCAGTTGACCGCTTTTTGTTTTTGACGGAGGTCGTATGAATATCGACTTTCCTTGTACCGATGACCGTCATTGCCTGGATGAGCACGCTACGCGCCCAAGCGGGCCGCCCTCGGGCGCGCTGGCGGCGTTGCTTCTCCTTGCAGACATCAGTCTGCTGCGTCGTCGCGCCTTGCCAGCCCACCCGATGACGACCCGTTTGGGCGCGTCCAACTGAGGTATCCAGGATGCAACACTGGTTTATCGACCGGCAGTCCCTCGCTTTGCCCAACTGGCTCGAAGCCATGCCGGAGGCACGCCTGCTCGCCCGCGCCCAGGGCGCCGCCGCCATCGGCCCCGGCATTCTGTGGTTTCGCCAGCATTCCGGCGAAGCGGTCGCCGCCGTCCTGCCTCCCGGCCAGCCGGCCGCCGGACAGCACCGAATCCTGCTCAGCGACGAACCGGACGAAAAGACCGTGCTTGAAGCCCTGGCCGCTGGTGCCGCCGGCTGTTGCAACAGCTACGCGGCGCCGGAAGTGCTGCAGCAGGTGGCGCTGGTCGTCGGCAATGGCGGCCTATGGGTCGGCCAGAGCCTGTTAAGCCGGATCATGGGTGGCAGCGCCCGGATTCTCGAACGGCAGCGCCAGGCCGCTCCGGTCGACGACTGGTCGGCGCTGCTCAGCGAGCGCGAAATCGAGGTTGCCCGGCTGGTTGCCGGCGCCGCCAGCAACAAGGAAATCGCCCGCCAACTGGATATTTCCGAACGCACGGTCAAGGCCCACCTGACTTCCATCTTCGACAAGCTCGGCCTGCGCGACCGTTTGCAGTTGTCCTTGCGGATCAACGGTTTGGTGCTCTGATTAGGCACGGTCCCGCAGCGAGATCCGGGACTGTACTTTGGTGCAATAGTCAGGGCATCGCGCCCTTCCTAAACTGACATCGTCACAACCACTCTCTGGAGTACTGTCATGGCCCAAGCTCAGGTTTACGCCAAAGTTTCGTCCCTCAACGGGGAAGCTTATGCCCGCAATGTCGAAGGGCAACTGCGCCAGTTAAAAGTCGGCGATGTCATCCGCGAGGGCGAATCCGTCATCGCTTCCGACAACGCGCAGGTCATGCTGCAACTGGCCGATGGCCGGCAGCTTGCCGTGATACCAGGCGATGTTGTGCGTCTTGATGCCGAAGTGGCCGCCGACTTCAAGCCGGATGCGACCGACAGCGCTGTCGCCAACGATCCGCAGGTTTTCCGCGGCGTCAGTGAAGCCCTGGCCCGTGGTGAAAACCTCGACCAGCTGCTGGAAGACCCGGCAGCCGGCAATGTCGGGCCGAACAAGGAAGGACACAGCTTCATCGAACTGGCGCGCATCGTCGAAAACGTCACCCCCTTGTCTTACCAGTACGCCACCGCGCGTGGCGAAGAGCTGCACACCTTTGATGGACACGGGGTTGCGGTTGCTGGCGCTGGCGCCGAGCCGCCCACTGTAGACCCTCTGCTGCCCCCTGTAGAACCGCCGTTGCCTCCTTCCCCTCCCCCGACTCCTCCAACTCCTCCGACTCCTCCGACTCCTCCGACTCCCCTGTCTCCGGGAAATACCTCGGTGATTACAAACGAGGATACGACTATCAACAACGGCCAACTGGACAACAAGGGGATGAACGTCAAGAGCTTCCAGGTAGACGGCGATCCGCATATTTATCTGGCCTCCGAGACGGCGGATATTCCTGGCAAGGGTCAGTTGACGATCAACGAGGACGGCTCCTTCATCTTTGAACCCTTCCAGGATTATTCCGGCCCGGTGCCGCTGGCGACGTATACCGTAGAGAATGGCCTGACAGGGACCCTGGATGTGCTTGTGATGCCGGGGGCTGATGTGCCGATTGTCACGGTGACGCTGGGCGCACCTGACGTGCAGACGACCGTGATCGACAGTTACAACTGCAAGCAAACCGGTCAGGGATACACGGTGACAGCCCACAATCCCGATGGCAGCGTTGGACAGACCAGTACCTACACCTCTGTCCAGCCCAAAGAAAGCGACAGCGTAAGCGGTTTTGGCGTGGCTGGGAATAATGTCAATGCTAGTTACCCTGTCGGGGGTAGCGGTGGCAACTCAGATGAGATCGGCTTAAACCCGGCTGGCCAGCCCGAATGGCTGGTGGTCGATTTCGACAATCCGCAGGCGGAATTGGGGGTGAAATTCGCGTGGTTTAGCAAGACGTCGACCATAACGGAGCACGCTCGGGTCATTGCTTACGACGCCGACGGCAATGTGATAACGGATCTCTACATTTACGACTCGGCGGGAAACCTCGTCGGCCATCCCGTCACATACGACGTTAATGGTGATCCGATATTTAACCCGACAGATTTCGGGGGCAGCGCGGACGGGACATGGCTAGCAGCCAAGGACAACAACAATATCTCGGAGGAATTCATATTCAAGAGCGCCAGCGGGGTTGAGATAGGCAGTATCCAATTCTGGCCGCTGGGCCTGGATGCCCAGAACAATCCCGGCCCTGGCGACGATTTCCTGATCCATTCCATCCGCATGGCCGATACGCCGGTCACCTGCCCGGTGACGATTACCGTGACGCCGACCGATATCGATTTTTCGGAACATGTGACCCAGATCGTGGTGACGGTCCCGAATGGCGTCATGCTCTCGGCGGGGACACACAATCCGGATGGAACGTGGACGCTAGACCTGACAAGCAACGGCGCCTATACGGTCGACATCGATCCGATCACCCACGCGGTCACCATCAGCGGGCTGACCATGACGGTGCCGGCTGGGCAGTCTGGGGAGGTGTCGATTAGCGTGACCGCCACGGTAACCGACTATATGACGATTGGCGCGGATACCCATACCGATTCGATTGAGGGCTCAAGCTCGGCGGCGCTGGTGATCGGCACCGCGGGCAACGATGTGCTGCATGGCGGCGATGGCAACGACGCGCTGTATGGTGGCGCGGGCAACGACACGCTGTACGGCGGTCCGGGCAACAATACCCTGACCGGCGGCACGGGAGCCGATACCTTCGTCTGGAAATTTGGCGACCAGGGTACGCTTGGTACGCCGGCGGTCGATACGGTGACGGATTTCGATTTGAAGTCATACGCAACTGGCGGCGACAGGCTGGATCTGCGCGATCTGTTGCAGGGCGAAAACCACAATGTGGGGATAGGGAATTTGGCCGACTACCTGCATTTCGAGAAATCCGGCAGCAACACGATCATCCATATCAGCTCCGGCGGTGGTTTTGCGGGCGGCGGTTTCGATGTGACCCTGGTGGATCAGCAGATCGTCTTGCAAAACACCAATCTCGCCGGTGGCAACGACCTGCAGATCATTCAGAATCTGCTGAACCAAGGCAAGCTGCTCACCGACTGAGCGCGGACTGCGTCATGCCCAAGGGCGGGGATTTCCCCGCCTTTTTTTCGTTGACCGTGTCGGTGCCGCTCAGCCTTCGTGCAGACGCAGCCGGGCCACTGACGGGATGTGGATTTTGCGCCCTTCGACGACGATCAGGTCGAGGTCGATCAGTTCGTGCAGGATGCGCGAGAAATGTTCCTGGGTCAGGTTCAAGCGCGAAGCGATGATGCCCTTGTTGGTTGTCAGGGTGATGGTGACGTTGGTGCCGCCGGTACCATCGGATGTCTCGTCGGGCAATTCGCGCAGCAGGTAGCCGATGATGCGCTGTTTGCCGGAGTGCAGCGAGTAGGATTCGACGTCGCTCATCAACTCGTGCAGGCGCATGGCCATGCCGGCCAGCATCCTGCGGCACAGTTTGTGGTCGCGTTGCAATTCCTCGAAGATCGCCACCTTCGACACATGCAGTAGCAGCGAGTCGGTCAGCGCCTGGGCAAAGACGATGTAGGGCTTGTCCATCAGCATCAGCGCTTCGCCGAAGCTCTGGCCTTGGCCGAGAATCTGGACCACTTTCTCGGAACCCTGGGCCGAGGTGAAGGCCAGCTTGATCTGGCCGTAGACCAGCAGGTGGAAGCCGTTGCAGGGGTCGCCCTTATGGAACAGGATGTCGCCCTTGCCGGCGTAGATTTCCCGCGTGGCTTTGGCGATCCGGCCGATTTCATCGGGCGCCAGGCCGTTGAACAGCGGCACATGGGTGAGCAGGGCTTCGATATTGATGGGGGGGTGAGACTGCATGAATTCGTGGTCAGATGGAAACGTTCTCATGCTCCCATCGGCCTAGTTCTCCAGCAATAGACTAATCGGATTAATCTCTTGTTAATTGGGCGTAGAGCAAGGGCAGGCGGTGTGGCAGTTCTTCCGGCTTGCGGATGACGCAGAAGCCGGCCGGGCCGAATAGCCATGGCAGGTAGGCGCCGGCTTCGCGGTCGATGGTGACGCAGAAGGGGGTCAGGCCGAGGCGCCGCGCTTCGTGTACCGCCATCCGGGTGTCTTCGATGCCGTAGCGCGAGTCGTAGAGATCGAGGTCGTTCGGTTTGCCGTCGGTCAGGATCAGCAACAGCCGCCGGGCCGCCGGCTGTTCGCCGAGAATGCTGGCCGACTGGCGGATGGCGGCGCCCATGCGGGTATAGAAGCCGGGTTTGATGGCGATGATACGGGCGCGGGCGGCGGCATCGTAGGCGCCAGCGAAATCCTTGAGCAGATGGAAACGGATGTTCTGCCGGCGCAGCGAGGAGAAGCCGTAGATGCCGAAGCGGTCGCCGGTAGCGGTCAAGGCTTCGGAAAACAGCAGCAGCGAATCGCGGATCACATCGACGATGCGATGGGTGTCGGAAATCCAGGCGTCGGTCGACATCGACAGGTCGGCCAGCAGCAGACAGGCCAAATCGCGCTCGCAGCGCGCCTGGGCCAGATAGCCGCCGGTTTCCGGTGTGTGGCCGCAGGCGCGGTCGGCATGGTTGCGCACGCAGGCATCGACGTCGAGTTCGGCACCATCCGGTTGCGCTTTCAGCCAGCGCCGCTGCGGCGCCAGCGCGGCGAACTGGCCGCGCAGTTTCTTGGCGGTGGCGATCAGTTCCGGTGGCAAGGGCTGCTGCCCGGCATCGCGGGTGATCATCGGCTGCACCCGGCAGTGGCGTTCGCGCAGCAGGCCCTGGCGGTAGTCCCACTCGGGCAGGGCGATACCGGGGCCGATCGGCGTGTCATCCTCGGCCGCCGAGGGCAGGTCGAGATCGAAGCGGACGCGCGAGACGGCGGTTTCGCCATCGCGGGTCAGCGACAGCTTGTCGAGATCGCGGGCGGTGTTGCGCGCATTCGGATCGTCGTCATCGTCGTAGGCGCGATTGACGCGCACGTATTCCGCCCAGGTCGGCACGCTTTCGGCACGGAACATAACCAGGGTCGGATTTTTGTTGTCCGGCGCCTCGACCTGTTCGGCCTTGTGCGCGTCCGGCGCCGCCTCGACGCGGGCGCCACCTTCCGGCGGCAAGTCGGCGTCGGGATCGGCAACCTGGCCGGCGGCCAGATTTTCCTCGGCGGCGATCAGCCACAGCAACACCGGTTGCGGCGGGCGTGATTTACGCGAAAACAGCGGTGGCAGTCCCTCGGCCGAACCGGGCTGGAGCAGCGCTTGGCGGATCGCGGCTTCTTGCGCCGCCTCATCGGGCTGTAGTTGTTCCGGGGCGAGGCGGGCGGCCAGATGGGCGGTGACCAGACGCTGGTAGCGTGGCGCTAGGCCGGGGAAGCGGGCCAGCGCGGCGGCGCTGGCCCGCTGGTTGCGGATGAACCACGGTTGCCGCGGCGCTACGTCGCTGGCCGCCTGGGCGGCCAGCCACAGGTAGAGATCGCGGTTCAGCGCGGCATCGGGGAAGGCGGCGATTTCCGGCGGCAGGCGTAGGGTTTCCGCATCGCGCCGGGCCAGCGCCTGTTTCTCGTTGCTGCCGGCTAGGCGTTGCAGCCAGCGGCGCCGTGCGCCGTGTGCTGCGGCCGTGGCGGCGCCGATCTTCAGGCCGGGGTCGCCACCGAAGGCGCGGAACAGGATGCCAGCGGTCTTTTCGACCTCGGCCAGCTTGACCGCAGCGGCCGGGTAATGGCCGCCGGCCGCCTTGGTAACCCAGTTGTGCCAGAGCTTGCCGACGAATTCTTCCATGATTAGGTTTTCGTCCCGGTACTCCTGGAGCCTGCGCAATGGTCAGTCTCGCCATTGCTGGGGCGGATGATCCGGCTGCTGTGAGTCGGTAGGTTTTTCATTCCAGGCGCGGGCCGATCAGCGGGAAGCGCCAGCGCTGGCCGCTCATGGCCTTGGTCAACGCAACCACGCCGAACAGGATCAGGGTCGAGTGGATGCAGGTGAAGTAGAGAATCAGCACCACCCAGGTCCACCCTTCGTCGAGGCCACCGGCGAGGAGGATCAGGCCGCCGAGCACAACGATCAGCAAGCCGCCCCACAGGCTGACCAGGGTTGCCTGGTAGAGATGCTGGCGAGCCAGCGGCGGAGCGCTGTGGCGGTGTTTGAACCACAGTCCGGCGAGAATGGCGAAGGCGATTCCCGGCAGTAGCAGCAGGTTGATCAGGAACAGCGCTTCGGCCAGGACGGCGAGCCTCTGGCCGGCCTGTTCTGTGACGAGGCCGAAATTATCGTCCGAACGTGGCATTGACGATCTCCATCAGCGCTGCCGCCGTTTCCTCCTCGTCGGTCAGGCTTTCGACCAGGGCGGCGCGGCAGGCGGCAGAAACATCGAGGCCAGCCTGGATCAGGCTAGCGGCGTAGACCAGCAGACGGGTACTGGCGACTTCCTCCAGATCGCGGTCCTTGAGTGCGCGGAAAGCTTTGGCGATGCCGACCAGGCGCTTGGCCAGATCGGTATCGCAGCCGGTTTCGCCGATCAGGATCGAGATTTCTCGCTCGGCCGTCGGAAAATCGAAGCGCATCGAGACGAAGCGTTGGCGGGTCGACGGCTTCAGGCCCTTCATCAGGTTTTGGTAGCCGGGGTTGTAGGAGACGACCAGCATGAAATTATCCGGCGCTTCCAGCGTTTCGCCGGTGCGGTCGATGGGCAGGATGCGGCGGTCGTCGGCCAGGGGATGCAGTACCACCGTGGTGTCCTTGCGTGCCTCGACCACCTCGTCGAGATAGCAGATGCCGCCGCCGCGCACGGCGCGGGTCAGCGGGCCGTCGCACCACCAAGTGCCCTGGTCGGAAATCAGGTGGCGGCCGACCAGGTCGGCGGCGGTTAGGTCGTCGTGGCAGGCCACCGTATACAGCGGCAGCTTCAGCCGCGCTGCCATGTGCGAGACGAAGCGCGTCTTGCCGCAACCGGTTGGCCCCTTGATCAGCAACGGTAGGCGTTCGCGGTAGGCGTGCTCGAACAGCGCGATTTCGTTGCCGGAAGCTTCGTAGAAGGGCAGATCGGTCATTTGAGGGATACCCAGTAAGCGAGCAGGATCAGGCCGCCGACGACGATCAGCCAGCCTTCGAGCAGGATGCGCCAGAACCACGGCGCGCCCCGCAATTCCATGAAATCGAGAATCACCAGTCGGCCCTTGATGAAGGCGATGACCAGCATGGCGACGATGGCGGCGGTGCCAGCGGCGCCGACCTCGCCGAGATACCAGGTGATGCCGGTGGCGACGACGAGCACCAGCCAGGCGCGGTGGGCAGGATTTTTCAGGGCGTTCATTATCAGCGCATCACATAGACGAGGGGGAACAGGATGATCCACAGCAGATCGACCATATGCCAGTAGGCGGCGCCGCTTTCCAGGCCGTTGCAGTTGTCGCGTCCGTAGGCACCCTTGCGGGCCTGCGTCCAGATCACTGCCAGAATCACCATGCCGAGGATTACGTGCATGAAGTGGAAGAAGGTCAGCGAAATGTAGAACATGTAGAAAGTGTTGGTCGACAGCGAAATGCCAGCGCCAAACTTGGCGGCGTACTCGAATACCTTGACGACAAGGAAACCGGCGCCGCACAACATGCCGAGCGCGATATGGCGCGGCACCGCCGCCTGGTCGTCGCGATGCGCCGCCTGCACGGCCAGCACCACGAACCACGAGCCGGTCACCAGCAGCAGCGTGTTGATCGCGCCGGCGTTGCGATTCAGCGTCTGCTGGTACAGGTTGAACAATTCCGGGTCGTGCGCCCGGGCGAAGGCGTAGGCAGCGAAGAACACCGCGAAGACCAGCATCTCGGCCAGGATGAAGACCCAGATCGCCAGGTCGCCGGGTAGGTGCGGGTGGTCCAGGGCGGGAGCGGTCGTCGATTCGGTCATGATGGCGATGATAGCGACGCTGTACGGGCACGAACTTGATATGCCCTAAGAAGCCGGATGAAGCTGGGCTGCCCGCGACCGCGGGAGTCGCCGTTGGGGGAATAGCCATTGCCTGCCGGCGGCCGACTCGGGCAATATGCAGCGAGATTCTGGAATCCGTACCATGCTGCCGCCAGCCATCCGCCAGCTCGAATTGAGCAAAATCTTTACCCTGATCGAACCAGGGCCGGTCGTTCTGGTGACGACGTGCGCTGGTGGGAAAAACAGCATCATGACCATCTCCTGGACCATGGTGCTGGATTTCTCGCCGCGACTGGCCATCGCCACCGGGGCCTGGAACCACTCCTTCGCGGCGCTGCGCCAGACAGAGGAATGCGTCATTGCCATACCCACTGTCGATCTCCTCGACCGGGTGCTTGGGATCGGGACCTGCTCCGGTGCCGATACGGACAAGTTCGCCCGTTTCGGGCTGACGCCGATACCGGGCAATTTCGTCAAGGCGCCGCTGATCCGGGAGTGCCTAGCCAATATCGAATGCACGGTCGTCGACATCATCGACCAGCACAATATCGTGGTGCTCGATGCTGTCGCCGCCTATGTCGATGACGCGCGCCGGGAACGGCGCACGGTGCATGCGGTAGGTGATGGCAGTTTCATCGTCGACGGCCGCAAGCTTGATCGACGGGAAGCGATGGCGGAAAAACTTCCGGCTGGGGTTTGAACCCCTTGCCGCGCTGTCTGACCAGGAAAGAGAGGGGAGATGATCTACACCGTCGAAAGTGACAAGTCGTGCTATGAGGTCGCTGTCGATCTGGAAGAGGTCGTGTTGCGCCTCGGCCTGTCGCTGCAACAGGTGCATGACCACGGCGAGATGCTGCGCCGCCGCGGGTTGGAATGCGACGAGGAATTACGCATTTTCGATATCGCTAGTCCGCGCTTGAGCGCCAGTCTGCTGGCCTGCGACATGCGCCTGGGCTTGGCGTTGCCGTGGCGGATTGCCGTGTTTACCGAGGATGGGGCGACGTGGCTCGGCCTGCTGCGGCCGTCGACCTTGTTGGCTGCGCTGTCGGCATGGCCGGAGGTGGCGCGGCTGGCCGGCGAGTTCGAGGAAAAACTGCGGCAGGTGATCGACGAGGCGCGTTGAGCGCCGGCCATAAAAAAAGCGCGAATCGGACGATTCGCGCTTTCGCTGCTAGCGGGAGGAAGTGGGCTTAGGCGGCTTTTTCTTCCTTGTCCCCGACGAAGAAGCTGAGGATGTAGAGGACCAGGCCGATCAGGAAGACCACGCCGGTCCACTCGCGCATCCAGTAGAACAGGGCGATCTTGTCCTGCACGACCATGAACGGCAGCGGAGCATCCGAGGCGCGTTGCAGCCACACTTGCAGGATGCCGGCGGCGGTCAGGAACAATGTGATGAAGGTCATGGCCACGGTCATCAGCCAGAACGACCACATTTCCAGCACTTGCGACTTATTGCTGTTGGCAGCGCGGCCGCGCAGGATCGGCATGGCGTAGGAGATCATCATCAGCACGACCATCACATAGGCGCCGTAGAACGCCATGTGGCCGTGGGCGGCGGTGATCTGCGTGCCGTGCGTGTAGAAGTTCACCGGCGCCAGGGTGTGCAGGAAGCCCCACACGCCCGCCCCGAGGAAAGCCATCACGCCGGTGCCCAGTGCCCACAGCACGGCGACCTTGTTCGGATGCTCGCGGCGCCGACGGTTGACCATGTTGAAGGCAAAAACGGTCATGGCGAAGAACGGAATCGGCTCCAGCGCGGAGAAGATGGAACCCCACCACTGCCAGTATTCCGGCGTGCCGATCCAGTAGTAGTGGTGACCCGTACCGATGATGCCGGTGATCAAGGTCAGGGTGACGATCACGTACAGCCACTTCTCGATCACCTCACGGTCGACGCCGGTCGTCTTGATCAGCACGAAGGCCAGGAAGGAGCCGAGGATCAGTTCCCAGACGCCTTCTACCCACAGGTGCACCGTCCACCACCAGAAGAACTTGTCGATGACGATGTTGACCGGATTGTAGAAAGCGAACAGGAAGAACACCGCCAGACCCCACAGGCCGATCAGCAGCACCGTGGCGATGGCCGTTTTCTTGCCCTTCAGCACTGTCAAAGTGATGTTGAACAGGAAGGCCAGGGCGACGACGACGATGCCGACCTTGGTTGGCAGCGGCTGTTCCAAGAACTCGCGGCCCATCGTTTCGACCAAGTTGTTGCCGGTCAATTCAGCCAAGGTGGCATACGGCACGGCCAGATAGCCGACGATGGTGGCGGCACCGGCGACCAGGAAGATCCAGAACATGGCCAGCGCCAGCTTCGGGCTGGCCAGTTCGGTCTCGGCTTCTTCCGGGATCATGTAATAGGCACCGCCCATGAAGCCGAACAGGAGCCAGACGATCAGCAGGTTGGTATGGACCATGCGGGCGACGTTGAAGGGAATCTCGGGGAACAGGAAGTCACCGAGCACGTATTGCGCGCCGAGGATCAGACCGAACAGGATCTGACCGACGAAAAGACCGATGGCGGCAATGAAGTAGGGTTTTGCAACCGCTTGCGATTGATATTGCATGTCGTTTTCCTCTTCTCGATCAGCCCTGATCGTTGGGCGGCCAGTTGGCGGCGTTGATCGAATTGACGTGCTTCAGGAAAGCCACGATGGCGTCCAGTTGCTCGTCGGTGAAGTTGAACTGCGGCATGCTGCGGCGCCCCGGGATGCCCTCCTTCGGACGGGCCTGGATGAAGGCCTTGGTGCCTTCGTCGCCATAGCGGACGACCACGTTCATCAGCTCCGGCGCGAAATAGGCGCCTTCGCCCATCAGGGTGTGGCAGCCGATGCAGTTATTGACTTCCCACAGTTTTTTGCCCTCGGCAATCTGCGGCGTGATGTTGGCCCGCATGTCCCGCTTCGGCAGTTGCGAATGGGTATCGAATGACAACGCCAGGAACAACAGGAAGAAGAACACCGTCCCCCCGTAGAAAATGTTCCGCGCCATCGACTTGGTGAACGCGCCGCTCATCGTTTTCCCCCTTTCGGAAATT
>JAISPT010000026.1 GCA_031274715.1 Azonexus sp. | reverse complement strand
TTCAATCGCCTCAAGCAGTTCCGCCGTATCGCAACCCGATACGACAAACTTGCCAATCGATTCAACGCCTTCCTGCTTCTCGCTTGTGCCTATATCTGGCTACTGTGAACAGGCCCTAGGGAAGCTCTCAACAACCCCTCGCGGTTGTCGCATCCCGACTTTGGGCAGTCTACGGCGTGGCAAATGCTCGCGATACCACCCGGTATCGCTGTGCTTTGCGCCTTGCATCCCATCCTAACTCCGGGCGTGCCAACTCGCGAGAGTCAGCGTCCGGGTTGGGCAATGTCTGATCGACGGCGCCGAGTCGAGGCGCTGCCCCGGCCGCTTACTCGAACGGTGTGCTGTTGGGAGTGTCATAAGCCTCGCGCGTGGCTTGGTTCATGGGCAGATTCAATGCCCGGTTGCCGGGCGGAATCGGTTGGATAAACCAGCGGTCATGCAGTCTGGCCATTTCGCCGTCGCGCATCAGGCGTTCCAATGTTTTGTTTACCTGTGTGATGAAAGCGGTGTCGCCCAGCGGCAGCATGCATGCATACGCCTCGGGCACGGCAGCCCCGGTGGCACTAAGATCGATCGCCTGCCCGGCCTCGCCGAGTTGAAGGCGTTCGCTCGCCAGCATAGGCATGTCTCCCATGAAAGCATCGGCCTCTCCGTGCAACAAGGCCAGCATGCCGTTGCGGTAGCTGCGCACAGAAAGCACGTCCTTACCCGCGGCACGCAACCGGCTGGCGGTGGTGGTGCTTTCCACCACAGCGGTTTTTCCCGTCTGACTGGCAGAGGTATCGGGCATGTGCGTGGCAACGCCCTCTTCCGCAACGTAGAAAGTGTGAGAAAAACTGACCTGGCGCGCCCGGCTTCGAGTGTGTGTGGTCGTGGCGCACTCCATATCCACGGTGTTGGTCGTGATAAGCGGAATGCGCGTACTGAGCGTCACTGCGTTCCAACGGATGTTCAGCTGGGGCAAACCCAGGTACTCCCGCAGGTCGTCGGCCACGGCTTTAGCGATGTCCACGCCGAAGCCTACGGGCTGACCCTGATGCAGATAGCTGAAAGGCACGGCGTTTTCCCGGTAAGCCAGAACCAGGGTGCCGGTCTGGCGGATGCGTTCGAGCCGGCTCGTCGCACTAGGCTCCTGTGGGGCAGAAGGCTCTGCGGCCGCGGCACTGACGACCACTGCGGCCAGGGCGATGATGGCGAAGAGGTGGAGGCGAGCATATTGCATGGCAATTCCTGTCAGAAAACGAGTTCGCGGATCAGCACAATGACCACAGGTTTGAGCTGTTCGATAAGCCAGCTACGCGGTTTGGCATCGATCGCAGCGTGCCCCCAGCCCACGGCGGCAGGGGATCCGCCGTCCACGTCCAATGCCAGCCGCACACGGTAGAGGCTATCGCGCGGTTGCAAGGGTGAGCGGGTATCGACCAGCGTGGGCAAGGGTCCACCGTGACGGGCGTCCAGCATGGGGTGAGGCAACTGGGTCAGCCGGGTGTGTTCGATGTCTACCACCGTGGCAGCCCAGGCCGTGCCAGGCAGGTGGATCGGGTAGTAGCGGGCCTTGGCGCCGAGTTGCAGTCGCGGTAGCTCACTTTGGGTAACGAAGGCCTCGACCAACCAGGGACCCGGGCCGATCAGGCTGGCGACGGGCTGACGAGGGCTGACCCAGGTACCGACCTCGATGTTCGGGTCCACATCCACCAGCTTACCGTCGAATGGCGCCGTCAGGGTCAGGCGCTCCCCTTCCGCTACCGCAGCTTGCCATTCGGCTTCCCGCAGTGCTCGCCCCTGTAAAACCAGCGGCAGGCGTTCAAGCCCTTCGTCCAGGGATGACACGCTGCGCCATTCTGCATCCAGGATATCCCGCGTGACCGCGGCGCGTTCAGCGTAGTAGCTCAAGTCCGGCTGGTCGAGCGTCAGCAGGGGGGAACCGGCAGAGAAATGGCCGCCTTGCTGCGCCAGGAACTGCACCCGCGCCGGCAGCGGACTGTAGAGCGTCACGCTCTGGCTGGGATGGTGCCAGGCCACCGCGCGTACCGGTGTCGGCCAGGGCCAGAGGGCCACGGCGAGGAGCACGGCGGGTATCGCCAGCAGCAGCATTCGCCGCAAGCGTGGCGCCCGCGCACGCTGGCTATACCAGTACTGCAATTCATTCCAGACGGGTTTGGCGATGAACCACCAGATCTCCACTGCGAACAGCAACAGACCTAACAGCTTGAAGAAGAACAGGTATACCGCAATGGCGATACCGGTGAACACGACGAGGCGATAGGTCCATGTAATCCAGGCAAATGCGATCAGGAAGCGGCGCAAGTGCGCCGGTAGCGCTTCGGGTTCAGGTTCCGGCAGACCCAGTACGGCACGTCGAAGCTGCGCACGGGCCAGTGCAAATGCTCGCTCGTGCAGGTTGGGCATGTCGAGCGCATCCGACAGCACGAAATAACCGTCGAAGCGCATGAAGGGACTGATGTTCAGGGTCAGGGAAATCATCCAGGCAGTAGTAGCGACGAAGAACAGAGCTTCTTTCAACGGGCCCTCGCCCACTAGGTGCCAAGCCAGCGTGGCCAGCCCCGCCAGTGCCAGTTCACTGATGAACCCCGCCGACGCAATGGCCAGCCGTTGGCGACGGTCCGCCAGCCGCCAGGACTCGGTGGTGTCGGTGTAGAGCATGGGCCACATCACCAGGAAAGCCACCCCCATGTGGGCCACGCGCACGCCGTAGCGGGTCGCGGTCAGGGCATGACCCAGCTCATGCACGCTCTTGGTCACGAAGAGAGCGACCAGGTAGCCCAGAAAACCTGCCGGCGAGAGGGATTGAGCAAACGTGGCGGCGAAGGTATCCCACTGACGCGCGGTCAGCCCCAGCCCCACGGCGGAGAGGCCGAACACCAGCCAGGTTGTCCACGGGTGGTAAATCCAGCCGAGCCACCGGGACAGGCGTTCCAGCGCTGCCGCAGGCCGCAGCAGCGGCACCCGGAAAAACAGATAGTGGTGCAGCAGCCAGCGCAGGCGGCTCGCGTGGCTGCGTTGGTGCAGATTGTGCAGATTGCGGGCATGGCCGGGGGCGCGCACCTCCAGCAGTTGGTTCTGCATCAGGACCTGGTGCAGCGCCTCGATTTCATCCTGCGTGGGTCGCAGCAGGGTTTCCGCCGCCACTTGACGCAGGACCTCGTCGGCACGCCCAGCCGGCCAGCGCGAAAGCAGTTCAAACTCTACCCAGCCCAGCCGGTAGAACTGGTTGTTGACAGGGTCTTGCAGCGCCCAAATGGGGGCGCCGTCGCGGTCGTGGCCGGCCGGACGAATTTGCAGTTCCGACCGCAAAGGCAGTAGGTCGGTAAGGGGTGGCGAGGCGGCAGAGATCATCCTAAAAACGGTACTGGCGAGTGCGTAGCGCTCCCACCCCAAAGATCAGCGTTGTGAATCACTCCAAGCTGAAGCTCGAGGCCTCTTCGCCACGAATCGGGGGCGCACTTTACGCACCAACAGTGTTTGTCTCGCTGGACCCTGCCATGAATGGCAGGGCTTCCGCTCGACTCGTGGTCAAAGCTGTCAACGTCAAATCCATACGGCTTTTGTAAAGATAGCAAGCGGGCAACTGCCGTTTCCAGGATCATAGTCCCACCCATTGCCGCAGGGTGCCCAGTGGACGACGGAACATCCAGTAAATCAGCGGGTAGCGGTCACCGTAGATCTTGGCCACACCGCGCAGGCCGATGTACTCTGCCTTACCGCCAGTGAGCCGGCCCCGAATGTGGTAGCTGGCCACGCCCTCCGGAGACAGACTGGCCTGATAACTGGTTTGTTTGAGGGTCGCCGACAGGGCGCTCAGCGGGTGCGCCTGCAAGTAGACCCTCATGTCCGCGCCTTCCTCCAGGTTAATGGCGTCCGGTACCGGCAACCACACCAGCACACCCAGGGCATCGGGCTGGGCCAATTGGCCCAGCCGTTCACCGGTCATCACGGGTTTGCCCAGCCAATCGTTCGGATCGCTGTAAACGAACACCCCGTCGTGGGGGGCACGCACCTCGAGCCGCCGCATCGATTCTTGCAGGTGGGCCAGTTCGGCGCTGCGTTCCCGTACCCGGCCTTGCAGGGTGGCCAGGTCAGCGCGGCTCTGGGTCTGGTCAAACGCCTTTTGCTGGGCGGCCAGCTCATCGGCCTTGGCCACGGCCAGGGCCTCAGTCGCCACGGCGAGGCGATTGCGCAAGGTGGTATCGTCGAGCGACACCAGCAGGTCACCAGCGTGCACTTTGTGGTTGGGTTCGACGTGAAAGGTTTTGACCACGCCGTCGATCGGCACCGTAACGGCTTCTGCGTGCAGGGCAATGATTTCGGCCGGGGCCAGTACCGAGGTACGCACGGGCAGAGCCAGCAATAGTAGAGCAGCGGCTAGCCATAGCAGGCGCCGGGGCTGTTGCTTCCAGCGTTGCCAGTATGTGCGCCAACGCAGCGGCCGGCCGCGCAGGTGGGCAAAGGCATGGGCATAGGTATCCCGCAGCAGTTGCAGCCAGTGGCGCTGGGCGTCGGACCAGGGCTGCTCGGCAGTGAGCAGCAGGGCACCCACGCGCACGCCGCGCAAGGTATCGAGCGGCAGGCACAGGGCATAGGCAGGCCACCATTCCTGCCAGGACGAGGCCAGGTCGGCAGGCAGATCGGCCGCCGTGAAGGGCTGTGCCAGCCGGCTGCGGCGACGCTCGGGAAGCAGCGGGGTAGGCAGATCGTCCTCCGCCATGAAGGGCTGCGCCAGCGAACCTCCCCGCGGGGGGCATTCGGCCAGGCGGTAGGCGCATACCTTTTGCACCCACTGGGTGAAGAGCGTGGACTCGTGCACGCTGACCAAACCAGACACCGTCTGCACCTGCCAACGGCCCAGACTATCGACCAGGCATACGCAGGCCTGCTGGTAAGGCACCAGATGCCAGGTCTCGTTGGCCACGACAAAGCTCAGGGCGGCGATGTCCGGCGCCTCCAAAGCCTGGCGCTGCAGGCTGGCGTAAACGGGCCACAGCCCGGCCGGATCGGTCTGGATCATGGTGCGGGTGGGTTGAAGCGGGCATTGCCGCTCATGCCCGGCAACAGCTCGGGCGCGCGCGCCACCAGGCTCGCTTCCAACTCCACCGTCTGGCTCACGGCATCTACCCGCGCGTTGATGGCGGTGACGCGGGCCTCGTAAGTCTTGCCGGTTTCGTCGATGGCGACGCTGAAGGGGGTGCCGGTCTTGAGCCAGCGCAACCAGATGCCCGGTACGTTCAGGCGAAGCTTCAGCGGGCCGTCGCTGACCACCTCCAGCAATGGCTGGTTGGCCGCCACACCCTGGAAGGGGCGCACCAGCACCTTCGCGGTATAGCCCGAGAACGGCGCGGTCACACTGCAATGGGCGAGTTGAGCCTTGTACATGCGCACCTGCGCACGCGCCCGGTCCACCACGTTGGCGGCCAGACCCACCTCCACTTCGGTAGCCTGTTGCAGACCCTGCAAGCGTAGCTTCACTTCCAATTCTTGCTCCGCGCTGGCCCGTTCGGCCTCGCTCATGGCGCTGCGGGCCTGCTGTTCGGAGCAATCGAAGCGCACCAGCACACGACCTTTGGCAAATGCCTGACCCAGCGCGGTGTTTACTTCCACGATGCGGCCGGGCATCTGGCTGACCAGCGTGGTTTCCAGGGCCGGGGCCAACAGCACGCGCACGGGCGTGGCATCGACACTGGCCGTGCCTTGTGCCCACGCACCTTGGCTCAACAGGGCCACGCCTGCCCACAGGGTGACCTGGATCAGTATCGACGGCGGTTTCATTCCATTTCCTTTTCCTGATGAATGGCCAATTATATGACGGTGAACCATTGAACGATGGCGCTCACGCGCTACCTGCACCGCATGAAACGCGCCAGTCTTCAGCTCCTTCCCTCGCGTGCGGAGGAAAAAGCAAATTCAGTTTCATCTCAGCCGGCGCCCTGAGCTTTGCTCACGGATTCAGGTTCCGATGCAGCCAGCCTTGGAAGGTCGCCAGATGAGCGACCGTGGCAGCCTCAGCAAAGGCCGTCAGGGCGCGGGCGCTGACGTGGGCGGGCAATACGCTGCGGTATTCCTGGGTACCCACCACGGCGCCGTCGGGTTGGCGCAGTGTCCATACCGCGCGGATCTGGCGGATACCGCCGCCTGTCGTAGGAGCCAGCTCTAGCGCCAGTTGCAGGGTCGTGCCGACACCGGGGCCATCATTCAACTTGAACTGGTTGTGTTCGAGGACTCGGCGCACGGCGGTGTGCAAGCTCATACCGGTCTCGGGCATGCCATCACCGCTCGGTACTGCAATATCGAGCCGAATGCTGGGCAAAGCCTGCGCTTCGGGCACAAGCAGCGTCGGGAAGGTGTCGCTTTCGACCTGTTGCAAGTGGCTGGACACGAGGCTGGCCAACTCGGCGACACTCAGGTGTTCAAAGTCGTCGGGCAGTACTTCCAGTCCAATCGAGTTGTAGATGCGGCCAAAAGCAGCCTGGGCATGGGCATAGGACAGGTGGCGCTGGTGATCGGAATTGAGCGCGCGTACCTCGGCACGGATCAGCTCCAGATCTGATTCCGCACGGGTGGCAAGCGCTGCTTTGGAAAAGTTCAGCAAACGCTGATCCACCGCGCTCGATTCACGCGCGACGTCCAGTTCATGCAGCGACATGCGGTAAAGCTCGACAGCGACGCGCACCTGAGTGAGGATGGCCATCGACAAAGCCATCCGGCGGGCATCGTCCAATTGCTCCTGCGCTTTCCTGGATTTGTCGATGCTCGGCAGCGCGGCCAGACGCATCAGATTGAAGCTCGCGCGCAGGGTCGAGTCTATCCAGTTGTTGTTGTACAGATAGCGGTTGCTGTCGTATTGGGCACCGATGTTGAAGCTCAGGTTGGGCAGGACGGACAGCATCTGTTTGCGCGCCTCCGCAGCAGTGATTCGGCGGCGGTAGTCTTCCTCGCGCAACTCGGGGCGGTTATGCAGGGCGAGCTCCTCCAGCTCGGCCACGTTGAACGGCACGCCCATCAAGGCGGATTCATCGTCCTCGCGCAACGTGAAATCGGTGCCTGGGGTGATGTTCATGAGGGCGGCCAACTCGCGCTTGGCGTACTCCAGCTCTTGCCTGCGCGCGGCCAGCAGACCGATGGCGTCGAGCAGTTGGCGTTGGTAATTGAGGGCCTCGCGGGGCGGCAGCAGACCCATACGTTCAGCCTCCCGCGAGCGCTCCAGTGCAGTACGCGCGCGGGCCATCAGCGCTTCGGTCTGGGGTGTCAGGCGTTGGGCGCCCACGGCACGCCAGTAAGCGGAGCGCACGTCGGCGACGATGGTTTGCGTCACCCGCTTGCGCCGCTCTTCGCTGATCAGGAATTGGTCGGCCTGCTGACGCGCGCGATAATAGCTGACACCGAAGTCCAGCGCAGTCCAGGAGAATTCGGCCCCGGCGATGCGCCGGCGGCGCTGCTGCGAACTGGTGGGATTACCCCCCCATAGATTCTGGCCGGTCACCACATCGTAGCTGGTAGAGCCCGCATCGTTGTTACGCAGGGTGTAGCCCGCGGAGGTGAGCACACTGGGCAGCATGTCGTAGCGGCTGACTTCGGCCAGGCTGAGGTTGACCGCCGACTCCATCACTTTGAGGCGGTAATCCAGATTGTATTTGAGGGCACGGGCCACGGCTTCGTCGAAGCCAATGGGGGCAAAGACCTGTTCCTGGTCACTGTAGATGCGAAACTGGTCATCCAGCACGCGTTCGTGCACGGCTTCCTGAGTCAGGAGTTCCGGGACGACGGAACAACCAGCGAGTACGGTGGCAGCAGCGAGCGCGATAAAAGAACGCTTGGGTTTCATGGAGGGGATTATATAGCTTGACTTCTTCACCCCAAGGTTCGTATCACGAGAATAACTAGAGGAAAGTTATGTATATATCTTTCCCTTCATGAACGGCGAACAGTCGGAACAACTGGCTGAGTAGACGCAGTGGGCGCCGAGGGTTCCGCGAGTTGTTGAGCCAGCACCTCAGCTTGTGCCTTGGTGCGATGGTGGCGCGAGAGGCGTTGCAACTGGGCGGCGATGTCTGTCCGGTTCTCCGTGATTTTGGCAGCCGGTGCGTCGAGGGCCTGCGTCGAAGGATTACTGGTGGATGCCGCTACGTCTTCGCCAGCGTCGCCTGCCCCGGCGTCCGTCGGCGGCGCGGCGACCGGCGTGTCGGCGTCTGCGCCGGGTTCGCTCAGGTCCAGCGAAAAGTCGGCGGCTCCCGATGACGGGGAGCGAGTCTTGTCATTTTCGTCGTCAGCAATGTGTAGAACATCGTTCCGCTCAAACTGTTGCTGCGCATTCCGCGAGGCGTTGTGGTGGCTGCGCGAAGCAGCCTCAACAGCTGGCAACACATGCAAAGACGGATCGGTCGTCAACCCTGCTCCGACGGAAGAAAGGCCGACCATATCCACCGACGAGCCTGCTCCACCGGTTTGGTCCCGGGCTTCCTGCACTGCGACGAGCACATGCAAGCTGGGGGTGGTGGTGACGGGCGCCACCGCGGCACTACTGTCCGCTGCTGATACAGGCGGCGTGGCTGGGGTCGCTGGCAGCACACTCGGGGGAGGTGGCGCGATCTCCGGCGGGGTGGTGTCGCCGGGTTGCGCCGGGGGCGTCGGGGCCGGCACATTGGCCGAGACGGTGATCGTCACCGTGTAGGTGTTGCTGTCGATGCCGTCCGAGACGGTGTAGGTGAAGCTGTCGGTGCCGACATAGTCGGTGGCCGGCGTGTAGGTGTAGCTGCCATCGGCATTGACCACTACCGTGCCATGACTCGGGTCCGAGCCCTTGGCGTAGGTCACCGTCTGGCCGCTATCCACATCGCTGGCATCCGGCAGGCTGCCCGACTTGGCCGTGTTGTAGGCCGTCGTGAAGCTGTCGTTGGCCGCTGTCGGCGCGTCATTGACACCATTCAGCGTGATCACGATGTCGAAGGTCGTGCCGTCGGCGCTCGTGATGGTAAAGACGTCCGTGTCCTGAGCGGTCGTGCTCAGCGGCTGCAGCTTGGCGTTGTCAGCAACATAGGTCCAGTTGCCGTCCGCGTCGATGCTGAACGTGCCGTATTTGCCTTCGACATCGGTCTGCGCAACGATGGTCTCGGGACTGTCCGGATCGGTCACGGTGATGGTGCCGGTACGGGTGTAGTCGCCGCTGTCTTCGGTCACGCTCGCCGTGGTGTCGCCAGCGAAGGTGGCTGGTACGTTGGCCGAGATCGTGATGCTCACCGTGTAGGTGTTGGAATCAATGCCGTCAGAGACGGTGTAGGTGAAGCTGTCCGTACCGGTGTAGTCGGTGGCCGGTGTGTAGGTGTAGCTGCCATCGGCATTGACCACTACCGTGCCATGACTCGGGTCCGAGCCCTTGGCGTAGGTCACCGTCTGACCGCTATCCACGTCACTGGCATCCGGCAACGTGCCCGACTTCGGGGTGTTGTAGGCCGTCGTGAAGCTGTCGTCGGCTGCCGTCGGCGCATCGTTGATGCCGTTCAGCGTGATCACGATGTCGAAGGTCGTACCGTCGGCACTGGTGATGGTGAACACGTCCGTGTCCTGAGTGGTCGTGCTCAGCGGCTTGAGCTTGGCGTTGTCGGCAACGTAGGTCCAGTTGCCGTCAGCGTCGATGCTGAAGCTGCCGTATTTACCTTCGACCCCGCTCTGCGCGACGACGGTCTCGGGACTGTCCGGATCAGTGACGGTGATGGTGCCGGTACGGGTGTAGTCACCGCTGTCTTCGGTCACGCTGGCCGTGGTGTCACCCGCGAAGGTGGCCGGCACATTGGCACTGACCGTGATGCTCACCGTGTAGGTGTTGGAATCAATGCCGTCGGAAACGGTGTAGGTGAAGCTGTCGGTGCCGACATAGTCGGTGTCCGGCGTGTAGGTGTAGCTGCCGTCGGCACTGACTACCACGGTACCGTGTGCCGGATCGGAGCCCTTGGCGTAGGTTACCGTCTGGCCGCTATCCACATCGCTGGCATCCGGCAACGTGCCCGACTTCGGGGTGTTGTAGGCCGTCGTGAAGCTGTCGTTGGCCGCCGTCGGCGCATCGTTGATGCCGTTCAGCGTGATCACGATGTCGAAGCTCGTACCGTCGGCACTGGTGATGGTGAACACGTCCGTGTCCTGAGCGGTCGTGCTCAGCGGCTTGAGCTTGGCGTTGTCAGCAACGTAGGTCCAGTTGCCGTCAGCGTCGATGCTGAAGCTGCCGTATTTGCCCTGAACATCGGTCTGCGCAACGACGGTCTCGGGACTGTCCGGATCGGTCACCGTGATGGTGCCGGTACGGGTGTAGTCGCCACTGTCTTCGGTCACGCTGGCCGTGGTGTCACCCGCAAAGGTGGCGGGGATGTTGACGCTGCTGCTACTGACCGTGATGGTCAGCGTCGTCGTGGAGCGTGATCCATCACCGTCTTCGATCGTATAGACGAAGGTATCGGTCTGGGTCGATGTTACGGAATTGGCGGTATAGCTGTAACTGCCGTCGGCATTGAGTGTCAGCGTACCATAGAGGCCAGTGATTGTAGAGCCCACTCCGCTGGTGACCTCTGTAGCGGTGTCTCCTCCCGCCGAGCGAACGCCAACGACCGTAGCCGGGCCGTCCGCGCCAGCTACGTCGTTGGTCAGGACGTTGCCCGTCGTCGTCCCTCCTTCGACCACGGTGTCCGTGTCGGGAGAGGCAATAGGGCTATCGTCCACGATGGTCACGTTGACGATGTTGTTGATGGCATTGCCATAGTCGTCGTAGACAACGTAGCTGAACTGGCTGGCGGTGGCACTGGATGCACTGGTCAGGGTGACACTGAAGCTGCCGTCCGAATTGACCTTCCAAGTGCCGATCTCATTGCCTGAACCATCCAGCAGCGCGCCGGTTTGCGCTTCCAGGGTATGCCCGTCGCCCAGTGTCAGCGTGCCTGTGAAAATTTCATCGCCCGAATCTGGAGCGGACCCCGTGCTCAGTCCTGCCTCTTTAACGGTAGCGAAGCTTTCCGTCGGAATGACGATGGCAATGCCATCGCTATCCCGGGCACCTTCGCTGTCCGCACTGTTGATGGTGAGGAAATCGGTACCGTAAAAACCGTTGTCGGGGGTGTAGCGAAGCAAGGCCAGGGCGGCATTCAGGGCGGCCTGTGAGCCGCTGAGCGTGATGCTCTGTCCGCTTCCTGTAATGGTCACTCCGGTCTCGGCAAGGAGTTCATCCGATATAAAGGACAGTGTGCCGTGATCGACTTCCAGCGTGATTTCACTGAGGTTACCGTCCGCATCATCGACCGATAGCAATTGGTCGCCGGTGAAATCAAGCGGCGTATCCGCCGAGGTCGTGACCGTTGTCGGGCCGGTATCACTGATGGGTTCGCCGCCGAAGTGGTTGACCGGTGCTTCGTTCGCACCGGTCACGGTGATGGTCAGCGTCGCGGTATCGGTTGCGCCTTGGGAATCCTTGACCTCGTAAGTGAATACATCGTTCGTCACGACGCCGCTGCCGGGATTGTTCACCAAAACATAGGTGTAACTGCCGTCGGCATGGATGGTCAGCGTGCCATAGGCGCCTTCTATCGTCAGACTGCCCGTTACATCCTCAAGCGCGCCGGCGGATGCGCCCGCTCGACTGACACTGAGAATGTCGCCCGCATCAACGTCGGTGTCGTTGTCCAACACGTTCCCGTTAGCCGTTTGCACCCCGCCTTTGGCAACGGCGGCCGTATCATTCTCGGCGATGGGTGCGTCGTTCGTGCCCTGGATGGTGATGGTCAGGCGCGCAACGGAGGTTTCTCCGCCCGGTTTGGTGACTTTATAGACAAAGGTTTCGGTCAGCGTACTGCCGACCTGTAGCGCATTGACCGTCGTGTTGTCGTTGTCGATGACGTACACGTAAGTGCCATCCGCCTGGATCGTCAGTTGGCCATAAGCGCCCTGCAAAGCCCCCCCCGCATTCTGGGCCGTGCCGTCGTCACGGCTATAGGACAACACCTCGGTCCACGGCTTGCCGGCGGAGAGTACCGTACCTGTTGCGTCCGACCCAGGTTCAGGGGTATTGCTCCCCGGTTGCACTCCCGACTCCTTCGCGGTTCCGGAGGCACCCGCCAGATCGTCCGCGCCCGAGCCGTACACCGTGATGTAAAGGGTGCTGCTGCTGGTAAGGCCGCCGACATGATCGCGCATCGTGTAGTCGAAGGATTCGACTACCGATTGGCCAGCTCTCAGATTGGGATTGTTCGGGGTGGGCTTGTAGATATAGCTCCCGTCGGCATATAGCGTCAGCGTTCCGTAAGCACCCTGTATCTCCTGACCCAATTCGGCTGGTTTTTCGAAAGTGAAGGTGCCAGGCGTGGACGAAGTGAACTCTTTATCGACTTTGATGCTAATGGGAAGGCCGGTGGCGGGATCGTAGATGATCTCCGTGATGCGGGCATTGGCGGGAACGCCGTTGCCGGTAACGGTCATACCCACGGTGATGACGCCCTTCAAGCTGCCGGGGTCGAGATTTATCAGGGTCGTCGTACCCGTGGATGAAACAGAGGTATAGACGATTGTTTTGCTGGGAGCGCTATTCGATGCTGCGACTTCCGTAGTTGCTTTAGCAGCGGCAATGAAACCCATGCTGGTGCCGCTAGCTCCGTCGAAGGCTATTTTTGTGGTTCTGCTGTTGTCGGAATAGTAGTAAGCCGGCGCATTGCTCACGGCAACAGGTAGGGAGCCTGTAACCTTGATCGAAGAAGTAATCGGGTTGTCATCCGCTCCATAAAGCTTGTGCCAGGCACCATTCACCAGAATATAAAGAACATCACCCTGGCCAGTACCGTTCGCTCCCCCCTCGAAAGTTATATTGGTTACGCCCACGGTCACCGCCACCGTACCAACATTCGCCGTCCCCACCACCGTCATGCCATCAACGTATTTGCTGGTGGTGTCGTCCACATCGGTGTCGTTCGTCAACACATTGCCCGTGGCGTCATACCCCGGGTTACCCGTGATGCTTACCTTGGCGGTGTTGTAGTCCGGATTGGCCTCTGGCGCATCGTTGCTGCCTTGAATCTCGATAGTTAGCGTGGCGCTGGCGAAGCCGCCCTTGCCATCGCCGACGGTGTAGATGAAGACGTCGTTGAGCGTGTCGCCCTCGTTCAGGGCATCGACCTTGGGATTGGCGTTGTCGACGACGTACTCGAAGCTGCCGTCGGCATGGATGGTCAGGGTGCCGTATTTGCCGTCGATAGTCGTCCCAGAGCCGACATCCTTGACGCTGTTCCCGGTGCCGATCTGGGTGACCGTCAAATCCTCGCCGCTGGCGCTCTGGGCATTGCCCAACACGTTTCCGCTGGCGTTGCTGCCGGGTTCGCCGTACCCCTCCTCGACGGCCACCGCGGATTCCGCCTGCAAAACGATGGTGGGCGGCAGCGGCGGCGGCGGGTTTTTTTCGACCTCGGTATTGAGCGCACTGTCTACCCGGTCCGAAGAGGATTTGACATTGGCAACGGTGACGGTCTTGCCGCCAATCTCGACCGCGATGGTGGTTTGCTTGGCGAACCATGCCGGGTCCACCACCAGGATGAAGCCGCGATTGTCAGTCGGGTCATTGTCGCCGTCCCTATTGCCGTCGGCCTGGGCCGACGCCAGGTTAGTGAAGTCGGCATCCGTCCAGAAGTAAAAACCGCGCACCACGCCTTCCGACTTGATGGCCCGGCTGATCCAGCCGTAGTAATCCGTGCCGCCGATATTGATGCCGATGGCCGAGATGTCGTTGCCGCTGAAGTACTGGCTGTTGGTATTGGTGTCATCGATGAAGGATGCGCCCAAGTCCGTCATGTCGAACCAGATGGAACTGTTTTCCTTGAGGGCCAGGCTGGGAGTACCGTTGACCATGCCATAGACCATCTCGTAGGTACTGGCGAAGGTAAACGTCGCCGTCTCGACCTCGTAGCTCACACCGTCCAACACGATGGTGCGGTAGTGGTCTGCCGTCCGCATGTATTGCCAGGCGGCGGCATCTTCCGGCCACCAGTCGAGGAGAACAGCAGCGAAGTGTTCGCCTTCTTCGCCGGGAGTGTCGCCGCCGTCGTTCAGCACGTGGTCGATCGCGTGACCGTATTCTTCGATCAGCATGCGGGTCAGGTCCGGTGTATCCAGCAGATTGGTCCATCCGGTATTGACGAATATGGTCATGCCACCATCCGGCCCGTTCGCCGTAAAGGCGGCAATGGCATCGGGCATGACACCGAAATCGATGGCCTGGACGCTGATGTTTAGGCTGCCGTCGAGCAGCGCGGCGCGCAAATCAGCCAGACGGGCCAACCAGTCCGCATCAGCCGTGTCGTTGCCACCATTGAACAGGGCAAACCACTGCTCATCGGTGGCTGATTTGGCGAAGTCGAAAATGGTCTGGGAGGCGAGCTTGGCCGCTTCCTGGAATTCAGGTGCGAAGCCGCTGACATCGAAATCGAAATACTGAACGGGCGCCTCGGTCGAGTCGCTTGCGTCTACAACGGACTTGCTCTCCGTGGCGGACGGCTCGTGTGTTTCGGCAGGTTCGTGGGATGAGGCATCATCTCCGTCGTGCAACGCATCAACCGCCTCGGCCATCGCCGCGCCGTCGAACAACATGCGCGGCTCCAATCTCATCAGACGAAGACGGGAAATAGTGGAGTTGGGCTGGCTGCGTTTCATGTCCTGGCTCGGTAATAGTAGCGTTGAAGTTAGACGAAAGGCCGCGATGCAAGTTTCATTGGCTTAGTAGCATCAACCTCGCTTCCCTCTCGTTTATTACGACACGAATCCACGAATCTGAACTCATCTTTTCATTTTAGCAATTTCTAGAAATTTATCAAAAATTAGCCGTGATCACCCTTGGCTGAAACCTGCACCATGAAAAACATCGAGCAATGCTCGTTGGCGGCTCACGACCAGATCCCACTTCGGCCCGGCTACGAGCATACCTGTACATATATCGCCACTTTGTGGAGAATGACTATTGGGTTCGATATCTCGTGACGGCACTATCCAGGAGTTCAAACGCGTGAACCGAGTCGAATTGTTGACGGTGACTGAAGGATTCCAGCTTTCCGGCATTGGCTTGATGCTGACGCCGGACTTCGCCGTTCCTCCTGGTTGGCAGAACATAGCGGAAGAGATATTGGTGCTTTTGCCAGACGGGACGGAGTTCAAGGCACAAGCTCAGTTCAACAAGTGGCACTTCAATTTCGGTAGAACACCAACGGCGGAACAACAAAAACGCGCTTGGCGCGTCATCGTCTCGCTACCCGATGCAAACAAGACGGATGTACCCGCCGGTAGCCGGCTCCTGGTGTCACCAGAACTGCGACTAGCGATTCTGGGTAATGGCACATCGGAATCCCACAGTGGATAACTCCGGCAGCAGTCGGCTGCGAAGTGGGCATAGCATCAGCAGAATTTAGTCGTGTTCTCTATCTGAGCGCCTCCTGTTTGTGCAGGTTCTGACCGACAGGATGGATTGCCGCTCTATATCCGGCCTTTGATGCGGCGTGTCTTACCACTGCCGCCCCCGATGAAATCCACTGACCCGCTCCTAGCTCAGTTTTCGAGTTCAAGGCTCTAGACACTCCATAGGTTTAGCGAGTCCCGGTCTGAGCTGTTAGCGGATGCGATCCATCCAGGCCGCCCCGCGGGTTTCGCCTCCCTGCCGTTTTTTTCAGACGCCGGACGATCCACCACGCTCCGGCCTCGATGCCGACGCTTTTCCCCTTTTCCACCCTGCCATTTTCGCCTTTTTTCAAACGAGAACAATTCTTGTTTACAAGGCGACGTGATTGCATTAATGTGAGAACAATTCTCATTAACGAAATTTCACGGACAAGGCTCCCGAACCGGCCATGCAAAGCGCCGGTAAGGGAATTCAGGGAGATTCATCCATGCTGCCCGTCAAAAAAATACTTTCGATACTGGCGCTCACCGCTGCTTTCGCCCTTCCGGTACAGGCGCTCGAATACCCGATCGGCGTTCCGCAACAGAAAGCCGGCATGGAAATCGCCGCGGTTTACCTGCAACCGGTCGAAATGGAACCGGACGGCATGATGCGCAAAGCTTCCGAATCCGACATCCACATCGAGGCCGATATCCACGCCCTGGCCAACAACCCGAACGGTTTCGAGGAAGGAGCATGGATTCCTTATCTGGTCGTCAAATTCGAAGTCAGCAAGATCGGCGGCGACTACAAGGTCGCCGGCGACCTCATGCCAATGGTCGCCAACGACGGCCCACACTACGGCGACAACATCAAACTGGCCGGTCCGGGCAAGTACAAGGTCAAGTACACCATCCTGCCACCGTCGGAAAACAAACACGCCCATTTTGGCCGCCACACCGATCGCGCCACCGGCATCCGTCCGTGGTTCAAGCCCTTCGAGGTCGAGTACGAGTTCACCTACGTCGGCATCGGCAAGAAAGGCGGCTACTAACCATGCGCTGCGAGCAACTGACCGCCGCGCTCGTCGTGGCGGGCTCGGCCATGCCCGTCCTCGCCGCCGACAGCCAGGACGCGCTGCTGGAGAAGCTGGCCGCCCGCCTCGAACGCCTGGAGGCGCGCAACACCGAACTGGAAAAGGAAGTCAGGGAACTCAAATCCGAGAACCAGAAGATCGCCGACGGTCTCGACAGCCCGCGCCTGTCCGAGAACGAGCCGGAACTGACAGCCCGCCTCAAGGCCGTTGAGAAAGACGCATTAGACATGAAGAAGGCGGCCAGGATTGCCGAGAAACTCGACGGCATCGCCATCGGCGCCTCGCTGACCACCGTCGCCCAGCATGCCTCCGGCCTGCCCAAGCATACCGCCGACTCCGGCAGCCAGCTCGACTACCGCGCCGACGTGACCGTCGCGCTGCCGCTGAAGCCGATCGGCGACATCGAACACAAGGTCTTCGCCCACTTCCGCGTCGGCCAGGGCCTGGGCCTCAATAAGCCCTTCGCCAACCTCGGCTACTTCGCCAGTGCCCCCAACGCCGTCGCCTTCCGCGCCAGCGGCTCCAACCCCGACGACTCGGTGGCGATCCTCGGCCAAGCCTGGTACCAAGCGGCGATTCCGCTGCCGCTCGGCGGCTTCCGCCCGTACTCGCGCGAGAAGCTGGAAATCACCTTCGGCAAAATGGATATCTTCGGCTTCTTCGACCAGAACAACGCGGCTGGCGACGAGTCGGTGCAATTCCTCAACTCGGTGTTCGTGCACAACCCACTGCTCGACGCCGGCGGCGAAGTCGCGCCGGATGCCAACGGCTTCCAGCCGGGCGCGATCATTTCCTACCTCGACGAGACCGACAAGAGCGAACCGTGGCGCCTGTCGCTCGGCGTATTCGGCGCCGGCGAGCGGGGTGCCAGCTACCAGCGCGGCCTGAATTCGCCTTTGGTCATGCTACAGGCCGAGAAGCGGCTGCGGCTGTTCGACGGCCTGGTCGGTAATTACCGCGCCTACGCCTGGACTCGCAACAAGGTCGACGAGTTTGACGGCGCCACCACCGCCCGCCATACCGGCTTCGGCCTCTCGATCGACCAGCAGGTCAGCGACGGCGTCAAGCTGTTCGGTCGCTATGGCCAACTGGTCCAGGGCCGCTTGCCGTTCGAGCACGCTTTGTCGCTCGGCGGCGAAATCAACGGCGGCTATTGGGGACGCGCTGGCGACGCCATCGGCATCGGCGGCAGCTGGCTGAAGGCCAGTAATGCCTACCACCATGCCGGTGGCAGCGGCGACATCGACGGCGATGGCAATCCGGACTTCAGCTTCACGCCGCGCGGCGCCGAAAAAATCGCGGAAATCTATTACCGCTACCGCGTTTCGCCCAACCTGGAAATCAGCCCTGATTTTCAGTGGATCGCCCGTCCGGGCGGTAACGGCGATGCCAATTCGGTCAAGGTCTATGGCCTACGCGTCAGCATTGCTTATTGAACGCATGAAAACCACTCTTCATTCCGTGGCTCTCGCCATGCTCCTGTATGCCGGCGCGGCGCTCGCCGACGACATGCCGACTTTCTTGCTGGTCATGAAGGACGGCCGGCTCTTTCCGGAAATCATCGAGATTCCGGCCAATACCCGCTTCCGCCTCGAAGTCCGTAACGAGGGGCCGGGTGCGGCGGAATTCGAGAGCCGCGAACTGCGCAAGGAATTGGTACTGGCGCCGGGCGTCACGCGCAAATTGGTGTTCCGTCCGATGAAACCCGGCAGCTACAAATTCTTCGACGAATTCCACCCGGAAACGGCCCAGGGCCGGATCGTCGCCAAATAACGGGGGACAATCATGACCAATGCCTTTTTCGTGGTTTGGCGGGAAAGCCTGGAAGCCTTCCTGATCGCCGGCATCCTGTTCGCCTGGCTGAAGGCCAACGACGATAGCGGTCGTGGCCGCCGCGCCCTGTTCACCGGCCTCGGCGCCGGCGTGCTGCTGGCCCTGGCACTCGGCTGGGCGCTGCTGACCGTGCAGGACGAACTGACCGGCCAAGCGCTGGAAATCTTCCAGACCGCGACGCTGCTCGTCGCCGCCGGCCTGATCACCCAGATGGTGCTGTGGATGCACCGGCACGGCCGGCGGATGAAGGCCCGGCTGCATGCCGAACTCTCCACTGCCGCCGAGCGCTCCGGCTATCTCGGCGTGGCCGTGGTCGCCGCCCTGGCCGTTGCCCGCGAGGGAGCGGAAACGGTGATCTTCCTCTATGGCCTGGCCCAGGGCAGCGATCTCTTGCCGCTCATCGTCGGTTCCACCGCCGGCTTCGTCGGCGCCGCGGCCACCGCCTGGCTGGCGGCGAAAAGCTTGACGCGACTTAACCTCGGCCTGCTGCTGCGCTTGTCCTCTATCTTGCTGCTGGTCCTCGCCTCGTCGCTGCTGATCGCCGCCAGCGACCGCCTGATCGGCACCGACTGGCTGCCGGCGCTGATCGATCCGGTATGGGACAGCTCGGCCCTGCTCGACGACGGTACCACCGGTGGCAAATTGCTCGCCGATTTCACCGGCTACCGCGCCCGCCCAGCCTTGACCACGCTGCTCGTCTGGCTCGGCTACTGGGCGCTGGTTTTCTTCGGTATTCGCCGCGCCCAGCATGCTTGAGCAGGCCATCCACCTTCATTTCCAGCGGCCTGCTGCCCCCAGCCGAATCGAGCGGATCGGCCTATTCCTGCGCCGCTACCAGCGGCCGATCATCGCCCTGCAATGGATCGTCGTCGTGCTCTACACGGCGCTGGTCGTCATCCCCGCTTTCCTGCCGCTACCCGAGGGAAACGCGCACATCTGGAACAACCTGCGGCTGTTCGCCCAGTTCTGTTTCTGGGGCCTATGGTGGCCGGGCGTAATGATCGCCACCGTGACCCTCGGCCGCGTCTGGTGCGGCCTGCTTTGCCCGGAAGGTTCGCTGACCGAATGGGCCAGCCGCCACGGCCGCGGCAAGGCCCCGCCGGGCTGGCTAAAATGGGCCGGCTGGCCCTTCGTCGCTTTCGTTTGCACCACCGTCTATGGGCAGTTGATCAGCGTCTATGAATACCCGCAGGCCGCCCTGCTGGTACTCGGCGGCTCGACCGTCGCCGCCATCGGCATCGGCCTGCTCTACGGGCGGGAAAAGCGCATCTGGTGCCGCTACCTGTGCCCGGCCTCGGGCGTCTTCGCGTTACTGGCCAAGATCGCCCCGCTGCACTACCAGGTTGACCGCGCTGCCTGGGATCGTCATCGGGGCGGCTTCGCGCCAGTCAACTGCACACCGCTACTCGACATCCGGCGTATGACCAGCGCCTCCGAGTGCCATGCCTGCGGCCGTTGCGCCGGTCAGCGCGGAGCCGTCGCCTACCGCGCCCGCTCGCCCTTCGCTGAAATCCTCGACCCCGCCACCCCGGCCCGCACGGCGGAGGCGTTAACCCTGGTCTACGGTGTGCTCGGCGTTGCCACCGCTGCCTTCCAGTGGACGGTCAGCCCATGGTTCCTGCACGCCAAGCTGGCGCTCGCCGAGTGGCTGGTTGAGCGTGAGCATTTCGCCCTGCTCGACAATGACATCCCGTGGTGGTTGCTGACCCACTACCCGGAAGCCAACGACCTGTTTACCTGGCTCGACGGTGGCCTGATCCTCGCCTACCTGCTCGGCGGTGGCTTCTTGCTCGGCAGCCTGCTACTGGCCGGCCCGATGCTGACCGCCCGCCTGCTGCACAGCCCGGCCCTGACTTGGCAGCGTTTCACCTTGGCACTCACACCGCTAGCCGCGGCGAGCGTCATCCTCGGCTTGTCGATGCTGACCGTGACCCATCTCAAGGCCGAGCATTTCTGGCTGGGCTGGCTGCCGACTTTGCGCATTGCGCTGCTCGCCGCCGGCTGCCTGGTCAGTCTGTGGCTGGCCCTACGCTTGGTTTCGACCGCCCGCGTTGGCCTCACGCGCCGGGCCGGCGCCTTCCTCGCCATGCTCCCGCCGGTAGCTCTGATGGCCGGCATGTGGATGCTGGTTTTCTTCATCTGGTGAGCCGACCGGGTAAACTAGCCAGCCGACGCTCCGCATTTTGCTTAGAAACGACGTGACTCCCCTACCCCTCACCAACGCTATCCTCCTGATCGGCCATCCCAATGTTGGCAAGTCAGTGTTGTTCCACCGCCTGACCGGCGCCTACGTCAATGTTTCCAACTACCCCGGCACCACCGTCGAGGTAACCCGCGCCAGCGCTCGCTTCGACCCGCAGGCGGCGCTGCTCGACACGCCGGGCGTACTCGCCCTGCCGTCACGCAGCGACGACGAGCGGGCAACGATGCGCGCCCTGCTCAACGAACCGAGCCGCTGCCTGGTACAAGTCGGCGATGCCAAGAACCTGCGCCGGACCCGGACCTTGACTGCTCTGCTGGCCGATCTCGGCATACCGATGGTACTGGCCCTGAACATGCACGACGAAGCCACCGCCCGCGGCGTCACCGTCGACGTCGACGGCCTGGCCGAGGAATTGGCGATCCCGGTGCTGACCACTGTCGCCACTGGTGGTGAAGGCATCGGCGAACTGGCCGGCAGCATCGCCCGAGCGACCACAGCCGCCCCGCTGCTGCGCTACGACCCGGATTTGGAAACCGACATCGCGGCGCTCGCTGCGGCCATCGCGGAAAATGCGCCGCACCCGGTGCTGGCAGCGCGCGGCCTGGCCATCCTCTACCTCGGCGCCGACAGCGAAGTGGAAAGCTGGCTGCGCGAGCGGGCCGGCGACCGCTACGCCGATCTCGCCGCCCTGCGTGAGCAGGCTCGCGCCCGTGCCGACGGCGATCTGCCGACACTGCTCGCCCGCGAACGCACCGTCGCCGCCGATGCGCTGGCCGTCAGCGTTGCCCGCCGCACCGTACATAGCAGCCCGTTGCTGGCCCAGCGCGTCGGCCAGGCGGTAGTGCATCCGCTGTGGGGCATCCCGATCCTGCTCACCGTGCTCTACGCGGTGTACCTGTTCGTCGGGGTATTCGGCGCGACGACGCTGGTCGGCCTGTTCGAGGAAAAACTGTTCAACGGCATCCTCAACCCCGGCTTCAGCGCCCTGGTCGAACACTGGTTCGGCAACGGCTGGTTCAGCGAGTTACTGGTCGGCCAGTACGGCCTATGGACCATGGGTATGACCTATGCTCTAGCGTTGATTTTTCCGATCGTCACCACCTTCTTTATCGCCTTCGGCATCCTCGAAGATTCCGGCTACCTGCCGCGCCTGTCGGTGATCGCCAACCGGCTGTTCGCCATGATCGGCCTCAACGGCCGCGCCGTGCTGCCGATGGTGCTCGGCCTGGGCTGTGTGACGATGGCGACGCTGACCACGCGCATCCTGCACAGCCCGCGCGAACGGCTCATTACGGTCTTCCTGCTGGCCCTGGCCATCCCCTGCTCGGCCCAGCTCGGCGTCGTCCTCGGCATGCTCGGCGGTGTTTCCTTCAAGGCATTGCTGGTCTGGGCTTTGGCCATGATCGGCATCCTGCTGCTGTCCGGCTTTCTCGCCTCGAAGCTGATTCCCGGCCGGCGCATCCCGCTGGTCACCGAATTGCCGCCGATGCGCCTGCCGATCATCGGCAACGTCGTCAAGAAGACCGTCGGCCGCCTCAAGTGGTACTTGCTCGAAGTCATCCCGCTGTTTCTGATCGGCACTCTCCTGATGTTCGTCCTCGACAAGACCGGCGCCCTGCCGGCCATCATCGAAGCCGGCGAGCCGCTGGTCACCGGCTGGCTCGGTCTGCCCAAGGAAGCCTCGGCCGCCTTCGTGATGGGCTTCCTACGCCGCGATTTCGGCGCCACCGGCCTGTTCGTCATGGCCGACGCGCTGACCCCGGTTCAAGCGGTGGTCGGCATGATCACCATCACCCTGTTCATCCCCTGCTTCGCCAGCCTGCTGATGATGATCAAGGAGCGCGGCGCCAGGACAGCGGCTCTGATGGTCATCATCATCGTCCCCTTCGCTTTCTTCGTCGGCGGCCTCTTCAACCTCATCCTGCGCGCCCTCTGGTAAACCACGATGAACACCTCTCACGACGCCCGCCTGCCCCTCGCCTTCATCGCGCCCGGTACGGAAGTCTGCTTGGCCGGACTGGGCGAGGAAATCGACGCGCTACAGCGCGAACAACTGACCGCCTACGGCCTGGCCGAAGGCCGGCCGCTACGCGTGCTGCAGCAAAAGCCGATGACCGTAATTCTGGCCGACGAGGTCGAACTGGCGCTGGAACATTCGGTGGCCCGCTACATCTGGGTCGTCAACCAGACCGCCGACAAGACGCTCCGCCGCACCTGACACCCCCGTTGCGGACCGTGCCGCAGGCGGTGCCGCCATCAGGGCAGCCGGCAAGTCCCTCTTTCGGAGAATCTGTTATCTTTCTGGGATAGTAATCACCTGATTTCAGCCATAGCAAACCTCCCGGCATTTGAAATAGCAGCCATTCCAGCCGCAATACCAACAAGGGGAAACTCATGAGCGCAATTGCCGAACAACTGGTAAAAACCAAGGGACTGTTGTCTGCCCTGGATGCCCTGACCAATCGACGGGCCTTCGCCACACTGGGCATGACGCTGATTGGCTGTGCCCTGCTTGGCGCATTGCTGACCTACCTTACCGGTAGCCTCGCCTTCCGCGGCCATGTTTTCCTGGCGGGATTGTTCGGACTCGTGGGTGGCGTAATCGATTTCCTTTTTTGCATCACCGGCTTCTCGGCTACCGGTTTCATCCTTGACGCGCAAATGACCGGCAAGCCCCAGCCCACCATCCGCGAAGCCTTGTTGAAGGCACTCGCCACCCTGCCCCGCCTGATCGGCGTGTGTGTGCTGCTGTTCCTCCTCGTGCTCGGCATCGCCATCGGTGTCGCCGTGCTCCTGCTGATCTGCAAAATTCCCGGCATCGGAGCGCTGCTCTACACCCTTGTCTTTCCCGTCTGCGTCATCGTGACTGGACTCACGCTATTCTCCGCGCTCTACATCACCATGCTGGCCGGACCGGCCATCTGGAACGGCAAAACAACAGTACAAACCGTTGCCCTCCTGATTGCTGTCGCCCGCCAGAGACTGCTCGCCGTCGTCATTAATACCTTATTGCTGGGCCTGCTCGTCAGCGTAGTCGCCGGCATCATCATGTTCATTCTCGGAGTTGGCATCGGCTTTACCAGTGCGCTCTCCCTGCCCATCATCGGCTACACCGGCGGCCTCAGCGGCCTGGGTGTCATGAACAGCATGCTCATGGGCGGAGGTTCCGGCTACGCCGTCGCAGCCCTCATCGGCAGTCTTCTGCTTGTCTCCACTGCCTGGGTGCTGCCCATGCTCCTCGCCATTGCCGGCTATTGTCTGATTTACAGCTATGTCACCGACGGTCTCAGCAGCCAGGACATCGAGGAGAAGCTCAAGGCGGCTCAAGACAAGGCACGCACGAGCATCCAACAAGCCCGAGAACAAATGGCGACGGCGGCAACGGCAGCCACAACTTCCGCGTCGCCGGAAACTCCCCTCACCTGCCCGGCCTGCGAACAAACCATCGGCAGTGATGACGTATTCTGCGGAAACTGCGGCCATAAGCTGAAATAAACCGGCGGCCGAGGACGACCCCGCTCGCATCAGAAAGGAAAGCGCATGTTCTGCACTCAATGCGGCGCCAACAATCGGGATGGCACTAAATTTTGCGCCCAATGCGGCGCTCCCCTGTCCGCGCGCGCCGTAACACAAACTCCTCAGCCGCAACCCGCCATTCCCATCGAACCACCCGTGGATTCTGGGGACGAAGCCCAGCAGCCGGATACGCCGCCAAGCGCTCCCCCAGAACAAACTTCAGAGGCTGCCGCGCCGGCCAGATCAACCGCCGTCTGGTTTGGCCTGATTGCGCTCGTCCTGGTAATCGTGGCCGGTGGGCTATGGCTATTCAAGCAGTCCACCAACGAGGTGACCGAAGTTCCACCCGCGCCGGCCCCTTCGGCTCCGGCAGCCGAACCGCCAGAGGAAGTACCGCTTGCGCCAGCGGCGACCGAGACACCACCAGCCGTTGCCGATCAACCCGCCACCGACAAGCCGGTCATACTCAATGAAGCGGAAGCCAAGGATTTGATTGCGCGCCTGCAGACCGGGCCGCAACCCGCTTCATGCCGCACCGGCACCGCCAAGATTCGCAAGGACAACAATCTCACGGCAAATCAAGCCGGTGCTATCGCTAAACGCGCCTGGCCGGATCTCTGTTCGTCGCCCAAGCCAGCCGTTGCCGCGCCAACACCGCAACCCGAAGCTACCATGCCAGCGCTCCCGGCCTCGGAGAGCAAGAGCATTGATCAGTTGTACAAAGAGCGCTCGACCAACGAGTGCGCGGCCGGGGTGTCCGGCTTCTTCTGTCGGGAAGGCTTGCGCAACAAGCTGTGCGCCGGCAAGTGGTCGAGTACGCCGCCCGCCGGTCAAGCGCTGTGCTATCTGCCCGACGCCAACCGTTGATCCAGCTCTCAAATAGTCGTCTTTAGTATGGTTGGGGTTTAGTCGGCACTTTCCTGCGCCATTGCCCCCAATCCTCTCCCGTCCCCCCTCGGGGGGAGAAGGGAGGGAATCAGACTCCCTCCCTCGCCAGCGGAGAATCAACCGGTGTGCCGCTTGACCCAGGCCACGTAGCGGTCGACCCAGCTCTGCACAAAGGCCCGGCTACCGACGCCAACGTTGCCGTCCGCGTCGAAGAAACCATCCTTGGCATGGATGAAGGCTTCCGGCTGGCCCAGGGTGGGCACATCGAGGTAAGCGAGGATGTTGCGCAAGTGCTGCTGCGCCAGCGCCGTGCCGATGGCTCCGACCGAGACGCCGACGACGCCGGCCGGCTTGCCGCCCCAGGCGCTCTGGCCGTAGGGGCGCGAGCCGTGGTCGAGGGCGTTCTTCAGCACGCCGGGAATCGAGCGGTTGTATTCCGGCGTCACGAATAGCAGGCCCTGCGCCGCTTTGATCTCGCCTTTCAGGCGCGCCACCGCCGGCGCCGGGCGGTCGTCGTCGTCCTGGTTGTAGAGCGGCAGGTCGCCGATCGCCACCTGCTTGAAGGAAAATTCGGCCGGCGCCAGGCGGGCGATGGCGGTAGCCAGCTTGCGGTTGAAGGAGTCCTGGCGCAGGCTCCCGACAATGACGGCGATTTGGTATTGGCTCATGAGCTTCTCCTGTGATGGTGGGTGACAAAAAAAAGGGGGTGATTCCCAGCCGGGCCCGCTGCGCTTAGCGTTACGCCAGGCCGGCGGCGATCTCGGCATGGCGCGGGCAACTGGTCAGGTGGTCGTTGACCAGCCCAGCCGACTGCATCAGCGCGTAGCAGATGGTACTCCCAACGAATTTGAAGCCGGCCTTTTGTAAGGCCTTGCTCATCGCATCCGACTGCGCTGTGCGTGCCGGCACTTCGGCAAGGTGGGTCCAATGGTTGACGATTGGCTCGCCGTCGACGAACTGCCATAAGAAATCAACCAGCGAGCCGCCGCCGGCATACAGCGCCAGACAGGCGCGGGCGTTGCCGATGGCGGCGGCGACCTTGGCCCGGTTGCGGACGATGCCTGGATCAGCCAGTAGTGCGGCGACCTTGGTTTCGTCGTAAGCGGCGATCTTGGCCGGGTCGAAACCATCGAAGGCGCGCCGATAGTTCTCCCGCTTCTTCAGGATCGTCGCCCACGACAGCCCGGCCTGGGCGCCTTCGAGCAGCAGCAGTTCGAACAACGCACGCTCGTCCTTCAGCGGCACACCCCATTCCGTATCGTGATAGTGGCGGTAGAGTTCGGACCCCTCGCACCACGGACAGCGTTCACCGTTCATTCGCCTATTCCTCCTTTTCTGCTGGCATCCGCCCGAGTTGCCAGCCCAGCACACCCCACAGCACCGCCACCGGCGCCGCGATCAGGGCGATGGCTGCCGCGCCCAGGCCGAGCGCGCCGAAGCCGGCATAGATCCAGCCGCTGAGCAGATCGCCGCCGCGATAGACGGCGGCATCGATAAAGGCTTTCGATTTGTAGCGCTGCTCGCGCGTCAACCGAGTGAACAAGACCTCACGCGCCGGCTTGGCCAACGCATGGCGGCTACTGTCGAAGAGTACGCGGACCACCAGCAGCGCCACCAGGGCACCGCCGGCCCCGGCATTGCCGAGGACAACGAAACTGAGTGCAGCGACGGCCGGCAGCACGGCCAGCGTCGCCCCGACACCGAGGCGGGCGAGGATGCAGGCGGTCAGCAGGAGCTGGGTGGCAACGGTGACAACATTGACGGCCAGATCGATACGCGCCAGGAAGGCCCGGCGCGCGGCGCGATCGGTGATGGCCTCGCCGACCAAGTGCGATTGCACGAAATAGAGAATGGTCGAGGCGAAGGTCATCAGCAAAATCCACAGCGCGATACGGCGCAGGGCCGGCGAACGGAAGACCGGACCGATGCCGCTCCAGGCGCTGCCGCCGATGGGCGCGGGCGGCGCGCGGCGCAGCGTTGCCGGTGCCTGCTCGGCGTGGCGGTCAAGGGCACGGCCCAGGCGGCCGGCCGCTTCCAGCGGCAGTACGGCGAGCAGGAGCAGCAGGAACACCGGCAGCACCGGCGCCAGCAACGCGGTCGTCGTCGAGCCGGCGATACCGCCGAGCGAAGCACCAACGGCAATGAAGCCGAACAGCCGCTCACCCTGCTCATCGCGAAACAGATCAACGACCAGACCCCAGAAGACGGCGACCACAAACAGCGCGAAAACGCTGACCCAAACGTAGAAAACGCGGTCGATCCAGGGTCGGGCCGTCTCCGGCAATAGCATCAGCGCCAGGTAGAACAGCACTAAGTTGGCGGCGAAGAAGCGGTTGGTCAGCGGGATGAATACCGCCCGGGAGAGGCGGGCGACGGCCGCCGAGTACAGCGGCACGGCCAGCAGCATAACCAGGAACACCGCCGTCCACAGCACTTGCAGGTTACCACGGTCGGCCGCGCCGATCTCGTCGCGCACCGGGCGCAGCAGGTAATAGGCGAACAGGATGGCGAAGCCGTAGGCGGTGGCCAGCAACGTCGGCGCTGCCTCGTCTTGGCGAAGCGGCACCAGTCGGGCGAGCAGTCCGGCCAGCATTAGTCCGCGATGGCGTCGAAATAGCGGGCGATGGTCTGCCGCTCGGCTTCGTCCGGCAACCGGCCGCGACCGGCGCCGAGATTGTCGGCGACATGGGCGGCTTGCGTACTGCCGGGAATGGCGCAGGTCACCGCCGGATGGCTGACCACGTACTTGAGGAAGACCTGGGCCCACGAGTGACAATCGATCTCGGCCGCCCACGGCGGCAGCGGCCGCGTGCCGACGGCACGGAACTGGGCGCCGCGCCCGAACGGCAGATTGACCAGCACCGCCATACCACGGTCGGCGGCCAGCGGCAGCAGGCGCTCGGCAGCACCACGGTTGCCGACGGCGTAATCGACCTGGATGAAATCGAGCCGCTCGCGGCGCATGATCGCTTCCATTTCGGCGTATTGCCGGCTGGTCGAACTGGTGATGCCGACATGGCGGATGAGGCCGGCCGCCTGCTGCTCGCGCAGCACCGGCAACACGGTGTCGACGCCTTGCAGGTTGTGCAGTTGCACCAGATCGAGGTGCTGCGAGCGCAGCGCGATGTGGGATGCAGCCAGCCGCTCGCGGCCGGCATCGGCCGTGTCGCGGTCGACCTTGGTAGCGAGAAAAATCTGCTGGCGCAGGCCGGTCGCCGCCAACAGGCTGCCGATCGCCTGTTCCGAATCACCGTAGGACGGTGCCGTGTCGACGACCTCGCCGCCGTAGCGGACGAAGGTACTCAGTGTCTCGCGCAAGCGCTCCAACCAAGCCTCGTCACCGAGGCGGAAGCGATTGGTGCCAAGGCCGATCACCGGCAGACGGGTGCCGGTCGACGGCACCGTGCGCAGCAATTGCGGCATCTGCTCCTGGGCCGCCGGCAGCAAGGTGCTGGCCCCCAGCGCCAGGCCAACGGCGAGCAGTTGGCGACGGCGGAGCGAAGGCAGGCGCTTCATGGCACCATCCTCACCGGTTAAAGAGGTCAGCGTGGCGCTGCCAGAAGGCCGGCTCGGGAATGTGTCCGCACCCGGCGGTAGCGTTGTCGGCCATATGCTCAGGCCGGCCGGTGGCGGGAATGGCGCAGGTCACCGCCGGCTGGCTGAGGACGAATTTGAGCAGCAACTGCGCCCAACTGCCGGCTTCGATCTCGGCCGCCCAAGCCGGTAGCGGCCGGTCATGCAGGCGGCGCAGCAGTCCACCGCCACCGAACGGCCGGTTGATCAGCACCGCTAGGCCACGCTCGGCGGCGAGCGGCAAGATCAAGCGCTCGGCCTCACGCTCATCAAGCGAATAGTTGATTTGCAGAAAATCGAGGCGCTCGGCGCGCAGCACCGCTGCCAACTCATCGTAGGCACCAGCGTGATAGTGGGTCACCCCGATGTAGCGGATGCGTCCGGCCTGCTTCCATTCGCGCAGCGTCGCCAGTTGGTTGCGCCAATCGACGAGGTTATGCACCTGCATCAGGTCGAGCGGCTCGGCGCGCAGCAGACGTAACGACGTGTCCATTTGCTGCCGCCCGGCGTCGCGGCCCTCCATCCACACCTTGCTGGCGACGAAGGCTTGGCGCCGGCTGCCGGCGGCGGCCAGCAGCTCGCCGATGGTTTCCTCGGCGCGGCCGTACATCGGCGAACTATCGATCACCGAACCGCCAGCGGCGAACAGCGCCTCCAGCACGCCGGGCAGGCGAGCGTATTCGGCCGAGCCAGGGGCCACATCGAAAACCCGGTAAGTGCCCAGCCCGATCACCGGCAGACTTTCGCCGCTGACCGGAATCGGGCGCCGCTGCATGACCGGCGCGGCCGCCGCCATCACTGATCCACCGCCGAGCAGCACCCCGGCCGCGGCGCCGGCGGCCAAGCGCAGAAAACCGGCACGGCTCATGGTCGGCCCGTTCACGACACGCTCCCGACTGCGCAGACATGTAATCGGCGGTAGGCTAGCGGCATGGCAGAGAACAACATGGCGTTCATTTCTCCCTCCCGGCAGAGTCGATGGCTATTCAACCATACTACTCTATTCGTCGTGGATATCGGCAAACGGCCGCGGGTTCCCGGAATTTGGCGGGAAAACAAGGAACGGCCGACCCGCCACCCGCCCGAAATATGGCCGGCAGCCGGGGCCGGCACGGCGCCATGAGTCCGCGCCTGCTAGCCGATACGGTGCTGCTGGTGCACCTGGCCTTCATCCTGCTGGTCATTTTCGGCGGCCTGCTGACGCTCTGGCGTCGAGGCTTCGTCTGGCTACACCTACCGGCACTGGCCTGGGGCGTTTGGATCGAGTTTTCCGGCCACATCTGCCCGCTGACCCCGCTGGAAAATCACTGGCGCCGGCTCGCCGGCGAAGCCGGCTACCCTGGCGGCTTCGTCGAACACTACCTGCTGCCGCTGATCTACCCGGCGGGCCTGACTGGCAACGGGCAACTGCTGCTGGGACTCGGGCTGATCACCTTCAACGTCCTGGTCTACGTCGGTGTCTGCCGGCGGCATCGGCGACCGTGCCGCTGAACCCATCCGCCACGCCTATACCTTGGCCGCGACGCCGGCCAGGCCGATCAGCACGGCGACGGCTTCAAGCAGGTAGGTGACGGCGAAGGGGCGATCGAAAATCGCCAGACTGACAGTAGGAAAGAAGCAGCCGCGGTCGCTCAGGCGACGGCTATGCCCGGCTCGCCCTCGACGATCTCGCCGATCACCGAAACATGGGTGAACCCCTGCTGCAGGAAGATCGACAGCACTTCGGTAACCGATTCCGGGGCACAGGAAACGAGCAGGCCGCCGGAAGTCTGCGGATCGGTCAATAACGTCCGGGCGCCGTTGCCAAGGCTATCGGCAACGCGGACGAGATGGCTGTAGCTGGCCCAGTTGCGGGCCGAAGCGCCGGTTATGAAGCCGGCCTCGACCAGTTCCGCCGCCCGCGGTAGCAGCGGTATGTCGGCGAAACGCAGGCGGGCGGCAACGCCGCTGCCCTTACAGATTTCCGCCAGATGGCCGAGCACGCCAAAACCGGTAACGTCGGTAACGGCATGGACGCCGTCGAGACAGGCCAGCACCGGCCCGGGCGTGTTGAGCTGGGTGGTGCTGGCGAGCAGCGTCTCGTAGTCGGTGGTAAGCAGCTTGTCCAGCTTCAACGCCGCGCTGTAGATGCCGACGCCGACCGCCTTGCCAAGGATCAGCCGATCGCCGGGGCGAGCGGCGGAATTACGTTTGAGATGCCCAGGATTGACGAGTCCGATGACGACAAGGCCGTAGATCGGCTCAACCGCATCGATAGTGTGGCCGCCGGCGATCGGAATACCGGCCTGGCGGCAAACCGCGGCGCCACCTTCGAGAATGCCACCGATGGTCTCTAGCGGCAGCACGTTGACCGGCATGCCGACCAGGGCCAGCGCGAACAGCGGCGTGCCGCCCATCGCATAGATGTCGGAAATGGCGTTAGTAGCGGCGATGCGGCCGAAATCATGCGGATCGTCGACAATCGGCATGAAGAAGTCGGTGGTAGCGACAATCGCCTGCTGTGCGTTGATCTGGTAGACCGCCGCGTCGTCGGCGGTTTCGTTACCGACCAGCAACTGCGGCGGAACAATGCCGGGTGGCAGGCCGGCAAGGATTTTTTCCAGTACCGCCGGGGCGATCTTGCAACCGCAGCCGCCGCCATGCGACAGCTGGGTCAGCCTGGGCACAGTCGAAGTCGTGTTCATCGCGACCTCCTCAAGCGGCATCGAAACCGGCATCCTCGACCGCCGCCACCAGGGCGGCGCGGGCGACCACGGCCGGATCGAAACGAACCTGCGCCGCGGCCTCTTCCAGCGAGACGGTGGCCGACGTAACGCCGGGCAGGCTGGCCAGGACGCTCGTGATATTGCCGACGCACCCTTGGCAGCTCATGCCGCCAATCTGGATGACTGTTTCTTCCATGTCCTACTCCTTGAGCAAAAAGGGCTGCCGTCGCAGCAACTCAATGATTTCCTCGCCGGGCAGGGGCCGGCTGAAAAAATAACCCTGCGCCATGTCGCAGCCCATCGCCCGCAGCAGGACCAGTTGCTCACGGCTCTCGACGCCCTCGGCCAGCACCGCCAGACGCAGGCTGCGCCCCATGCTGACGATGGTCGAAGCGATTGCCTGATCGTCAGCGTCGTGTTCCAGATCGCGGACGAAGGAGCGGTCGATCTTCAGCTTGCCGACCGGGAAGCGCTTCAGGTACGCCAACGAAGAATACCCGGTCCCAAAGTCGTCGAGGGACAATTCGACGCCCATTCGGTGCAGAGCGGTGAGCGTGCCGATATTGACCTCGGCACCGTTCATCACCGTGCGCTCGGTCACTTCCAGTTCGAGCAGCATCGGATCGAGGCCGGAACTGGCCAACGCCCCGGCCACGGCGGCAACGAAACCGGCTTGGCGGAACTGTTCCGGCGCCACGTTGACGGCCATGACCAACGGCGGCAGGCCGGCGGCAATCCAGGCCTGGGCCTGGCGGCAAGCCTCGCCCAGTACCCAGTCGCCGATCGGGTTGATCAGGCCGGTTTCTTCGGCGACGTGGATGAAGCGGTCCGGCATAACCAGCCCGAGGTCCGGATGGCGCCAGCGGACCAACGCCTCGACACCGATGATGCGCCCGCTGCCGAGATTGATCAGCGGCTGATAGTGCAGCACCAGTTCGCCGTTGCGCACGGCCCGGCGCAGGCTGCCTTCAAGCATCAGGCGCTCGAAGGTCGCGGTATTCATTTCCGCGGTATAGAACTGGAAAGTATTGCGCCCCTGCTCCTTGGCCTTGTACATCGCCACGTCGGCATTGCGCAGCAGGGTTTCGATGTCCTTGCCGTCCTGTGGATAGGTGGTCACGCCGAGCGACGGCGTCACCGTCAAGTCGTGACCGGCAACGATGAACGGCGCGTTGCAGGCGTCGAGCAGGCGGCGAGCAAGATCGGCAGCACCGGCGGCATTGGTTCCCGGCATGGCCAGGATGAACTCGTCGCCGCCCAGGCGGGCCAGGGTATCGACCCGCCGCACTGCACTACCGAGACGACGGGCGACGGCGCATAGCAATTCATCGCCGACGCTGTGGCCGAGCGAATCGTTGACCCGCTTGAAATGGTCGAGATCGAGACAGAGCAGGGCGAAGGGCGTTTCCTCCCGTTCCGCGCCGGCAACCAGTTGAAGCAACCGATCGAGCAGCAAACGGCGGTTGGGCAGGCCGGTCAGCGAGTCGAAATCGGCCAGTTCGCGAATCCTGGCCTCGGCCGCCCGCTGCGCACTCAAGTCAAACACCGTGCCGGTCGTCGCCGGCCGGCCATCGATGGTCAGCGGTGCGCTGACGATGCGCACCGGGAACATCGAGCCGTCCCGGCGCCGGGCGATGGTCTCGCAAGCCGGCGCATAAACATCCGCCCCCCCACCACCCCGCGCCTCCAGGCGAAAAGATTCGGCATCGGCCAAAACCAGGTCGAGCGGTCCTCGCTGGCCGACCAGTTCGTCGGCGGCATAGCCGAACTGGCGCGTCAGAAACGGATTGACATAGCGGAAAATCCCCTCCTGCTGGATATAGAGGCCAACCTGGGCCGTCTCGGCGGCAGCCGTAAACGCCGCCGGAACCGCCATCGACGTGGCGACCGTCTGGTCACCGCGTGCGCCCACCCTGCCCTTGCTTTTGCCGTCGCTCATCGTCCCTCCATTCGCCACTCAGCCTCCTGTGGCATGCGGTCGCCAGCGCTTGAGCAGCAATGAATTGGAAACTACCGACACCGAACTCAGCGCCATCGCCGCACCGGCCACGACCGGGTTGAGAAAACCCAGCGCTGCCAACGGAATGCCAAGTACATTGTAGATGAAGGCGAAGAACAAATTTTGTCGAATCTTGCTCAGCGTCGCCGCCGACAGGTCGATGGCATCGGCCGCCGCCAGCAGGTCGCTGCGGATCAAGGTCAGGTCGGCCGCCTCGATCGCCGCGTCGGAACCGGCACCGATGGCGAAACCGACATCGGCCGCGGCCAGCGCCGGAGCGTCATTGATACCATCGCCGACCATGCCGACCAAGGCTCCACCCTGCTTCAACTCGGCCACCGCCGCCGCCTTGTCACCCGGCAGGATACCGGCACGGAACTCGGCGATGCCAGCCTCGGCGGCAATCGCCGCGGCCGTCGCGGCGTTGTCCCCGGTCAGCATAACGACACGCACGCCGCGCTGGCGCAGACGCGCCACCGCCGCCCGCGAGGTCGGGCGCAAGGCGTCGGCAACGGCAAACAACGCCAGCAGTATTTCGCCGTCGGCCAGGCCGACCACCGTCTTACCGGCCCGCTGCAACGCCAATACCGTTTCATCGGCAGCAACACCCAGCCAGTCGGGCGAACCGAGGCGCAAACGGCGGCCAGCGACCGTGCCCTCGACACCGTGGCCAGGCACAGCGCTGAACTCACCGACCGGCGCTAGTTCGACGGCGCCGGCTGCGGCGACGATGGCCCGCGCCAGCGGGTGCTCGGAGTGATGTTCCAGCGCTGCCGCCAGGCCGAGCGCCTCGCCGCGCGCCATGCCACGAGCGACCACGTCGGTCAGTACCGGCATGCCCTGCGTCAGCGTGCCGGTCTTATCGACCGCCAGCACGGAAATTTTCTCGGCCCGCTCCAGCGCCTCGGCGTTACGCACCAGGATGCCCGCCCGCGCGCCCTGGCCGGTGCCGACCATGATCGCCGTCGGCGTCGCCAGGCCGAGCGCGCACGGGCAGGCGATGACCAGTACGGCAACGGCATTGATCAGGGCCACGGCGAAATCGCCGCGATACCACCACCAGCCAAGTAAGGTCACCAGCGCAATGACGCAGACCACCGGCACGAAGAGGCCGGAAATGCGGTCGGCCAGCCGCTGCACCGGCGCCTTCGAACCCTGCGCCTCACCGACCAGGCGGATGATGCCGGCCAGCAGTGTCTGCTCGCCGACACCGGTGGCCCGGCAGCGCAACGCCCCTTGGGCATTGACGGTGGCGGCGAAAACGCGGTCGCCCGCCGCCTTGCCGACCGGCATGCTCTCGCCGGTCAACATCGCCTCGTCGACACTCGACTGGCCGTCGACCACTTCGCCGTCAACCGGCACACTCTCGCCCGGACGGACCAGAAAAATATCACCCGGCATCAGGCTGTCGACCGCCATCTCAACCCACTGGCCATCGCGTTCGACGCGTGCCGTTTTCGGCTGTAGCCGGATCAGCGCCTCGATCGCCTCCGAGGTCCGGGCCTTGGCCCGCGCTTCGAGCAACTTGCCGAGCAGCACCAGGGTGATAACCGCCGCCCCGCCCTCGAAATAAACATGCTGGTCATTGAGCGCCAGCACCGTCACCACCGCCGAGAAACCCCAAGCCATGCTGGTACCAAGGGCGACCAGCACGTCCATGTTGGCGCCACCGGCACGCAGCGTCTTCCAGGCCCCGTCGTAGAAACGCCAGCCGATCCAAAACTGCACCGGCGTCGCCAACAGCAATTGCAGCCAGCGCGGCAACTCATTCTGATGGCCGTGCTCGCCGAACATGAATAGCATCTGGCCAACCAGCGGCAGGGTCAGCGCCACCGCGATCCAGAAGCGCCGGCTCTCCTGCTGATAGGCTATTCGTTTTGCTCGCTTCTCCCGCTCGCGCGTACCGGCGTCGACCGGGCTGGCGGAGAAACCCGCCTTGGCCACGGCGGCGATCACCGCCTCCGCAGCAATGCCATCGTCGAGGCGAACGCGTGCCCGTTCGGCAGCCAGATTGACATTGGCGCGCATACCCGGCTGACGGTTGAGCACTTTCTCCAGGCGCGTCGAGCAAGCAGCGCAGGTCATGCCGGCAATGGCGAACTCGACGACCTGGCTAGGCGCCGCGGCGTCGTTCGCCGAGCCGCTATCGGCAGCTTGCTGACTGTTCATGACAAAACCGCTCCTATTGACGCATCAAGGCAAACAGCCCATACAGCCCAAAGCCGAGGACCAGTAGGCCGGACAGGATCCGTACCACTGGCCGGCGGACGAATTCGTTGAGCCGGGATAACAGCATCCCGGCCAATAGCAAATTAGGCAAGGTACCCAAGCCGAAGGCCAGCATCAACAACGCACCGCGTCCGGCCGAGCCGGCCGTCAACGCGCTGGCCAAGGCACTATAGACTAAGCCGCAAGGCAGCCAGCCCCACAACAGGCCGAGCGGAAAAGCCTGGGCCACGGACCGCGCCGGCAGAAAGCGTCGGGTCAGCGGTTGCAGGCGACGCCACAGGTGTTGGCCGGCCCGTTCGGTAAATGCCAGAGCCCGAGTAACACCGAGCAAATAGAGGCCGAGCGCGACCAGCATCAGGTTGGCCAGCAGGTATAGCGCCAGACGGACCGGAACCTGCCCATCGAAGCCGAGGCTGGCCGCCCCCAGCGTGCCGACCACGGCACCAGCCGCCGCATACGAGGTGATACGCCCAATATTGTAGGCCAGATGCAAGCGCCAGCGCCCCGGCGCGCCGAATGACAGCGCGCCGACGATACCTCCGCACATGCCGACGCAATGCGTGCCGCCGAGCAGGCCGACCAGAAACAGGGCCAAGTAGCCGGAATCAGGCATGACGAAACAGGATCAAGGCAAAGCGGTCAGTCTAACCCGCTCCGTCTGGCCCCGCACAGGCTTCAGATAACTTTGGAATAACGCGTACGCTGCCGATCGGCACGCAAGTAGCGGTCGAACACCATCGAGATGACGCGTACCAGCATGCGCCCCGGTGGCAGGACAGTGATCCATTCGCGGTCGATCTTGAGCAGGCCGGCCCGCGCCATTTCCTTCATATCCTCCAACTCGGCAGCGAAGTACTTGTGGAAATCGATCAGGTGCGAGCTTTCGATACTCTCAATGGACAGCTCGAAATGGCACATCAGAGCCTGGATAATGGCGCGCCGGAGGATGTCGTCGGCGGTCAGCTCAATGCCGCGGAACACCGGCAGCAACTGGGCGTCGAGGCGATCATAGTACTCGTCCAGAGTCTTGACGTTCTGGCTGTAGGTCGGCCCGACCTTGCTGATCGACGAAATGCCGAAGGACAGCATGTCGCAATCGGCATAGGTCGAATAACCCTGGAAATTGCGGTGCAGGCGCCCCTGGCGCTGAGCCACGGCCAGTTCGTCGTCTGGCTTGGCGAAGTGGTCCATGCCGATGAAGACGTAGCCGGCCTCGGTCAGCTTTTTGATGGCCAGGGCCAGAATCTGCAGCTTGGCATCGGCCGACGGCAAATCGCTCTCGACGATACGGCGCTGCGGCTTGAACAGGCCTGGCATGTGGGCGTAGTTGTAGATCGACAGACGCTCCGGGTCCATCGCCAGCACCCGCTCCAGGGTACGGTTGAAACCCATCACCGTCTGGTGCGGCAAACCGTAGATCAGATCGACCGAAATCGACTTGAAGCCATTCGCTCGCGCCGCCTCGATCACAGCGAAAGTTTCCGCCTCGCTCTGAATACGGTTGACCGCCACCTGCACGCGCTCGTCGAAATCCTGAACACCGATGCTCATGCGGTTGAAGCCCAGTTCGCCGAGCAGCGCCACGGTCGCAGCATCGACCTTGCGCGGATCGACTTCGATCGAGTATTCGCCGCCGTCGAGCAACTTGAAATGCTTGCGCGTCTCGGCCATCAACTGGCGCATCTCGTCATGCGACAGGAAGGTTGGCGTACCGCCGCCCCAATGCAACTGAATCACCTCGTGCTTACCGTCACACCCTTCCAGGGCGGTGCTCTGCAGGGCCAGCTCCTTGCCGAGATACTTCAGGTACTTGGCGCTGCGCCCGTGATCCTTGGTAATGATCTTGTTGCAGGCGCAGTAATAGCAGATGGTGTTACAGAACGGGATGTGAAAGTATAATGAGAGCGGCCGGCTGATGCCGCCGATGTTGCGTTTGCCAAGCCACAGCTTGGCTGCCTCCGAATTGAATGCCTCGACGAAGCGATCCGCGGTCGGGTAGGAAGTGTAGCGTGGGCCGTTAACATCGAAACGGCGAATGATCTGGGGATCGAAAACGAGGTTTTCTGTGAAAAAATTCATTGGTGATATCACTGTCGGGTGGTGGAATTATGTTCGGACCGTGCGCTTTCACGGTTGACTTGGATCAATCCGACGCAGGTTGCCAATGGCCCAAACACTCCCATTGAATCAGGATATTACGCTATCGGTCATCAAGACCGCCTGTTCCAGTTGCAATCTCCGCGAACTGTGCCTCCCCTACGGGCTCAACCTGGAAGAACTGGAGCGTCTGGACGATCTCGTCTCGACCCGCCGCCGGATCAAGCGTGGCGATCATCTGTATCGCGCCGGCGAGCCCTTCGACGCCATCTACGCCATCCGTAGCGGTTTTTTCAAGACCGACGTGCTGCTCGAAGACGGCCGCGACCAAGTCACCGGCTTCCAGATGGCCGGCGAACTGCTCGGCCTCGACGGCATCTGTACCGAACACCACACCTGTAACGCCATCGCGCTCGAAGACAGCGAGATCTGTTCGATCCCGTTCAACCGGCTGGAAAGTCTGTCGCGTGAAATCCACTCGCTGCAGCACCATTTCCACAAGGTGATGAGCCGCGAGATCGTCCGCGACCACGGCGTCATGATGCTCCTGGGTACGATGCGCGCCGAGGAACGGCTGGCCGCCTTCCTGCTCAACCTGTCGCAGCGCTTCACGGCGCGCGGCTTCTCGCACGCCGAGTTCTACTTGCGCATGACGCGCGAGGAAATTGGCTCCTACCTTGGTCTCAAGCTGGAAACCGTGTCGCGCGCCTTCTCGCGCTTCCAGGAAGAAGGCTATATCGCCGTACAGCAGAAACACATCCGCATTCTCGACGTCAACGGCCTCAAGGCCCTGATGAACCACCGCGCCTAAGACATCGCCGACAGGCTGGTGTTCTAAACCCTGGCTTGGCCGGAAAAAGGACTCCAGCACATCCCTTACAAGACCTTGAAGGCAAAGATGGCGACGCCTGTCGGCGGCAAGGCGGCGAGGAACAATCCGAGCGGATTAACCGCCTCGTCGTCAAAGCTCGATTTCAGGATCGCCACGCCGGCCGGATTGGGGGCATTGGCAATGATGGTCAAGCCACCGCCGGTGATTGCGCCGGCAACGATGGCGTACTTGAACTCGGCCGAGACGCCCTCGACCAGCGATGCGAGATAGGTCAGAGCAGCGTTGTCGGTAATGGCGGTCAGCGCCGTGGCGAGGAAATACAGCACGTCCGGCTCGACGCCGAGCAGCGTGGCTTGCAGCCACCATTGCTGCAAGCCGCCCAAAACCACCAGGCCAGCCAGGAAGAAGGCAACCAGCAGTCCCTCGCGCAGAATCAAGCGATCCTGGTACTGCTTGTAAGCCTCGGTGTAGCCAAGAAAGAACAGGAACAGGCCCATGAACAACGCTGGATGGTGGGCAAAGACGACGACGCCAACGAGGAACACGAGATGGATGCCGGCCACGCTACGGGGAACCCCGGCACGCTCCCCGGCAACCTCCGGTCGGCCCTTGGCCAGCAGTTCCTGGCGGAAGAACCAGGTCAGCACCGCGGCGTTAAAGAAAACTGCGAAGGCCGCCTTCCAGCCGAATTGGGAAAGCATGAACAGGGAATCCCACTGCCATTTACTGGCGACCATCAGCACTGGCGGTGCGGCGAAATTGGTCAGCGCGCCGCCGATCGAAATATTGACGAACAGCATGCCGATCGCCGCGTACTTCAGGCGGTTCGACAACTGCTGCCGGAAATAGCTGTCGCGCAGCATCAGCGCGGCCAGCGTCATCGCCGCCGGCTCGGTGATGAACGAGCCAAGCAGCGGGATCACCGACAGGCACAGAAAGAACATCGCCACCGCGTCGTGCAGCGGAATCATGGTGGCCAGCAGGCGCACACTGGCCGTCACCATCTGCAGAATCGGCCGGCTGGCGGCAATGACCATGATCACGAACACGAACATCGGCTCGGTGAAATTGCGGCTTTCCAGGTAGCCGACCGCCGCCTCCTTGCCCGAGAACAGGAACATTGCGGCAATCAGCACGAAGGCCCAGAAACCGAACACTACCTCGACCTCGGCCAGCAGGTGCCAAAGACCGGCGTGGCGCGGCTGGACATGGGCCAGATGGGCGAAGAACCGGGTCGAAAAGGTATGCAGGACGGCGAGCGCGAACAGTGCGGTGGCAATCAGTTCGGGCGCCGAGGCGGCGGAATTGAGCATAGTGGAACAGAGGTAAAGGCAGCGGCGACTATAACCAATCGTCCCCGGGACGATAATGGGGAAAGCACTTAGGCGTTATCCCTATGGGCTTTCCGTCACACTCCCATGCGCAATCTCTGCCTCATGTCCCTCTCTCGATCGAACGCTGCGGCCCAGCCACAAGCGCTCATCCCTCGGCGCCGGCGATCGGTCCCAGTAGGGATCATCGCCGAAGCGCTGCTGCAGGAACTCGATGAAAACCCGCACCTTCAGCGGCAGATGCCGGTCCGGCAAGTGCACAGCGTAGATGAAACGGCCGACCGGCAGGTAACTGGGCAGGACTTCGACCAAGCGCCCGGCCAGCAGTTCGCTGCCAACAATGAAGGTCGGCAACAGGGCCAGTCCGAGGCCACCGAGCACAGCCTGCGACAGCGCCTCGTCGTCGTTGATGCTCAGGCTGCCGCTAACCGGAATGACCTCTTCGCCAGCCGGACCATGCAGATGCCAACATCCGTCGGTATTCATACAGGTGTAGTCGAGACAATTGTGGCCCATCAGGTCGGCCGGCACCTGCGGCACGCCGCGCCGGGCCAGGTAGGCCGGGCTGCCGCAGATTTTGCGGTGGATCGGCGCTAAGCGCCGGGCGACCAAGTTGGGGCCACTGGGCTCCGGGGCGATGCGCAAGGCCAGGTCGTAGCCTGCCTCGACCAGGTCGACCAGGCGGTCGCTGATCGTCATGTCCACCATCAGATCGGGATACTGGGCCATGAAATCGGGCAGCGCCGGCGCCACGTGCAACGTGCTGAAAGCTACTGGCGCACTGAACTTCAGCTTGCCGCGCGGCTCCTGGCGCAGGCTGCCGACGGTGTTGTCGGCCAGTGCCAGTTCGTTGAGGATGCGATCACAATGCTCGAAATAGGCTTCACCAACCTCGGTCAGATTGAGCCGCCGGGTACTACGCTGCAGCAGGCGAACGCCGAGCGCCGTCTCCAGCCGGGCCACCGATTTGCTGACCCGCGATTTGGAAATACCGAGGTGGGCAGCGGCAGCGGAAAAACTCCGGGCCTTGACCACCTGAGCGAACAACAGCATGTCGCCGATATTTTTCATGACAATCATATTGTTATCGAAACAGAAACAGTCTTATTCAAAATCGCGAACTTATCAAGAGGTCCACCGTCGACTACGATGTCGGGAATTTTGCGCCTCCTGTTGGCTAGCCAACACACAATATAGAAACGATTTCGATGCAACCGACCAACTTGATCATCAGCGATGCGGATTTTATCCGTCTGATGGCAATTCAACCGCCGCCTGACTTGCGCGCCGAACTTGAGCGCGCCATTGTTGTGCCCAGTGATTCAATGCAAGAAGGCGTTGTGACCATGGGGTCACGCGTCCGCTATGCCGAGGTCGAGACTGGCAACAGCCGCGAGGTGCAGATCGTCTTCCCGGAAGAAGCCGATCCGTCTCAGGGTAAGGTTTCGGTCTTCGCCCCGGTCGGCGCCGCCCTGATCGGCCTAACCATCGGCCAGGAAATCGACTGGGACTTTCCCGGCGGCAACAGCCGCCGCTTGACCGTCGTCGAGGTCATCCAGCCGGCCGCCACCTAAGGCTGCGCCCCCGGCGGCACGTCCCGCACACCATCCAACCTATTTTCATACCTACATTATCAGGGAGCTGTGATCTTGCGTTATACGTCTTTCGAAGAATTCACCAACCATGTTGCTGCGCGGAATCCGGGACAGCCCGAGTTTTTGCAGGCCGTCACCGAAGTCATCGAAAGCCTGTGGCCGTTCATCAAACAGCACCCGAAATACGCCGAACACGGCCTGCTTGACCGCCTGGTCGAACCGGAGCGCATCATCATGTTCCGTGTCTCCTGGATTGACGACCAAGGCAAGGTGCAAGTTAACCGCGGCTACCGCATCCAACACTCCTCGGCCATCGGTCCTTACAAAGGCGGCATCCGCTTCCATTCCTCGGTCAACCTGTCGATCCTTAAGTTCCTGGCCTTTGAGCAGACCTTCAAGAATGCCCTGACCACGCTGCCGATGGGCGGCGGCAAGGGCGGTTCCGACTTCGATCCGAAGGGCCGCAGCCCAGGCGAAGTAATGCGTTTCTGCCAAGCCTTCATCAGTGAACTGTTCCGCCACATTGGCAGCGACACTGACGTGCCGGCCGGCGACATCGGCGTCGGCGGCCGTGAGGTCGGCTTCATGGCCGGCATGATGAAGAAGCTCTCCAACCGCGCCGATTGCGTGTTCACCGGCAAGGGTCTGAGCTTCGGCGGTTCGCTGATCCGTCCGGAAGCGACCGGCTACGGTACCGTCTATTTCGCCGAGCAGATGCTCAAGCAATCCGGCCGCGGCTTCGAAGGCCAGCGGGTCAGCGTCTCGGGCGCCGGCAATGTCGCCCAATACGCCGTCGAGAAAGCCATGACCCTGGGCGCCCGCGTCGTCACCGTGTCCGACTCGAGCGGCACCGTGGTCGACGAGGACGGTTTCACGCCGGAAAAGCTGGCCGTGCTGATGGACGTCAAGAATACGCATTACGGCCGTGTCAGTGACTATGCCGAACGCGTTGGCGCCCGCTTCCTGCCCGGTGCCCGTCCGTGGCAGGTGCCGGTAGACATCGCCTTGCCCTGCGCCACCCAGAACGAACTCGACGGCGAGGACGCCAAGGCCCTGGTCAACAACGGTGTCATCTGCGTCGCCGAAGGTGCCAACATGCCGTCCACGGCCGAAGCGGTGAAGGTGTTTACCGCCAATGGCGTGCTCTACGCCCCGGGCAAGGCCAGCAACGCTGGCGGTGTCGCCACCTCGGGCCTGGAAATGAGCCAGAACGCGATGCGCCTGTCCTGGTCACGCGAAGAAGTCGATGCCCGCCTGCACCAAATCATGTGCAACATCCACGAGGCCTGCCTGCGTTACGGCCGTGGCGCCGACGGCAAGGTCAGCTATGTGGACGGTGCCAACATCGCCGGCTTCGTCAAGGTCGCCGAGGCCATGCAAGCCCAGGGCATCATCTAAAAGGTCAGAGGCAGAACCCACCGGGCACACCCTCCGCCCGGCAGCCGATAGAGGATGCGTTCCCGATAGCGCGCGACAAGCGTCATCGGGAACGCATCCTCTCTTTTTTCTCCCCTTCTCTCCCGCTTCGAACTGGCCCGGCGATTGCCGGCACCGTCCGCCGTTATCGCAAATTCGACCGCTTATAGCAAAAAAGGATTGCGGGTCAGCGCAACGCCAACGATATAGGCATAAGCGAGCAAGGCCAGCACCAAATAGCGCAGGCGGGCGGCGCGGCTCGGTGCCCGCTTCAGCGCCATCGCGCCACAACCGATATAGGTCAGCAGGCCAAGCACCTTGGCCGTCAGCCAGCCCTGGACGAAGGGATACTGGCCGCTCATCCAGGCCAGCGTCAGCGCGCTGCCGAGCAGCACCGTATCGACGACATGCGGCAGCACCCGGGTCAGCCGCGCCTGCAAGTACGGCGAGCCGCTGGCCATCCACCAGCCGCGCAGGCAGAAGCCGAGGCCACTGAGTACGACGCAGGTAACGTGCAGGTGCTTGAGAGCCAGATAACTCATGCCCCGCCGGCCGCCTTGTGCGCCGCCATCAGCGCCACCTGCTGGCGGTAGCGCCAAGCCGCGCTGAGCAGATTCCACCACAGCCAGCCACCGGCCACCGCCAGCATGGCGCCGGCCGGCCGCGCCAGCCACAGCGGCCGCCAGGCAGCGCCGACGAGCAGCGCCAGTGCCGCCAGGTAGGCCTGCATCTGCCGCTGCATCGCCTGATCGGG
>JAISPT010000015.1 GCA_031274715.1 Azonexus sp. | reverse complement strand
AAGCACGGCAATATCCCGCTGTAAGCGCCAGGAAGGAATAGAACATGTTCAAGAAAATCCTCATTGCCAACCGCGGTGAAATCGCCTGCCGCGTCATCAAGACCGCCCGCAAGATGGGCATCGCCACCGTTGCCGTCTATTCCGAGGCCGACAGGGATGCCCTGCACGTCGATATGGCCGACGAGGCCGTCTGTATCGGGCCGGCCGCTTCGAAAGAGTCCTACCTGGTCATGGACAAGATCATCGCCGCCTGCAAGCAGACCGGCGCCGAGGCGGTCCATCCGGGTTACGGCTTCCTGTCCGAAAATGCCGAATTCTCGCGCCGCCTGGAAGAGGAAGGCATCAAGTTCATCGGCCCGAAGCATTACTCGGTCGCCAAGATGGGCGACAAGATCGAGTCCAAGAAGCTGGCTATCGTGGCCAAGGTCAACACCATCCCAGGTCATAACGAGGCCATTGCCGGTCCGGACGAGGCCGTCGAGATTGCCAAGAAGATCGGCTATCCGGTGATGATCAAGGCCTCCGCCGGTGGTGGCGGCAAGGGCCTGCGCGTCGCCTACAATGACGCCGAGGCGCACGAGGGTTTCTCCTCCTGCGTCAACGAAGCGCGTAATTCCTTTGGCGACGACCGCGTGTTCATCGAGAAGTACGTGCTTGAGCCGCGCCATATCGAAATCCAGGTGCTCGGCGATTCGCACGGCAATTACGTCTATCTGAACGAGCGCGACTGCTCGATCCAGCGCCGCCACCAAAAGGTCATCGAGGAGGCGCCGAGTCCCTTCGTCGACCCCGAGATGCGCAAGGCCATGGGCGAGCAGGCCGTGGCCCTGGCCCGCGCCGTTAATTACGAATCGGCGGGTACCGTCGAATTCGTCGTCTCCGGGGCGACCAAGGAGTTCTACTTCCTGGAAATGAACACCCGCTTGCAGGTCGAGCACCCGGTCACCGAACTGATTACCGGCCTCGACTTGGTCGAGCAGATGATCCGCGTGGCTGCCGGCGAGAAACTGCCGCTCACCCAGGCCGACGTCAAGATCAACGGCTGGTCGATGGAATGCCGGATCAATGCCGAGGATCCGTTCCGTGGCTTCCTGCCTTCCACTGGCCGCCTGGTCAAGTTCCTGCCGCCGGCCGAGAGCACCGACGCCGAAGGCACTACCCGCGTCGATACCGGTGTCTACGATGGCGGCGAGATTTCGATGTTCTACGACTCGATGATCGCCAAGCTGATCGTGCACGCCAAGGACCGCAACGCGGCGATTGCCCGTATGCGCGATGCGCTGAATGCCTTCGTGATCCACGGCATTTCCTCGAATATCCCGTTCCAGGCGGCGTTGATGCAGCACCCGCGCTTCCAGTCCGGCATCTTCGATACCAGCTTCATCGCCAAGGAGTATCCGAAGGGTTTCGACACCTCGATGGTGCCGCACGATGACCCGGCCCTGCTGGTCTCGGTCGTCGCCTACGTCTACCGTGCCTTTACCGACCGTTCGGCGTCGATCACCGGCCAGTTGCAAGGCCACGAGCGCATCGTTGGCGACCAGTGGATGGTGGTGCGCCTGAGAGGCGGTGGGCAGAAAGAAAACCATCCGGTCACGGCGCGCCGGATCCCGGGCGGCTACTATGTCGAATACAACGGCAAGAGCTACGAGATCCTGTCCGGCTGGAAGCTGGGTGAATCGCTGTTCAGCGGTACCTGCAATGGCGAATCCTTCACCTTGCAGGTGGCACGCTTCAAGACCCGTTACAGCCTGTATCACTGGGGTTCCCGTGCCGACTTCATGGTCATGAGCGCGCGTGCCGCCGAGATGCTGGCGCTGATGCCGGACAAGCCGGCGCCCGACCTGTCGAAGTTCCTGCTGTCGCCGATGCCGGGCTTGTTGCGCGAGATCGCGGTCGAGGTCGGCCGGGAAGTGAAGGCCGGCGAGAAGCTGGCCGTCATCGAGGCGATGAAGATGGAGAACATCCTCAAGGCCGAGCAGGACTGCAAGGTGAAGAAGATCTCGGTAGCCGTCGGCGAGAGCCTGTCGGTCGATCAGGTGATCATCGAGTTCGAGTGATCATGTTCCGCCGCCGCCGGTTAGTCGCCGGCGGCTGCTGCAACGAAGGCCCGTCGCAAGACGGGCCTTTTCGTTTATACGGCGTGGCAGGCGTAGCGGACGAAATCGATGCCGCGTTCGAGCACCTCGTCCGGTTGCAAATGTTCCAGCGTTGCGCCGCCGATGGCGAGCGTGACACCCACCCGAATTCCGGCCGTGGCCGGTAGTACCAGCGATAATTCCTCGTCTTCGCAGATCAGGAAGGCCGGAATGCGCCCGCTGGCCCGGAGGCGTGGCTCGGTGCGCTTGAGCCAGCCGGCTTCGACTTCTCCTCCATACCAGTGCAAGCCGCCTGACAGCACGCCGCCGGTCATGACCTGCAAGCCGAACAGCACGCCGAGCCGCGCCTGGCCGCGCACACGGGCGGCCACCAGGCAGGGTGCTTGGCGGCGCGGGCTGGGGTCGACAGCGGGGCGTAGAACCATGCCGTCGAGTTGTTTCCAGGCCTCGGTGGTGACCTCGATGCGCTTGATCGCCGTCGTTGCCTGTTCGACGCGGTCGAAGCCGAACAGCGCGGTACGCTGGTGGGCGAGCACGGAACTGTCGATGTCGATGTCGCCGGCGGCGTTCAGGTAGTCGCCGCGCAGCACGGCGTAGGCATCCTCGCCGCCAAAGGCGAGGGCAATGTCGCCGGGTTCTTCGGCGGTTTCCCGCTCGGGCATGGTCAGGCTATGGCGGATTTCCTTCAGTAGACGGATGTTGGCGGTCGGCGACAGCTCGCGGCCAAGTTTCAGGGCTTCCGGCGACACGCCCTGCTGCAATGCTTCGAGGCGCTTGCGCAACTTACGGTCGATAGCGCGAATGTCGAGCCAACGCGGTGTTTCGTCGGGCAGCGGGGCGCCGTACAGGGCGCTCAGGTCGAGGTCGCGAGCACGTGCATCGTCGGTATCTGGCTCGTTGCGGAATTCAGCCAGTTCGCGCCAGCGGCTGAGCGCGCGGTTAGCCACAAGCAGTTGCGGCGCGGTCAGCCGGTAGGGGTCGATCAAGCGCAACAGAAAGGCCCAAGCCAGGTGGCCGGCGACAGTGGCGTCGCCGAGATGGGGAAAGTCCCCGTCCGGCAACGGTCGCGCCAGCACATCGTCGTGGATGGCCAGGGCGAGGAGGCTGAGCAGCAGGCGGTCGAGTGCCGGCGGACATTCGTAAGCGGCCAGAAAGTGGCTGTGGGCGGCCAGGCGCAGGGCGCAGGCGGCGCGATTGAGTGCCAAGCTACGCCCCTGGATGCCCAGTTCCTCGTAGCGGCGCAGATAGGCGACGCCGAGACGGTGCCAGAAGCGGGCAACCAGTTCGAAGGCGCGGTGGTCGTCGGCAGGCAGCGGCAAGGCCTTGCGCACGAAGCGTGGCTCGATGTGCTCCTGCAGCGGAACCGCCGCTGTGCGCAACAGCCCGAGCAGTTCGACGGCCAACGCCGGGTCGCTAGCACTGCCGTCGATGGCTTCAACCTGCAGGGCCAGGGCCGCCAGCGTCTGCTGCGGATGGGCGCGCGGTTGCTTGGCCAGCCAAGCGCGAGCCTCAGGAACATCCTGAAAGGCCAGGGCAATGTTCTTGCGTGGATTCGGCAGGACTAGCCGATACATCGGAAACTCTCCTTTGGTTGTATGCTCCACCCATGAGCGGATTCGAACATTATGACCGGGAGTTGCGGGAACTGGATCACGAGATCCAGCGTTACGCGGCGATTTGTGGCGTCAACCTAGCCAATCGCCACGAGATCGACGCCTGTTTGGCTGACAACCATCTGTCCTGGGCCAAAGATCGGGCGCGGGAATCGCTGCGTGGACTGCTGATCCTGCGCATCAAGCTGGAAGCCGAAATGATCGAGTTCGGCTTCTCGCCGGTTCCGTTGCTGCGTCCAAGCGCCGCGCCCGAGGATGATGCCTAGCCGTCGGCGTTGATGCGGGCGATCAGCGCCTGCAGCGTCGCCGCTGCCTGTTCGTTGGCAACCTGACAGGTGCCGGCCGCCTGATGGCCGCCGCCACCGTAGGCCAGCATCAGTTCACCGACATTGGTTTTGCTGCCGCGGTCGAGGATCGATTTGCCGGTGGCAAACACGGTATTCTGCTTCTGCACGCCCCACAGCACATGGATCGAGATGTTGGTCTGCGGGAACAGCGCATAGATCATGAAGCGATTGGTTGCCCAGATGGTTTCCTCGTCGCGCAGGTCGAGCACCACCAGGTTTTTGTGCACGGTGGCGCAGCGCAGAATCTGGTCCTTGGCCTTGTCGCTGTGCTCGAAATACAGCTCGACGCGTTCCTTGACGTCGGGCAAGGCGAGGATGTCGCCGATGTCATGGTCGCGGCAGTACTTGATCAAGTCCATCATCAGCGCGTAGTTGCTGATGCGGAAGTCGCGGAAGCGGCCGAGGCCGGTGCGGGCGTCCATCAGGAAATTGAGCAGCACCCAGCCGCCGGGATTGAGGATATCGTCGCGGCTGAACTGCGCCGAGTCGCTCTTGTCGACGGCTTCCATCATCGCCTCGGAAATACGCGGGAAGGCCGCTTTGCCGCCGTAGTAGTCATAGACGACACGGGCCGCCGAGGGGGCGTCGGCATCGATGATGTGATTGGCCCGCTCGCGGGTGTTGCGTAGCGTTTCCGACAGATGGTGGTCGAAAGCCAGATGGGCGCCGGCGACGTAGGGCAGGTTGGTGGTGATGTCGCGGTTGCCGATGTCGATCTTGCCGTCCTGCATGTCCTTCGGGTGCACGAACTTGATGTCGTCGATCAGGTTCAGTTCGTTGAGCAGCACGGCGCAGACCAGGCCGTCGAAATCGCTGCGGGTGACGAGGCGGAATTTTTCTGAGCTCATGGGGTGTCTCCGGTAGGCCAAGAATCAGCGTAGATTAAAGCACAAGGAATGGCCGGCCGCTGCAGGCAAAGTAAGGATCAGGCAATCCGGATGGCATCGGTCGGACAGGGCGCAAGGCAGGCACCGCAGCCGGTGCAGCAACTGGCGTAGATCTCCGGCAGCGGGTTGCCGCCGATGCGCGGCGGAAAACGGATGGCCCGCACAGCGCAATAATCGCCGCAGACCCGGCATTCGATACCCCGTGCCGGCAGACAGGTGGGGCCGACATGCGCTGTGTACGGCCACGGGACCTTGTCTTCGTGGCGCAACAGTGCCTGTGGTTGGCAGACGGCGACACAGGCGGTGCAAAAGGTACATTCGCCGCGGCTGAAATCGAGGGTCGGGTAGCCGCCATCGCCGCTGACGATGATGCCCTGTGGGCAGGCCGACAGGCAGTCACGGCAGCGCGTGCAGTGGTCGACGAAGGCGGCTTCCGGTCGAGCCCAAGGTGGGCGCAACTCGGCCTTCGGCCGCGGCCGGCCGCGCAGGAATCCCCGGCGGGCGGCGTCGACCATGATTTATTTACCTTGCTTCAGTTTGTCGATGCCGGCGCGCAGCATCTGGTCCAGCTCGGTACCGGGCTCGACCAGTGGCAGCAGAGCCTCCCAGTAGGCGATTGCCTGCTTGGTGTCGTTGGCCTGTATTGCGGCGGCACCGGCGAGGAACAGGCTGTGTGCGTGCTTGGGATCGATCTTCAGGGCGCGCTCGACCAGTTCGCGGGGCTTGCCGACCAAGCCCTGGCCGCTAGCCATGGCGATCGTTTCGGCGTAGCTGGCCAACAGGTCAGGCTGGTCGTCGATGACTTTCTCGGCCTTGGCATAGGCCTTGACGGCATCGTCGTAACGGCCCAGCGCTTTGTAGGAGCGGGCCAACATCAGCCAGCCCTGCATGTCGTCGGGGTTGCTCTGCATGCGTTCGGCCAGGCGAGCGACCATCTCGTCGATCTGCTCCGGGCTCATGTTGGCCTGGGCCGGCGCCGGTGCCGTGCGCGCTGGATCGAGCGCCGCTGGATTACCGAGCAGGGCGTAGCCGAGCAGGGCGCCGAGCGGCAGCAGCAGGGCCAGGGCGATTGCCGTCTTACGGCTGGGGCCGGCCACGCTTGGTGCGATGCTGGGTTCGGCTGCCGGGGCGGTCTCTTCGAGCAGGCGGCGCTGCAATTCCTGGCGGGCCTGGTCGAAATCGGCGGCGGCCAGCGTGCCTTCCTGGCATTCACGTTCGAGGTCGGCCAGTTGGTCGCGGAAAATGGCCAAGTTGGCCGTCTGGCGGTCGCCGCCCGCGGCCGCGCCGCGCCGGCCGAACCACAGCGGCAGGAACAGGAAGGCGCAGATGACCACGACGATCAGCGTCGCATACAGGATGAACGGCATCATTTGTTATCGGGTTCCTTGAGCAGGGCTTCGAGGCGGCGGGCTTCCTCGGTCGACAGCGGCCGTTCGGTATCGCCGACGCGGCCGGCACGCCGGCGCAGGTAAGCGAACAGAGCGCCCAGGCCGAGCAGCAACAGAACCACCGGGCCGCCCCAGAGCAGCAGTGTGACCCCCTTGACGGGTGGTCGGTAGAGCACGAAATCGCCGTAACGGGCGACCATGAAGTCGATGATCTCGTTGTCGGAACGGCCATCGTGGATCATGCCGCGGATTTCGCGGCGCAGGTCGACGGCCAGTTCGGCATTGGAGTCGGCGATTGTTTCGTTTTGGCAGACCAGGCAGCGCAATTCCTTCGACAGCGCTTGCAAGCGCTTTTCGGCCACCGGGTCAGCGGCTACCGCGGCTTCCCAGGCCGACGACGCTTGAGCGCCGGTGGCCGCCAGGCAGAGCGCGAGGATCAAAGCGCGGGCGATCATTTGCTCAACCCCGCCAGCAGGGGCAGGATTTTCTTGGTCAGCACATCGGGGGTGATCGGCCCGGTGTGCTTCATGCGGATGATCCCGTCCTTGTCGATGACGTAGGTTTCCGGCACGCCGTAGACGCCGAAATCGATACCGACGCGGCCGTCGATGTCCATCGCCGTCAGCCGGTACGGATCGCCGTGGTCGCGCAGCCAGCTGGTGGCGCGCTGCAATGCCAGCTTCTTCTCCTCGTCGGCGGGCAGCTTGCTCATATCGAACTCGCCGTCGCCGCGCACTTCCTTGTAGTTGAGGCCGATCAGCGGCACGTCCACCTTCTTCGAGAACTCAACCAGGAGCGGGTGCTCCTGGCGGCAGGAAACGCACCACGAGGCCCAGACGTTGAGCAGCCAGGGCTTGCCGTGCAGTTCTTCGGGACCGAAGGTCTTGTCCGGATCGGCCAGCTGCGCCAGGCGGAAGGCCGGCACCGGCTTGCCGACCAGCGGCGAGGGAATGTCGCGCGGGTTGAGACCGAGGCCGACGGCGAGCAGGACGACGAGGGCGGCGAAAGCGCCGAGTATCCAGTAATAACGGTTCATGCGGGTTGGCTTCCGGCAGGCAAGGTGGCGGCGCTTCGCGCCTTCAGGCGATAACGGCGGTCGAGCATGGCGAGCAGGCCGCCGAGCGACATCAGCAGGCAGCCGCCCCAGATCCAGTCGACGAAGGGCTTGTAATAGACGCGCACGGCCCAGGCGCCTTCCGGCTGGTCGCGGTCGATCGGCTCGCCGAGCGAGACATAGACGTCGCGCCACAGGCCGGCATCGATCGAGGCTTCGGTCATCGGCATTGCCGAGGAGAAGTAGTTACGTTTTTCCGGTGTCATCCGGCGCAGGAAGCGACCGTCCCGGCTCAGGTCGAACTGGCCCTGGGCGGCGATGTAGTTGGGGCCCTTGACCTCATGGATGCCGACGAAGGTAAAGGTGTAGCCGGAGACGGTGACCGATTCGCCGGCTTCCATCTTGACGTCCTTCTCTTCTTCGAAGCTCGAGACCATGGCGACGCCGACGACGAAGACTGCGACGCCGAGATGGGCCAGGTGCATGCCGACGAAGCTGCGCGGCTGGCGCAGCGCGGCGCGGACGAAGGAAGCCTCGCCGCGGGTCCGGCGCACGCGGTCGACGAAGTTGATGACGGCGGTGGCGGCGATCCAGGCGGCCAGCAGCAGGCCGAGGGCGGTCAGCGGGCTCCAGTGGCCATAGAGTAGCGGCACGGCGATGGCAACGATGGCACCGACTGCGAAGGCCCAGCGCACGGTACGCAGGATCTCGGGTAGCGAGGCCTCCTTCCAGCGGGCGAATGGGCCAAGGCCGATCAAGAACAGCACCGGAGCCATGACCGGTACGAACACCGCATTGAAATAGGGCGGGCCGACCGAGATCTTGCCAATGCCCAGCGCATCGACCAGCAGTGGATAGAGCGTGCCGAGCAGCACTGTGGCGCAGGCGACGACCAGCAGCACGTTGTTGGTGAGCAGCATCGATTCGCGTGAAATCAGGCCGAAGCGCCCGCCCAGGCCGACGCTCGGCGCCCGCCAGGCAAACAGCGCCAGCGAAGAACCGATGACGACGATCAGGAAAATCAGGATGAAAATGCCGCGCGTCGGATCGGTGGCGAAGGCATGTACCGAGGTCAGCACGCCGGAGCGGACCAGGAAGGTGCCGAGCAGTGACAGCGAGAAGGCCGAGATGGCCAGCAGTACGGTCCAGTTCTTGAAGCTGCCGCGCTTTTCGGTGACCGCTAGCGAGTGAATCAACGCCGTGCCGACCAGCCAGGGCATGAACGAGGCGTTCTCGACCGGATCCCAGAACCACCAGCCGCCCCAGCCCAGTTCGTAGTAGGCCCACCACGAGCCCATGGCAATGCCCAGCGTCAGGAAGATCCAGGCGGCCGTCGTCCACGGCCGCGACCAGCGCGCCCAGGCAGCGTCGAGCTGGCCGGACAGCAGCGCGGCGATGGCGAAGGCGAAGGCTACCGAGAAACCGACATAGCCCATGTACAGCAGCGGCGGGTGGATGATCAGGCCCGGGTCCTGCAGCAGCGGATTGAGGTCGCGCCCTTCGGCGACGCCCGGCAGCAGGCGTTCGAACGGGTTGGAGGTGAGCAGGATGAAGAGCAAGAAGCCGAAGGCGACCAGGCCGAGCGTGCCGAGCACGCGGGCGACCATGACATCCGGTAACTGGCGCGATAGCAGGGCGACGGCGAAGGCCCAGCCGGCCAACATCAGCATCCACAACAGCAGCGAGCCCTCGTGGCCGCCCCAGACGGCGGCGACGCGATAGGCCATTGGCAGCAGCGAGTTGGAGTGCTGCGCCACATAGACGACGGAGAAATCGTTGGCGACGAAGGCCTGCGTCAGGCAGGCGAAGGAGAGGGCAACCAACAATGCCATGGCGCCGGCGGCCGGGCGGGCTAGGGCGATCCAGGCTGGCTGCCGGCGGTGAGCGCCGATCAGTGGCAGCGTACCGAGTACCAGCGCGACCAGTGCGGAGAGGATCAGGGCGAAGTGGCCAAGTTCGGGAATCATGCTTCAGTAGCTCGCTTGCGGGGTGGAAGCCGGGGCCGTGTCGGTCGCTTCGGCAGCGGCCTTCTTCTCAGCGGCTCGGGCGTGGGCGTCGCCGACGGCCTTGGCGGCTTCCGGCGGCATGTAGTTCTCGTCGTGCTTGGCCAACACCTCGGTCGCGGCGAAGCTGCCGTCGACGGTCAGCTTACCTTGGGCGACGACGCCTTTGCCTTCCTTGAACAGGTCGGGAAGAATGCCTTTGTAATGGACGGTAATGTCCTGCTCGGTATCGGTGACGATGAAGGCGATGGTGACGCCGTCGGCCTGGCGGGCGACGCTGCCTTCCTTGACCACACCGCCGATGCGGAACAGCTTGTCGGCCGGCGCCTTGCCGGCGGCGACATCGGTCGGCGAGATGTACAGCGCGATATTGCTGTTCAAGGCGTTCAGCACCAAGGCGGCGATGATGCCGACGATGGCCAGGGCGCCAGCGATCAGCGCCAATTTTTTGTGACGGGACTTCATGCGGCAGGGCTCCGGTTTTCGGCTCGGGCATCGGCGCGCAACTGGCGCTTCAGGCGGGCGATGGTGTTTTTGCGCTGGCGGGCGACGAGGATCGGCTCAATGGCCATGACCAGGGCGGTGACGCCGAATGATCCCCAGACGTAGAAGCCGTAGCCACCCATGGCGAGAAAATCGCCGATGCTGTTCCAGTAGATCATGCTTGTTTTCCGGCCAGTTCGGCTCGCGCCCAGTCGGCATGCCGCTCGCGTTCGAGCATGATGGTGCGCACGCGGGCCAGGGCGACGGCAATCGAATACATCCAGAAACACAGCGCCATCAACAGCATGCCCCAGAGCATGGTGACGGCCATCGATGATTTGGCCAGGTTGACGCTCGACCCCTGGTGCAGCGTGTTCCACCACTGCACCGAGAAGTAGATGATCGGGATGTTGACCACGCCGACCAGCAGCAACAGGGCACCGGCCTTGTCGGCGCGGCGCATGTCGTCGATGGCGGCGGTCAGCGCCAGGTAGCCGATGTACAGGAAGAGCAGGATCAGCTCCGAGGTCAGCCGGGCATCCCAGACCCACCACGTGCCCCACATCGGTTTGCCCCACAGCGCCCCGGTCCACAGCGACAGGAAGGCCATCAGAGCGCCGGTTGGCGCCAGCGCCTGGGTCATCATGCCCGACAGGCGGGTGTTGAAGGCCAGGCCGATGGCCGCCCAGAAGGCCATGACCAGGTAGATGAACATCGACATCCAGGAGGCCGGGACGTGGATGAAGATGATCCGGTAGCCCTCGCCCTGCTGGAAGTCGGTGGGCGCCACCAGCATGCC
>JAISPT010000072.1 GCA_031274715.1 Azonexus sp. | reverse complement strand
ATCGACCATCACCTTCCTCCCATCGCCTAAGCAACTCCAACGGTATGGCATCGGCGATTTCAGCGTAACGCCTGCCGGTAAGCCGTTCGGCCTGACGTAGCAAATCCGCCACCGGACTGCTGGGCTCGGCATCCTCGAACCACGAACGCGCCGCCTGGATGTGGGCGAGCGCCTGTTCGCGGCCATTGACGGTCGCTCCGTCGCAACCTTTTTCATGCTTGGCCTTGGTACGAGGCATCACCCTCTTCGTCTCGGCCTCGGGCGTGTCGTTGGCGTGGTAAGGAGCCGTGAGGTTCGCCGATTTATCTGGCTCATCCGCAGTTTCTACAGCCATGGGCTCCGCCGCCCGATCCATGACGGGTGCCTCTGGCGCAGTAGCCAATGCTGTCTCCTCATTCGGCTCGAAGATGGCAAAAAGGGTCTGCAAGGTGGTCAGATCGGGCTGGCAATCACCTAAATGCGTTTCGCACCACGCTACGATGCGGCGGATCTCGGCCAAGCATGCGCCAAGGTGGCGCAAAGTCTCTTCATCCCGCTCCTTCAGGTCGGCGATCTGGGCGACAACGCTTTCGGGCGTGCGCGCCTTGGGCGGGCGGGGCAACGTAAAGGCTCGCTCAATATCGCGCAAGCTCAGGAAAGTGGCGTTATTGCCATCGAGTACGATTCCTCGCAAATCTTCGAAGAAGGTGTCGTTGTCGGCAAGCTGAGCCAGAGTATTGGCGCGCAGCGTCGGATCTCTTTCGCCATCGACCGCCAATTGCGGATGAATCTCGTCCGGATAGCGATACAGCATCTCGGCGATCAGCCATAACCCTTGGTGCGCGCCGGCAACCCCAGCCTGGTGAATGCGGCAGCGCGCCAGCGGCACCAAAACACGCAAATCCCGCCCTTCTTCCAGAACGGCGAGCAACGCCGTTTCCATTTTCTTCCAATTGGTCGGTTCCTGCGGCGCAACGAAATCCCCATACTGTGCCGCTTCTTGCCCGGCAAGACGATTGAGCAGCACGAGCAGGTCGGGGTGATATTCCAGGTCGATGCCGCAAGGCGCCTCGACGGCAACCGGATCAAGCAATGCCAAGCAGTGCATCGGAAGCCCGAGAGGTGGGATTATCTTGGCGGATTTCATTGGGACATCGTTTCCTCAGGTTGAAAAATCATGCCAGTGGTTGGCACGTCGGCAGCGGTATCCCCCAGCCAAGTCGACCATCCCAGACGCTCGTTACCGCCTATCCGGGCCGCCGGCGCAGCTTGCGGCGCAATGCGTAATTCCGCCTCCCAGGCGAACTCCAGACCGACGAAGGCACGTACCCACTCGATCAATAGTGGCAAGTTTTGGCCGGTCGGCGTGAAAGTCAGATATTGCTCCAGCGACAAGGGACCGATCACCAGCCTGAAATGGTGCTGCCGGTCAAGAATTTTTTCACCGGCGAAAGCACCTTCACCAAGCATCGCGGCCGGACCTGGCCGGCCCAAGTAGCTAAGATCGCCGGGATCGATATCGATCCAGTGCGGCACGAATTCCTCCAACGTCACCGGCACCCCGAAAAAATGCGACAGCGTGGCAGCGATTCCTTCCGGATTGCGCGCCTCGCGCACCAAGTGCGCCGCTGCCGCCAAGCGGGCATGGCTAGGCACGGGGGAAGGGTGATCGGCATCACCGCCGCCAAGACTGTCGACATACACCGAGAAGCGCTCGTCACTGGATCGGTCCAATCCCGCCGCCGCCTGTCCAATCGCCCAGGCGCGGTATAGGGTTGCCAGATAGCGGTGATGAAAAATATCCAGGAAGTTGGCAAGCGTTGTATCCAAATGCGCTTCGGCGCGGTCGCGCACGAAATCGGTGAACTGCAAGGGCATGGGCCCGTTCGGGCCGAGCAGTCCGAGGCCAAACAAACGCACCTGCAATCGGCCATCGGTTTCAACCAGTTCGGCCACCTCGCGCGGCGCGAATGTCAGCGCCGGCTTCTGGCCGAGACGGAAAGATTCCTGCTGGGGACGCATTGCCTCACCAACCGGAGGGGCAGCCTGATCGCGTGCCGAAATCCAACGCATCAACGAGAAAAACTCGTAGTCCCAAGGAGGCAAGTCGGGTGGGCCGAGGTGGTTGGTTTGAGCCGCGTCGGCGGCTCGGGACCTGGAGTTGGTATTCGGAATGGGCATGGATAAACGGAGTTCGGTAGAGGCCTTTGGCCGGATGAGACCTGCAGCCGTTATTTTATTGTCATGCTTGCAGACCGCTCCATGATTGAAACCTGCTCAGCATGGCAGCCGGTCAAACATAAAGAGAGATGGGAAATTCTCGATTTTATCCTGGGTTTTACCTTTTTATGGATTTTGCTTTTTATAGCAGTACCCCAGAAAAATCAAATTGTTAAAAAAGCTATCGATATCGCGCGCCAATGCGTTGCAACGCTCGTTTTTCAATCGCAATGGCATGACAATCTATTACCAAAGTCAATATTGACCTCAATATAATTTTTATATGAAATGCCGGGCTCATGCCGGAACAACCAACAACAAGGCCATGGGCGGAACAATGCTATACAAATTTAGCCATGAAATCTTCATGGGCACTATTTCAATTTTGTCATTTTTGACTGATTCCACAGCTCCAGTTCACCGTTTTCCACCCGAGCCGCTTCGTCGCTGACGATGCGCTGACTTTCGACAGACCTCCAATAACCAACCCCAGGAGGGGCTCGTGATCTCACGCAAACGTCTGTTTGGCAAGCTCGGCCTGACGGCCTTTCGCAGCATCGAAAGCGCTGCGGCCTTTTGCAAGTTGCGCGGCAATCCCCATATCGAACTGGTCCACTGGCTGCACCAGATCTTCCAGCTGCCGGACAGCGATCTATTGCGCATTGCCCGCCATTTCGACATTTCCGCTGAAACCATCGACCGCGAGCTGACGCAGGGTCTTGCCATGCTCCCCAGCGGAGCCACCTCGATCAGCAACTTCTCCCCGCATGTGGAAACCGCGATCGAGCGCGCATGGATCGTCGCCACCCTCGTCTACGGCGAACCGCGTATCCGTACCGCCCATTTGCTGTCCGCGCTACTGCAAACGACCGAACTGCGCGCCGTCTTGCTCGCCGCCTGTCCCTCGTTGCAAGCGGTGCCGGAGCGGCAATTGCCCGATATCTTGCCGGCTCTTCTGGCTGGTTCGCCGGAGGAAAATGAGCTCGCACACGATGGCAGCGGCCTAGCCGAGGCCGCACCCGGCGAAGCCAGTGGCGCCACCGGCCAGCCAAGTGACAATGGTTCGGCATTACGCCGCTATTGCACCGACCTCACCGAGCTTGCCCGTACCGGGCGCATCGATCCGGTTATCGGACGCGAACAGGAAATTCGGACGATGACCGATATCCTGCTCCGGCGGCGCCAGAACAACCCGCTGCTCACCGGCGAAGCCGGTGTCGGCAAAACTGCCGTGGTCGAAGGTCTGGCGATTGCCATCGCCGACAAGACCGTGCCGCCCGCCCTACATGACGTCCGGTTGCTCAGCCTCGACGTCGGCGCCCTGCTTGCTGGCGCCAGCATGAAAGGCGAATTCGAATCCCGCCTCAAGGCCGTCCTGGAAGAAGCCGGGAAATCGCCGTCGCCGGTCATTCTGTTCGTCGACGAAGTGCACACCTTGGTCGGCGCCGGTGGCAATGCCGGCACCGGCGATGCCGCCAACCTGCTAAAGCCTGCCCTGGCGCGTGGCGGACTGCGCACCATCGGCGCCACCACCTGGTCAGAGTACAAGCGCCATATCGAAAAGGATGCGGCACTGACCCGTCGCTTTCAAGTTCTGCAAGTTCATGAGCCAGACGAAGAGCAGGCGATCAACATGGTCCGAGGACTCAGTGCCGCTTTTGAAAAGCACCACGGGGTACTTATCCTCGACGATGCAATCCGTGCCGCCGTCACCCTTTCGAGCCGCTATATTCCTTCGCGGCAACTCCCGGACAAAGCCATTAGTCTGCTCGACACCGCCTGCGCCCGGGTTGCCTTGTCCACCCATGCCCCTCCAGGCCGGCTGCAACTCCTGCGCCGCGACCGCGATGCCGCCCTCGTCGAACAGTCCCTGCTCGCCAAACAGAACCGCTTCGGCCGCGGCGACGATAAGGCGTTCGCCGCCATCGGCAACACACTGGTCGAACTCGAAGCCGAAATCCTGGCGCTCGAAAACCGCTGGCAAGCCGAACGCGAACTCGTCCTGGCGCTTGTCGAGGCCCGCCACCAACACCTTGCCCACCCCGAAGGCGAACCCATACCGGAGACCTTGCCGGCACTCCACTCGCTCGAACAGCGGCTGGCCGAACTGCAAGGCGACGCCCCGCTCGTGCACCCCGAAGTCAATGCCGCGGCCGTCGCCACCATCGTCTCCGAGTGGACCGGCATCCCGGTCGGACGCATGGTCAAGGACGAACTCGCCGCTGTGCTCGATCTGCCCGGCCAGCTCGGGCAGCGGGTGATCGGCCAAACGGATGCACTGATCAGCATCGCCGAGCGCATCCAGGTTGCTCGTTCCGGCATGGCCGATCCCGGCAAGCCCATCGGCGTCTTCCTGCTGGTCGGCCCGTCCGGCATCGGCAAGACCGAAACGGCCTTGGCCCTGGCCGAAGCCCTGTACGGCGGCGAGCAGAACCTCATCACCGTGAACATGAGCGAATTCCAGGAGGCACACACCGTCTCCACCCTCAAGGGCGCGCCACCCGGCTATGTCGGCTATGGCGAAGGCGGCGTCCTCACCGAAGCCGTCCGCCGTCGTCCCTACAGCGTCGTCCTGCTCGACGAAATCGAAAAGGCGCACCGCGACGTCCATGAAATCTTCTACCAAGTCTTCGACAAGGGCTTCATGGAAGACGGCGAAGGACGCCTCATCGACTTCAAGAACACGGTCATTTTGCTCACCAGCAACGTCGGCAGCGAACTGCTCGCCGAACGCTGTAGCGATCCGACGCGGATTCCAGATGCCGATGCCCTCGCCCACGCGCTGCGGCAAGAGCTGCTCAGAGCCTTCCCAGCCGCCTTCCTCGGGCGGCTGCAGACCGTCCCTTATCTCCCGCTGCCGGCATCCGTTCTCGGCGACATCATTCGTCTGCAACTGGGACGCGTCCAGCGACGCATGACCGAACAGCACGATGTCGGCCTCGACATTGCCGATGCCGTCGTCGACCACATCGTCGGCGCCTGCCAGGTCGCCGAGTCCGGGGCACGGCTGCTGATCAGCCACATCGAGCAGCACATTCTGCCGCTGCTCGGTCGTATCTGGCTCGAAAACCTTGCCGGTGGGCGAGGCATCGAGCGCATCGAACTCGACATCTCCGACGGAAAGCTCGTCCACCGGACGATCCCCGCCGCCGATGTCCTGCCACTCACCGTTCAACCATGAAACCAAGGAGTCGAGATGACCACAAGCAGTAACAGCTCGCAGAAATTCATCGCCCGCAACCGGGCGCCGAGAGTCCAGATCGAATACGACGTTGAAGTCTACGGGTCCGAAAAGACCATCGAACTACCGTTCGTCATGGGCGTCATGGCCGACCTCTCCGGGAAACCGCGGGAACCGCTGCCGCCGGTTGCCGACCGCAAGTTTCTCGATATCGACGTCGACAATTTCGACGATCGCATGAAGGCCAAGACGCCCCGCGTCGCCTTCTCCGTACCCAACACCCTGAGCGGCGAAGGCCAGCTTCTGGTCGACATCTCCTTCGAGAGTATGGACGACTTCTCGCCCGCCGCCGTCGCCAATCATGTCGATGCCCTCAAGCGGTTGCTGGAAGCGCGTACCCAACTCGCCAACCTGCAAACCTACATGGATGGCAAGACTGGCGCCGAGGCTCTGGTCAACAAGCTGCTCAAGGACCCGGCACTGCTCTCCGCCCTCGCCAAGTCCCCCAAGCCAGAGCAGCCCGCCGCCACGTCGACCGCCGACGAATAAACCCCGACAACCATTCCAGGAGAAGCCTACATGACCACGACCGTGGAAACCGCCGCCCAGGGAAGCGCCGCCTTTGCTGAAGCCTCCGATTTCAGCAAGCTGCTCGACCAGGAATTCAAACCCAAGACCGACCAAGCCCGCGAAGCCGTCGAAGCTGCCGTCAAAACGCTCGCCGAGCAGGCGCTCACCGCCTCGCTGACCCTGAGCGACGACGCCTACAAGAGCATCGAGGCCATCATCGCCGGCATCGACGCCAAGCTGACCGAGCAGATCAACCTGATCATGCATCACCAAGATTTCCAGAAGCTGGAATCGGCTTGGCGCGGCCTGCACCACCTCGTTTCCAATACCGAGACCGACGAGAAGCTGAAGATTCGCTTCATCGACCTCTCCAAGGACGACCTGCGGCGCACCATGAAACGCTTCAAGGGCACGACGTGGGACCAAAGTCCGCTGTTCAAGCAAATTTACGAACAGGAATACGGCCAACTCGGTGGCGAGCCTTATGGCTGCCTGATCGCTGACTACTATTTCGACCATACCCCGCCAGACGTCGATCTTCTCGGTTCAATCTCCAAGATCGCCGCCGCCGCTCATACCCCGTTCATCGCCGGTGCCGCGCCCTCGGTCCTGCAAATGGACTCCTGGCAGGAACTGGCCAATCCGCGCGACCTCACCAAGATTTTCACGCAGAACCGTGAATACGCCCCGTGGAACAGCCTGCGCACCACCGAGGACGCCCGCTACGTCGGTCTCACCATGCCGCGCTTCCTGGCCCGCCTACCCTACGGCGCCAAGACCAACCCGGTTGACGAATTCGCCTTCGAAGAAGATACGGCCGGCGCCGACCACCGCAATTACACCTGGGCCAACGCCTCCTACGCCATGGGTGTCAACATCAACCGCTCGTTCAAGGAATACGGCTGGTGCACGCTGATCCGCGGCGTCGAATCCGGTGGTGCCGTCGAGAATCTGCCCTGTCATGCCTTCCCGACCGACGACGGCGGCGTGGATATCAAATGCCCGACCGAAATCGCCATCTCCGACCGCCGCGAAGCTGAACTCTCCAAGAGCGGCCTGATTGCCCTCGTGCACCGCAAGAATACCGACTACGCTGCCTTCATCGGCGCCCAGTCCTTGCAAAAGCCGGCCGAATATTACGATCCGGACGCCACCGCCAACGCCAACCTCTCGGCCCGGCTGCCCTATCTCTTTGCCTGCTCGCGCTTCGCTCACTACCTCAAGTGCATCGTTCGCGACAAGATCGGCGCCTTCAAGGAGCGGGATGAAATGCAGCGCTGGCTCAACGAATGGGTCATGAATTACGTCGACGCCGACCCGGTCAACTCCTCGCAGGAAACCAAGGCGCGCCGGCCGCTGGCTGCCGCCGAAGTCGTCGTCGAAGACATCGAAGGCAATCCTGGCTACTACCACGGCAAGTTCTTCCTGCGTCCGCACTTCCAGCTCGAAGGCCTGACCGTCTCCCTGCGCCTGGTCGCCAAACTGCCTTCCCTCAAGGAAGCCGCCTGACCCGCGAATCGATCCACCAACCACTAACCACTAACTCTGAAGGAGCATTCACATGGCACAAGACATTTTCCTCAAAATCAACGGCATCGACGGCGAATCGCAAGACGGCGATCACAAGAATGAAATCGAAGTGCTGAACTGGCGCTGGTGCATCAAGCAGGCCGCCAACATGCATCAAGGCAGCGGCGGCGGCGCCGGCAAGGCCAGCGTCGAAGACTTCGAGTTCGAGCACTTCGTCGACCGCGCCAGCCCGAACCTGATGAAGTACTGCCTGACCGGCAAGCACATCGATGAAGCCAAGCTCACCGTCCGCAAGGCAGGCGGCAATCCGCTCGAATACCTGCGCCTGACCATGAACGACGTCATCGTCACGCACGTTGAACCCTCCGGCAGCAGCACGAACGGCGAGCGCATCCGCGAGCGCATTCGTATTTCCTTCGCCCGCGTCAAGCAGGAATACACCGTGCAAAACCAGCAGGGCGGCAGCGGCGGCGCCATCACCGCCAGCTACGACATCCAGCAAAACAAGGAAAGCTGACCGGCCCGCGGCCCCGGCCGGTCTCCGGCCGGGGTATTTCCTGGCAATTTCACGCGAAACCGATGCCATGACTTCTTTCATCTCCCATCTCGTCGGCACTGCCAAGACCTCCGGCGTGCTTGGCGGCCTGCTGCTCGCGCTCACCGTTGCGTCACCGGCGCTCGCCGCGCCGCCCGAACGCGAATCGACACGGCTCGAATTCGCCATCGTCACTTCCGAAGACGTCAACCCGGACCCCAAGGCGCGGCCCTCGCCCATCGAGATTCGCATCTACGAACTCAAGAACCCGCAAGCCTTCGAACAGGCCGACTACCAGAGCCTGTCGCAAAAGGACGCCGAAACTCTCGGCGGCGACCTCCTCCGTAAGGACGGCTTCATCCTGCGTCCCGGCGAGCGGCGCGACATCGATCGCAAATCCGACGCCGAAACCACCGCCATCGGCGTCCTTGCCGGCTACCGCGAACTCGGCAAGACCATCTGGCGCGTCGTCTACCGCCTGGAAGAAGCGCCCGAGACCGCCTGGTACCGAAAACTGATACCGAATCAGAAAGCCCGCCTCGACATCCGCCTGGACGCACTCGGCGTCCAAATCAAGGACCGGGACAAAACACCCTGACCCCACCATTTCGCGCTGTGCATTGAAAGGAAACAAGAAGTGAGCTGGCAAAACAAAGTCGTCTGGAGCGAAGGTCTCTTCCTGCGTCCGCAGCTCTTCCAACAGCAAGAGCGCTACCTCGAACACTACGCCCACAAGCGCAGCGCTCCCCTCTCGCCCTTTTTCTGGGGCTTCAGCCACTACAGCATCGACAGCGAAGCCCTTACCCTCGGCAAGCTCATCCTGAAAAGCGCCGCGGGCGTCTTTGCCGACGGCACCCCCTTCGATATTCCCGGTACCACACCGCCGCCACGGCCGCTCGTCATCCGCCCGGAACATCTCGAACAATCGATCTACCTCGCCGTCCCCATCCGCATCCCCAATGGCGAGGAAACCTGCTTCGACGATGCCGACGAATCCCTGGCCCGCTACACCGCCTATGACGACGAACTACGCGACGCCAACGCCATCGGTCAGGGCGCCAAACTCGTCCAGCTTTCCAGTCTGCGCCTGCGCTTGCTCCCCGAAAGAGAGCTCGCCGATGGCTGGATCGGCCTCTCCCTCGCCCGTATCGCCGGGCTACGCGCCGACGGCAGCGTCGAACTGCATGCCGACACCCACGTTCCCCCCGTCAATGTTTACGGCGCCGATCCCATCCTCAAGGACTGGCTCGGCAAGACCTTGAGCCTCATGCGCCTGCGCCGGGCCGCTCTCGCCGACCGCCTCACCGGCACCAACGGCAAGGCCGGCGAAACCGCCGAAGTTGCCGACTACCTGCTGCTCCAGATACTCAACCGCAACGAGCCCTACCTCAGCCACCTGCTGCGCGTTGGCGAAACCCCGCCCGTCGAACTGTATATCGCCCTGCTCACCCTTGCCGGCGAACTCTCCACCTACGTCCGGCCCGTCACCCGCCGCCCCATCGACCACCCGCCCTACCGCCACGACAAGCTCTACGAATGCTTCAAGCCTCTGGTGGCCGATGTGCAGCAACTGCTCAACGAAGTCCTCATTCGTAGCGCCCAGACCATTCCGCTCGACGAGCGCGGCCACGGCCTGCGTCTTGCCGTCATCGACCCGGCCGCCCTCACCACCTACGGCGCCCTGGTTCTCGCCGTTGCCGCCGACATGCCGCTCGATGCCCTGCAAACCCGCTTCCAGGCGCAATCCAAGCTTGCCCCCTCCGGCCTCATCAACGACATCATCCGCTCGCATCTGCCGGGCATCGCCCTGCGAGCGCTGCCTGTCCCGCCCCGGCAAATCCCCTTCAATGCCGGCCATGTGTACTACGAAATCACCCGCACCGGCCCCCTGTGGTCGCAAGTCGCCCGGGAAGGCGGACTCGCCCTGCACACCGCCGGCCAATTCCCGAATCTCTCCCTGCAGCTCTGGGGAATCCGGGACTGACGAGCCGAAAGGATTTCTTCCATGTCGCTCACATCCCTTTCCTCTGCTCCGCGCACCCTAACGGTCAGTGGTCCGGCGCTGCCGTCCGAGTCGGGCGAGTCGTCGCTGACCCCGGTGCGCTTGCGGGGTCGGGAAGGCGTTTGCGAGCTGTTCGCGTATGTCCTCGAACTCAAGACCCCGGAAGCCGTGGGTGAGGTGTCCGGCCCGGGGGCCGACCTCGACCTGTCGGAACGCGTCGGCCGTGAAATCACGCTGTC
>JAISPT010000042.1 GCA_031274715.1 Azonexus sp. | reverse complement strand
CGCGCCGTCGAGCAGGGGCAGGGCATCCAGCGCGGCATTGCCTGGAAAACCGGAACCAGCTTCGGTTTCCGCGATGCCTGGTCGGTCGGCGTTTCCGACCGCTATACCGTCGGCGTCTGGGTGGGCCGGCCGGACGGTACGCCGAACCCCGGATTTTTCGGAGCCAACATTGCCGCGCCGCTGCTGGTCGACCTGTTCACCGCCATCGACAACCAGCCGCCGGCCCCTCGCATTCCGCCGCCTTCGGTGCATCAGGAGAAAATCTGCTGGCCGCTCGGCACCCGTTTCGATTCGACCGAAGAAACGCTCTGCCATCGCCAGATGCTGGCCTGGTTGCTCAACGACACGGCGCCGCCAACCTTCCCGGATCGCCTGCGCGGCGGCGAAGTACGCACCGCCTACGAGGTGGATGCCACCAGCGGCCTGCGTGTCAGCGCCGAATGCAGCGACCGACCCCGTCGCCGCATCGCGGCGGCGCGCTGGCCGGCGGCGCTCGAACCCTGGCTGCCGGCCGACATCCAGGCCAAAGCCCGGCCCCCGGCCTGGGACACCCGCTGTCCGCCGACGGCCGAACCGGAGGCCGGTCTGCGTATCGTCGGCCTCAGCCACGGCGAGGTCATCCGGCGACCCCGTCCCGACCAGCCATCGGTCGTCCGCCTCGAACTGCGCGGCCAGCGCGGCGAGGTGGTCTGGCTGATCAACGGCCGCCTGATCGCCCGGCAGCCAGCCAGCCAGCCCCTGATCCACCGCCTGGAGGAAAATGGCCGCGTGGACATCACCGTCATGGACGAGCGCGGGCGCTACGACCGGATCAGCGTCAGCGTGCGCTGATCCGGTCGGCTAGCCTGGTTCAGCACCTCAAGCTCGGCAGTAGGGCAAATCAGATCAATTCGCGGCCCGGTCAAGCCGTCAAAACATATCGATGTCATTCTTCATGACTTAACAACGCCAGCGCTACCTGCACCGGCACGGCCAACCCAGATCAAGGCGACGGAGCGAACGGCAGGAAATAATGGGGCCGCTCGCGGCGGCACGCTTTGGCGGGAAAACGCTTGTCCACTGTGATTGCCCCCGGCAAACCGTTAAAATTCGCAGAATTTGTCATTCCTTATACAAAATCATGGCAGAACCCGAATTCCTTAGCACCCGGCAGGCGTCGCAGCGCCTCGGTGTCTCCCTCGGCACCGTGCAGAACATGGTCGAAAGCGGCGCCCTCGAAGCCTGGAAGACGACGGGCGGCCATCGCCGCATCCCGGTCACTTCGGTCGAAGCCCTGCTCGCCCGCCGGCGTAACCTGACACCCAGCGCACACGATGCCGGCACCCGGCTCGACATCCTGATTACCGAGGATGACCCGGCCCTGCAATCGCTTTATCAGATGACGATGGCCGGCTGGAATCTGCCACTCGACCTGCGTATCGTCGACAGTGGCTTCGAAGGCCTATTGCAACTCGGCCAGCGGCCGCCCGACGTGCTGATCGCCGACCTGATGATGCCCGGTATGGATGGCTTCGAGATGGTCCGTCACCTGCGCGCCAATCCCGATCTGGCGCGGATGGATATCATCGTGGTCAGCGTCATTGACCGCGAGACCATCATCGCCCGCGGCCTGCCACCCGACGTCACGACTTTCCCTAAGCCAATCCCTTTCCACGAAATCAAGGGTTTCCTGCTCGGCCGCCTGGCCGCCCGTCAACGCCCGGCTTGAAAATTCGCCCGCCAGCAACACTGGTGCGGATGAATGACCTGGCGCAACCGACCGGCGACCGACGACGACTCGCGGCTAGAGCCGGTTTTCTCATGTGCTTACGGCTCCGATTCCGTCATTCCCGCATGTTTCTGGCGGGAATCCAGCGACTTTGCTTTTCCAGCCATGACCATGCCCCGCTACGCGAGGCGGCAAGCCACTGGATTCCCGCCAAGAGCGTGCGGGAATGACGAAGAAACTGCGGCTGACCGGTTTTGCGGGAAGGCAACCGAAACCGCTCTAATAGACGATCTCGACGTTCTCCGCCTGTAGCCAGCCGCTGAGTGCATCGAGTAGGGCATCTTCAAGGCGGACGCGGGCCGTTTGCCCGAGCAGCAGCTCGCATTCGGCCTCGGCATTGCGGTAGCGGATGCGTACCGGTGCTGGACCGGGGGCAAAGGAGGCGAGCAGCGATTTCAGCTTGCGGGCGTCGGCATTGCCATTGATTTTCAGCAGCAGGTGCCTGGAAAAGCGGGCCCTGGCCTCGCCCAGCGTCATCAGTTTGTCGGCGGCGACCGCGTTGCCACCGGAAAACTCGTCGTAGCGGACCTTGCCTTCGATGATCAGGATTTCGTCGGTGACGATCTTGTCGCGTTCAGCCTCGAACAATTCGTTGAACACCGACACCTCGACCAGCGCCGTACCGTCGTCGATCTGCACGAATAGCATCTTGCCGCGCCGCGTCATCTGCGTCCGCACACCGACCACGATGCCGGCCATGACGGTCATTTCCTTGGCCGGTTCGAGGCGCACCAAGGAGCGGCGGATAAAAGGCTGCAATTCCTTCCGGTAGCTGTTGTACGGGTGGCCGGAGAAGAAGAAGCCCAGTGCAGTCTTTTCCTCCATCAGTTGCGTCTTCTCGTCCCAGGGCTTGACCGGGACATACTCCGGTGCGTGCGCATCGGCGACCTCGGCAAGGTCGAACAGGCTGGTCTGCATGGCGTCACGCTCGGCCTGCTCGGCGAAATCCATGGCCACGCCAACCGAGGCCAGCAAACGATGGCGGTCGGCCAGGTCGGAGCCCGCGATGCGCGGCGCGATGCCGTCAAAGGCGCCGGCCCGGATCAAGGCCTCGATGGTGCGGCGGTTGACCATGCGCTTGTCGCAGCGGTGGCAGAAGTCGAACAAATCCTTGAACGGCCCACCCTCGTCGCGCGCCTTGAGGATCACGCCGACCGCCTGCTCGCCGGTGCCCTTGACTGCCCCCAGGCCATAGCGGATGGTATCGCGGTCGACCGGCTCGAAACGGTAGTTCGAGGCATTCACGTCCGGAGCGAGAACCTTCACCTGGTTGGCGATGGTGTCCTCGTAAAAGATCTTCACCGTATCGGTGTTGTCCATGTCGGAAGACAGGGTGGCCGCCATGAAGGCGGCGCAATGGTAGCGCTTGAGCCAGGCCGTGTGATAAGTGACGACGGCATAGGCGGCGGTATGCGACTTGTTGAAGCCGTATTCCGCGAACTTGGTCATCAGGTCGAATAACTGCTCGGCCAGCGCCGGATTGTAGCCACGCTCCTTGGCGCCGGCAGCGATGGTTTCGCGGTGCTTGGCCATCTCCTCCGGCTTTTTCTTGCCCATCGCCCGGCGCAGCATGTCGGCGCCGCCCAGTGTGTAGCCGCCGATGATCTGCGAAATCTGCATCACCTGTTCCTGGTACACGATGACGCCATAGGTCGGCTCCAGGCAGGCTTGCAGATCGGGATGGAAATAGTCGATGGCCTGCTGGCCCTTCTTGCGCAGAATGAAGTCATCGACCATGCCGGAGCCGAGCGGCCCCGGACGGTACAGGGCGAGCACAGCGATGATGTCTTCGAAGCGGTCGGGCTGCAGCTTTTTCAGCAGCTTCTTCATGCCTTCCGATTCGACCTGGAAGATCGCCGTGGTATTGGCTTCCTTCAATACCTGGTAGGCCCCCGGATCGGCAAAGCCGAGGCTCATCAGATCGAGCCGCTCGCCGGTCATGCGCGCGATGTAGTCGAGCGCCAGTTCGATGATGGTCAGGTTGCGCAGGCCGAGGAAGTCGAATTTGACCAGGCCGGCCTTCTCCACGTCGTCCTTGTCGAACTGCGAGACCGGCGAGGCGTCGGCGCCGGTGGCCTGGTAGATCGGGCAAAAGTCGGTGATCTTGCCCGGTGCAATCAGCACGCCGCCGGCATGCATGCCGACGTTGCGAGTCAAATCTTCAAGGCGGCCGGCCAAGTCGAACAGTTCGCGAACGCTTTCGCCATCGCCGTCACCGGCCATCATTTCCTTGAGTTGCGGCTCCTGCTCCAGCGCCTCGGCCAGCGACACCGGCTTGTTCTGGATTATCGGGATCAGCTTCGAGATGCGATCACACAGCGAGTAGGGCAGACCGAAAACGCGGCCGACGTCGCGGATCACCGCCTTCGACGACAGGGTGCCGAAGGTGGCGATCTGGCTGACCGCCTGCGCTCCGTAGTGCTGGCGCACATACTCGATGACACGCCAGCGGTTATCCTGGCAGAAATCGATGTCGAAGTCGGGCATCGACACCCGCTCCGGGTTCAGGAAACGCTCGAACAGCAATGCGTAAGCCAGCGGATCGAGGTCGGTGATGCGTAGCGAATAGGCAACCAGCGAGCCGGCGCCGGAACCGCGGCCGGGACCGACCGGCACGCCATTCTGCTTGCCCCAGTTGATGAAGTCGGCAACGATCAGGAAGTAACCCGGGAAGCCCATCTGGACGATAGTGTTGCACTCGAAGGCCAGTCGCTCGTCGTACTCCGGCCGGCGCCGGGCACGCTCTTCCGGGTCGGGATAGAGCTCGGCGAGGCGGATTTCGAGGCCTTTTTTGGCTTCCGCGACCAGGTATTCGTCGATGGTCATGCCCGGCGGAATCGGGAAGTCGGGCAGGAAATTCTTGCCCAGCGTCATCTCGATATTGCAGCGGCGGGCGATTTCCAGCGTGTTTTCCAGGGCTTCCGGCAGGTCGGCGAACAGCTCGGTCATCTCCTGCTGGCTCTTGAAGTACTGCTCTTCGGTATAAATCTTCGGCCGCCGGTGATCGCCCAGCACGTAGCCTTCGGCGATGCAGACGCGCGCCTCATGGGCGCGGAAGTCGTCGCGTTGCATGAACTGGATCGGATGCGTGGCGACCAGCGGCAGGCCCAGCTCGCCGGCCAAGTCGGCCGTGTACTGGACGATGGTTTCCTGCTGCGGTTGGCCATAGCGCTGGACCTCCAGGTAGAAGGCGCCAGGAAACACCGCCTCCCAGGCCTTGGCGCGCTCGCCGGCCAGGGCGTAGTTGCCGTGCAGCAAAGCCTCGCCGACATCGCCGAGATGCGCGCCGGAGAGCGCGATCAGGCCATCGCAGCCGATCTCGCTAAACCATTCGCGGCGAATCTCGGCCCGTTCACGCCGCCCTTCGGCCACGTAGGCCCGCGTCAGCAGTTCGCACAATTGCTGGTAGCCACGCTGGTTGCGCACCAGCAGCAGCAAGCGGTGGACATCCTCGGGTGTTTCCGGATTGACGACCCACACGTCTGCGCCAGCGATTGGCTTGACACCCTTGGCACGCGCCCCGGTGTAGAACTTGACCAAGCCGAACAGGTTGGCCAGGTCGGTCAACGCCAGGGCCGGCATGCCGTCGCCGGCGGCGCGCTTGACGGCGTCGCCGACGCGGACGATGCCGTCGGTCACGGAATATTCGGAATGCAGGCGGAGGTGGACATAACGCGGGGAATTCATCGGCGCGATTTTACCCCGGCCAGTCGCCTCCCGTCGGCCTCGGCGATGCCGCGGGACGACGGCAATGAAGGCGATCCGGGCAGTATGCAGCTGGCTGGCCGGCACGTTCTCCGGTACATTGATCAGTTCAAAAAAACCATGACGGAGACGACCCATGAGCCACGAAGAACCCTTCATCCTGCGCCATGACCGCAACGACGGCCTGACCACGCTGACTCTGAATCGACCGAGCCAGTTCAACTCGCTGTCCAAGACCATGCTCACCGCCCTGCAGGCCGAACTGGATGCCATCGCCGCCAGCGAAGCGGTCCGCGTCGTGATCATTGCCGGTGCCGGCCGCGCCTTCTGCGCCGGTCACGATCTGAAGGAAATGCGCGCCAACCACAGCAAGGAATTCATGCAGGCGCTGTTCGCGCAGTGTGGCGAACTGATGCAGACCATCGGCCGCATGCCGCAGCCGGTGATCGCCCGCGTACACGGCATCGCCACTGCCGCCGGCTGCCAATTGGTTGCCGCCTGTGACCTGGCCGTCGCCGCCGATGTCGCCCGCTTTGCCGTCTCCGGCATCAATGTCGGGCTGTTCTGTTCGACGCCGGCGGTGGCGCTAACGCGCAATCTCGGCCGTAAAGCGGCGCTGGAAATGCTGCTGACCGGCGAATTCATCGATGCCATGGAAGCCAAGGCCAAGGGCCTGGTCAATCAGGTCGTCCCGGCCGACGCGCTGGATGCCGAGATCGAGCGCCTGGCCGGCGCCATCCTGGCCAAGAGTGCCGTCGCCGTGCGCCTCGGCAAGGGCATGTTCTACCGCCAGTTAGAGATGGGCCTCAGCGACGCCTATGCCTACGCCACCGAGGTGATGGCCTGCAACATGATGAGCGAGGATGCCGGCGAGGGCATCGACGCCTTCATGCAAAAACGCCCACCAGCCTATCGCGGCCGCTGATCGGGCAGCCGGCAGCAGTCCGCTGACCATGCCGCCGCTGCCCGCTCTGCCGCGCTGGTTGCCGGCCCTGTTGTTTGCCGCCGCGCTCGGCGCTGCTTTCTGGCGTATTCCTGAGGTCGCCGCCCCGGCCTTCGTGCCGCCGCCTCCTGCCGCACCCAGCCGCCTACCACCACTGTTCACCACCCAGATGCTGCCGGCGGCCGGCGCTGTTGCCGGTGCCCCAAGCCTGGCTCAACTGGCGGACGGCCGCATCGCCGCCACCTGGGTCAGTGGCAGCGACGAAACGGCCACCGACCTGGCCATCCACTTCAGCCTCCTCGGCAGCGACGGCTGGAGCGAGCCGCGGTCGATCGCCAACCGCGAAAGCGCCGCTGGCGGCCTGTTCGCCCACATTCGCCGGGTCGGCCGACCGCAGCTTTACGTCGAGGGCACCTGGCTGCACCTGTGGTACGCCGCCATCGGCATCGGTGGCAGTGCCAACGTCGCGCTGGCCCACAGTGTGTCGACCGATGGCGGCCGCAGCTGGAGCCCACCGGCCCGCCTGCCGATCTCACCGCTGGCCGGCTACGGTACCGTGCCAGCCGGACCGCCGCTGCCCCTGGCCGACGGTGGGCTGGCGCTGCCGCTACAGCACGAACTGTTCGCCGGCCACGGCGAGTGGCTGCGTCTGAGCGCCAACGGCCGCAGCCTGGACAAGGCACGCCTGGCGCACCCGCGGCGCACGCCACAACCGGCCGTGGTCAGCCTCGACGCACGGCGGGCCTTGGCCCTGCTGCGCGACGCCGACCCGCCGCCCGGTTGGGTACGCGCCGTGGCTAGCGACGATGGCGGCACGCATTGGCAGGCTATGCCCGATCCCGGCCTGGCCAATCCCGACACACCGCTGGCTGCGCTACGCCTGACCAGCGGCCGCCTGCTGTTGGCCGGCAATCCGGCTTCGGGACGCGCCACGCTGATGCTCTGGCTGTCGGTCGACGACGGCCAGAGTTGGCGGGCAGTGCGCACGGTCGAAACCGCCGCCGACGGTGCCGCCAATTTCTCGGCCCCGGCCCTGCTGCTCGGCCGCGACGGCCGCATCCACTTGGCCTACGTCTGGCGCGACCGCGGTATCCGCTACGCCAGCTTCAGCGAAGCGTGGCTCGATGGGGGAGAGCCATGAATACGCTCGCCGCCTACGGCCTGCTCGCCCACGCGCTGATTTTCGGCGCCGCCGCCGCCCTGCTGCCACTCGGCGAATTGCGCCCGCGCGCTGCTCTGGTGGCGACGGCAGTGGCTCTGCTCGGCGGCATCGCTCCGGCCATGCACAGCCTGTTCGGCACACCGTCGCTGACTTTGCTGCAACTGGCCATCCTGCAACTGACCAACCGAATGCCATCGCCGTTCGGCTACCGGCCGGCGCTGATCCTGCTGGCCTTTGCCGCGCTGTTCTATCCGGCGGCGCTCGGCTGGGGTGCGAGCGATCCCTACGCCCTCGGCTATCAGCCCTGGGCATTGCTCACCGCGCTGGCGCCGCTGGCCGTGGCGTTGTGGTGGCGCCGCCTCGATGCCTGGCTGTTGATCCTCGCCGTCGACCTCGCCGGCTATGCCGGCGGCCTCTTCGTTAACCTCTGGGACGCCCTCTTCGATCCGCTGCTGGTACTGCTGGCGGCGCTCATCGTTGGCCGGCGCCTGTTGCTCCGTCTCATCGCGTCAAGGCTTCGATGAGCAGGCGGCGGATGCTGCCGGCTTCGAAAGGCTTGTCGCAAATGGCCGAAACGCCGGCCCGCTCGACCGCCGCCAAACGTCCCATGTTCTGCTCGCTGGTCACCATCAACACCGGTACCTCGGCCTGCCAGCTATGCGTGCGGATGTACTCGATCAGTTCGCGACCGTCCATTTCCGGCATGGTGTAGTCGGTAACGACGAGGTCGAACATGGCGTCGGCCAGCGCCGCGACCGCTTCCCGGCCGTTAGCCGCCTCGGTGATGCGAGCGATGCCGAGTTCAGCGAGCAGGCGGCACAGGTGGCGGCGCGAGGCGATGCTGTCGTCGACGATCAGTACGCGCAGTTCTTCCATGTCGGCTGCGTCGAGTTGGTCGACCGGGGGCGGGTAAAGGTAATCGGCAGCGGCGAACAGCGCCCGCTCCAGTTGCTTTGCGGAAAACGGCTTGGTAATGATGCTACAGGCGCCCGACTGGCGGACGGCCTCCAGCCGCTGCGGCCGCGTCTCGCTGGAAATCAGGATGAAGGGCAGCGCTTCCTGCCGCTCGTTGGCACGCATCGCCGCGACCAGATCGGTCCCCGCCATGTCCGGCAGGTAGAGGCTGCTGATCACCACTGTGCCGTCGCCGGCATCCTCGGCCAGCGCCGCCAGCGCGGCCTGCCCCGAGTCGGCCACGGCAACCCGGACGACGCCCAGTTGTTCCAGCATGCGCCGGACCAGCCCGGACTGCATCGGCGAAGGCTCGACCAGCAAAATCGACAGGTCGGCCAAGGATGAGGAGAGGGCCATGCGATCGCTCCGCAAGAGAGGTTATCGCATCACTATAGCAGTGCTCGGCGATCTGCCTGGCACTGCGGCCGAACCGGATTCCTTCTCCCGTTTCAGCCGCACCGCCATGCCACGTCCCAATTCGACCGGGCAGGCCGCTTCGGCTACCATGCCGGCATCACCAACAAAAGGAAAGGGGATAGGACACGAGGTGTCCGTTGTATGGGTAATAGCCTGTTTCTCATTGTCGTCGCCCTATTTCTCGTTCTGCTCAACGGATTCTTCGTCGCCGCCGAGTTTGGATTGGTCAAACTCCGGCAGACCCGCGTCAAAGCCATCGCCAAGTCATATGGCTGGCGCGGCCGGATTCTTGCCCGGGTCCATCAAGATCTCGATGCCTACCTTTCCGCCTGCCAACTGGGCATCACCCTCGCCTCCCTCGGCTTGGGCTGGGTCGGCGAGCCGGCCTTCGCCGACCTGCTGAGACCACTTCTGACGGCGGTCGGCATCGGTAGCGCGCGGCTGATTCACGGCATTTCCTTCTTCACCGCCTTCTTCATCATCTCCTACCTGCATATCGTGGTCGGAGAACTGGCGCCCAAATCGATAGCAATCCGCTTGTCGGAAAAGGTCGGACTGTGGACGGCCCCGCCCCTCTACGCCTTCTACTGGGCCATGTATCCGGCCATCTGGCTGCTCAACCACAGCGCCAACTGGGTACTACGCAAGGCGCATCTCGATATCGCACGCGGCTACGACAGCGATTACTCGGCTGAAGAACTCAAGATCATCCTGCGCACTTCCCATGCCGACCAGGGCTTTACCCAGGACGAATGGCGGGTACTGGCGCAAGCGCTCGATTTCCGCGCCCTGGAAGTGGCCGATTTGATGCGCCCCTTCCGCGAGGCGGTCACGCTCAGCGACGATGATCCGCTGACGACGAGCCTGGAGAAAATCACCCAGCACCGCTACAGCCGGTATCCGTACCTGGATGCCGAAGGCAATATCAAGGGCGTGGTCCACCTGAAGGATGTCTTCATCGCCTTGCAGAAGTCGCCGTCCCTGGAAAGCCTGGAGAAACTGGTGCGTCCGGCCCAAGTGGTATCGCCGCGCCTGCCCGCCACCGAGTTGTTCCGCCGCTTCCGCGAGGGTGCGCCGCATTTCGCCATTGTCGCCTTCGAGAATGCCCATCCCTTGGGCTACATCACCCTGGACAACCTCCTGGGCGCTCTGGTCGGCGAAATCAGGGACGAGTTCCGCCAGGCGCAAAACGAATGGTCGAAGCTGGACGACGGTTCGCTGATCGGCAAGGGAAGCCTGCCCATCTTCACCCTGGAACGCGCCCTCGGCATCGACATCGAGGAATCCGGGGTGGATTCCGTTGGCGGGCTCATCATGCAACGGCTCGGCGACCTGCCCGAGGAAGGGCAGCGGCTCGAATTTCCTCAGTTCGATGTGGTGGTGAAAAAAATGAACGGACCGCGGATCGTGCTGGTACGCGTCATGCCCCATGCCACCCCGCGGGAATAGTCGTCATGGGTTTTCCCGATTGACGGTCTTTGCAGAAGGGGAAAAGACAAGTAACGCACTGCTTGTCAGCAAAGCAGCCGTACCCAGCCATAGCGCGGCATCGAGCGCCCAACTGAACTGCAGCAGGACATTTGCCGCAATCGGCCCGGCCAGTTGACCGGCAGCGAAGGCAGCGGTCATCGCCGCCAACCGTTTTTGCGCATTGGCGCCGGCCTGCTCACGTACTTCTTGCAAACCAAGCAAGGTGATCAGCATGAAGGTGCCACCCACACCCAATGCAGCCATCGCGAGTCCGGCTAGGCCAGGCATCAGGGCGGGTAATGATACGCCTACAGCCATGACCACTTGAGCGCTGGCCCATGTGTACTTGCGCGGCCAACGCGCCAGCACAGCAATACTCAATGTGGAGAGTGCGGCAGCACTGCCGAACAGTGGCCACACCCAGCCAAACAGCGCCGGATCACCCAGTAGCAAGCGAGCCTGTGATGGCAGGTAGGTGGCCGGCAGGATGTAGCCAAAACCAAACAGGCCGTAACACAGCACCAGCCGATAGGCACCCCGCGAATCTTCGTCGGCAAGCCTGACCGGCACACTTGCCTGGGCACGATTCGCAACCGCTGACGACTCACCTGTCAGCACGATCAACGCCCCGGCGAAGGCAAGCCCAGCCAGCGCCAGCCAAAGCGTAGCAACACCCACGTCGAACAGAACACCGACGTAGCAGATCAGCCCAGCCAGGGCGATGCCCGTTCCCACACCGGCAAACACCAGACCATCAAACCGCCGCTCCCTCAGTTCCGCCAGACGGGCAAGAACCACGGTGGCCGTCCCCACCAAAACCCAAGCGCTGGCAACACCGGCGATGAAGCGCATGGCCAACCACCACGCCAACGGTCCTGACAGCGCCATCGCAGCGGTACTGGCGACAACAGTCCACAAGCCAAATCGCATCAGCACAGCAGCGGACACGCCACGCCGGCCGGCCAGCACGGCACCAACGAGATAGCCCAAATAGTTGGCTCCGGCCAACCAGCCTCCGGCCGCCAGCGACAGCCCTAGGTCGGCCTGCATCAAAGGTAATTGCGGGGTGAAAGCAAAGCGGCCGATCCCCATCGCCACGGCCAAGGCGATGAGACCGTTCAAAGCCATGCGGAAGGCCGGCGAAGCGGGTATGCGAAAGGTGCTCATGCACCATTCTGGCGCGCTATAATTTTCTTGTATATTGAATAATAGAGAATGGATTTTCTTGAAATGAGAAATTTTGATCTCGACGATTTGGCCATCGTCCAAGCCGTTGTGGCACATGGCGGCGTGACACGCGCGGCACAGGCTTTGCATCGTGTGCCGTCCAACATCACCACACGCATCAAGCTGCTCGAAGCGCGCCTGGGTTTGGAGCTTTTCACCCGGCGTGGTCGCGGTTTGGCGCCGACAGAAGAAGGGCGTCTGTTGGTCAGCTACGCCGAGCGCTTGTTGCGCTTGGCCGACGAAGCCGAATCGGCATTGCACGCCGGTCGACTGCTCGGCACCTTACGCATCGGGTCGCTGGAAAGCACCGCCGGCAGTCGTCTGCCGCAACTTCTGGCGCGCTACAACCACGCCAACCCTGCGGTGCGCATTGAACTGGTAACGGGCACCACTGGCGCACTGATCAGCAGATTAGCACGCCACGATGTCGAAGCGGCCTTCGTTTCAGAGCCTTTCCATGCCCCTGGAGTCGCCACGCAGCCAGTGTTCAAAGAAGAGCTGGTGCTTATTACGGCGCCCCATATCCGCTCACTGGATCATTTGGCCAATACGGAAAGCATCACGCTGATCGCATTTGCCAGCGGCTGCTCTTACCGCCGCCTGCTGGAACAGTGGCAAAGCGAACAAAGAGTAGGCGTTGCCGGTGTATTGGAATTTGCTTCCTATCCCGCCATCGTTGCCTGTGTTGCGGCAGGCACAGGGATAGCCATCGTGCCGCGCTCAGTGCTTGCCGGATTGCATGCTGCCAAATCTGTGCTGACCCACGAGCTTCCTACTCATCTGGCCCACAACCGTACTCACCTGATTTGGCATGCAGGGCAGGAGTCTCTGGCTCTGCAAAGTTTGCGTCAATTATTGGCAGCACATGATGCAGCCGATTGAATACTAGGCGGTCTCGACCCAATTGATGATCGCCCGCCATTGCGCCAAATCGCGCTCGGCGCGGGCTGGCGGCAGGTCGAACAGAGTCATGCCGGCGGCGCAGGCCTGGACATAGACCTGGGTGTCGCGCAGACAGGTCAGCACCGGCAGATCGAGCGTGGCGAAGAAGCGCTCCAATTCAACCGCCGCCCGCGTCCGCGCGTCGACTCGCATGCCGATCACGGCGACATCGGCCTTGCCCTTGCGCACCGCCTTCTCGGCCAACAGCACCTGCAGAAATTGGCGGGTGGCCAGCATATCGAACAATGAGGGCTGCACCGGCACGATGACCCGCGCCGATAGCTTCAAAACCTTGTCGAGCAGCTTGCCACCGAGACCGGCCGGCGTGTCGAGGACGATGCGGCTGGTGCCCTTGGGCGGCCGGGCAATCTTGTCCGGACCGATTTCCCAGGTGTCGATGGTCGGCAACTCCGGAGGACGCAAGGCCAGCCATTGATAGGCCGATTGCTGGCGGTCGGTATCGCCGAGCATGACATTGTGGCCACGGCTGGCGAAATAGCCGGCCAGGTTGGTGGCCAGCGTGCTTTTGCCGGAGCCACCCTTGGGATTGGCGATCAGGAAAGCCTTCATAACGCTTGTTGCTCCTGTTGCTCAAGAATATGGCGGACGAGATTGACGTGTTCGCGCAGCGTGTAGGCCAGGTCGGAGAAGCCGAGCGGTATGTGCAGTTCGCGCGCCGCCTCGTCGAGCGCGTCGAGGCGGCGCCGGTAGTCGGCCAACTGGGTAATGTCGAAGCGCTGCCGAATGTCGTCGTCCAGGGAACGCAACTCGCCGTAGCAGCGGAACACCTTGGCTCGCACCCGCCAACTGTAAAGCGCCGGAGCGAAGCGCAGCAGCGGGATGAGCAAGGCGAGGACCGGCACCAGCAACACGATCATGCGGTCAAACAGCACCGCCAGCCAGAACGGCAGGTAGCGCTGCAGGAAAGGCGGCCCCGATTTGTAGTAGCGCGCCGCTTCCGGCGAAAGCGGCAGCAGCGGATCCATGTAGGACGGAAACTCACCGGCACTCTGGAAGAAACCGCTGGCTCCGTGTACCTCGCTGGCCGCCTGCAACAGCAGGGTCTGCAGCGCCGGATGCAGGTCGCCGCGGACGACCAGGTTGGCGGTCGGCGCCAGCAGGCGGATGTCTTCCGGTGGATAGTCGCGGACCAGATCGGCAACGCCCTGCGGCAGCGTCAAGCGGGTCAGGAAGGGGAAGCGGCGCTGGTAGGCGTTGGCCTGGGTGAAGTTCATCAGACGCACACCGGGCGAGCGCAGCAGCACCTGCACCACCGGCGCATTTTCGGCAGCGATGATGAAAGCCGCATCGATGCGCCCTTGCTGCAACTCCTCGGCGGCATCCAGACCATCCAGCGGCAGCAGCTTGTCGTTGATTTCGATTTCGTTGGCTTCCAGCAGTTGTCTGGCCAACCGACGGATGCCCGAGCCTTCCTGGCCGATGGCGATGCGCTTGCCACGCAGATCGGTCAGCCGGGTCAGTGGCTTGTTGCCGCGATAAAAAACCCAGATCGGCTCGTAGAAAACACTGCCGAGCGAATAAAGGTCGTTGTCCGGGACAGCGTCGGGATCGGTCGGCGGCTCGATGACGCCGCCCTGGACAAAGGCAACATCCGCCTCACCCTTTTCGAGGCGCTTGATGTTTTGGCGCGACCCGTTCGAGGTGCGAACTTCGAGCGTCACGCCGCTGCGCGCCAGAATAGCCGCGTAGCGCTGGGCGAACTGGTAATAGGCGCCCCCCTCGCCGCCGGTGCTGATGACGATGTGGCTGGGCGGCGCCGGTTTGACGAACTGCCAAGCGACGACAAAACCGATGCCAACGATCAAGGCAATCCACCACGCCGTCGCGAACAGATCGCGTAGCGACAGCAAACTAGCCTTGATCCTCGCCACCATCACGGCAACAGCACAGTCAAGCCGATGGCCTGGTGCATGCAGGTGGCGTGGGACATCGTTGTTTCCTTGTTTGTTATGAGCAATGAATCTAGGTTATCACCGCCCTGCCCGACGATCTAGCGACGATTGGTGAAAACCCAGCGGAGCCGGGCGCCGGCAATATTTACGACATTTTTGCGGCGCCTCGGCCAGAATGGCGGCACCGTTGCGCGGCGCATCCCCCCGGCGCCGGCCTTCCGGTCGGTGCCACGCGGCCTGTACTGCCCGGTTTTGGGAGAATCGCATGCAACAGGAACACGACAAAAAACGCCTGGCTACCCTGACCCTCGCCGCCCTCGGCGTCGTCTTCGGCGACATTGGCACCAGCCCGCTGTACTCGCTGAAGGAGGTCTTCGACAGCAGCCATCACCCGGTGCCGATCACACCGGACAATGTACTCGGTACCCTGTCGCTGTTCTTCTGGTCGCTGCTCATCGTCGTCACGCTTAAATACGTGAGTTTCATCATGCGCGCCAACAACAAGGGCGAAGGCGGCATCATCGCGCTGATGACGCTGGCCATGCAGCGCAGCGTGCCGGGCAGTTGGCAGCAGCGGGCGCTGATTGTCTGCGGTCTGATCGGCGCCTCCCTGTTCTATGGCGACGGCATCATCACGCCGGCCATTTCGGTACTATCGGCGGTCGAGGGCCTGGCCATCATCACACCGGCCTTCAACCCTTACATCCAGCCGATCACCATCACCGTGCTGGTACTGTTATTCGTCTTCCAGCGCCGCGGCACAGCCAGTGTCGGTGCCCTATTCGGGCCGGTGATGACCCTCTGGTTCGCGATCCTGGCACTGCTCGGCATCGCCGCCATCGCCGCCAACCCGGCTGTGCTGGCGGCGATCAATCCATTGCATGCGCTACGCTTCCTGACCGGCAATTCCTTACTCGGTTTCCTGGCCTTGGGCGCTGTCGTCCTCTGTCTGACCGGAGCGGAAGCTTTGTACGCCGACATGGGACATTTCGGCGCCCGGCCGATCCAGTATGCCTGGATCGGCTACGTGCTGCCGGCGCTGCTGCTCAATTACTTCGGCCAGGGCGCACTGCTGCTGGCCGACCCGGCCGCGGTCGAAAACCCGTTCTATCTGCTGGCGCCGGAATGGGGCCGCTACCCGCTGGTGATCCTGGCTACCGTCGCCACCGTCATCGCTTCGCAGTCGGTGATTTCGGGCGCCTTCTCGATGACTCGCCAAGCCATGCAACTCGGCTACACACCGCGCCTGGAAACGCAGCACACATCGGAGCGCGAAATAGGACAAATCTACCTGCCGGCGGTTAACTGGTTGATGCTGGTCGCCATCATCGTGCTGGTCGTCGAATTCGGCTCGTCGTCGAAACTGGCCGGCGCCTACGGCATCGCGGTGACCGGCACGATGCTGATGACCAACTTCCTGGCCATCGCCGTCGCCATCCGCTTGTGGCGCTGGCACCCGATCCTCGCCGTGGCCGGCGCCCTGCCCTTCATCGTCATCGACCTCAGCTTCTTCCTCGCCAACTCGCTGAAGATTCCCGACGGCGGCTGGTTTCCGCTGGTTTTCGGGCTGCTGATCTTCATCCTGCTGACCACTTGGAAGCGTGGCCGCGAACTGCTGGCCGAACGCCTCGCGGCCGATGCCATGCAACTACGGCCGTTCATCGCCGGCCTCGGCAACGACATCAGCCGCGTGCCAGGCACAGCGGTGTTCATGTCGCCCGATCCCGACGCCGTGCCGCACGCGCTGCTGCACAGCATGAAGCACTACAAGGTGCTGCACGACCACGTGGTCATCCTCAGCATCCGCGTCTTCGACGTACCCTACGTCCCCGACATCGACCGCGTCGAAGTCCACCGCTTGCCCGACAATTTCGCCCAAGTCGTCGTCCACTACGGCTTCAAGGACGAGCCCGACATCCCGGCCGCCCTGGCACTCGCCGCCGCCAGCGGCCTGCCGCTGGAGCCGATGGAAACCTCCTACTTCCTCGGCCGCGAAACGATCATTCCCAAACTCGGCGCGCGCATGGCCTACTGGCGCACCCTGCTGTTCATCGCGATGTTCCGCAATGCCAGCAGCGCCACGGCCTTCTTCAACATTCCCTCAAACCGCGTAGTCGAACTGGGAACACAGGTGTCGCTATGAATCCCGGCGGCAATTAGCAGGCCACCCGGGGTGGATAATGTCCCGTGCACTTGAAGGCGGCAACTATTACGATATCATCACCACCCTTGCGACATTCATCATTCTGGCGATCAATTTTATTTTCCGGATAAGCTGGTTGGTGCGCGCTTCCTTCGAGTCTCGTAAAAAATAGAAATTGGAGCAATCGGGCAATGAGCAAATACATTAGCTTGCTACTTGCTGTGACAGCGCTTATTACTGCGTCTGGATGCAAAGCAAAAGAGCCGGCAACTGTCAGTCTGACCGGGATTGTTTATAACTATAGCCAAGAGGGCTATGTATCCATCAAAATAAACGGAAAAAGTGCAGGCGCAACAGTAAGAAAGACAGAAATGGGCGGAGTTTCAGGTGGCAGTGGTGTCTGCTGTTTTGATTTGCCTGTTGGAGCAAAGCAGGTTGAAATTGAACTTGAACCATCATTAAGTGAGGGGTACAAAACCACCGCCACCATAGAGAAATGGTGGCCCGATCTAGCGCATTACGGCGTTGTGCATATCTTGCCGGGGCGGAAGGTAGTGATGGAAGTACGCTCTGTTCACACTTGGCCTAGAAAAGACCTGATGGAAAGCCGTTTTAAAGAGCTTGGGATTAAACCTTCAAAAATTTACACTCTGGCCTAATGAACGACGGACCTTTAGAACGAACGGATGGGGTCAAATAGTCATGGCCAATGCAATTGCACCGAAAGTTCAAGCCGTCGAAAGTATGGTCAAACGGGCCTGGGAAATATTCAGGAGCCTGATTTTATTAACCGCCACACTGGCCGGGGTAACTGCCTGTTCAGCCAGAGAGCCGGCAACCGTCAGTCTGACCGGGATTGTTTATAACTACAGCCAAGATAGTATTGCATCGGTAACGATCAATGGGAAAAGTGCAGGCTCTGTAATTGTCAAAACAGAAAATGGCGGCGTTTCCGGTGGGAGCGGGGTGTGTTGTTTTGATTTGCCTATTGGTGCAAAGCAAGTAGACGTGATGATTCAATCGTCAGGTGGAGATTACAAAACCACCGCCACCATAGAAAAATGGTGGCCCGATCTGGCGCATTACGGCGTTGTACATATCTTGCCAGGGCGGAAGGTGGTGATGCAGGTGACGCCTTCGTACCCTGCGCCGCGCAAGGATCTTTTAGAGGCGCAGCAGCAGGAGTTGGGAATGGAGAAAAAAGTTCTGTTCGATATTTGGTCATCCGGGCCAAGAGAGCGCATCGACGGAAAGCAATAATCATGACTAATGCAATTACCCCGAAGGTTCAGGCTGTCGAGAACATGGTCAAGCGCGCACGGGAGGTTACACGTGATCCCAATTCGCCCGCATGCCCCGTTTGTCATGTCAAGATTTGGATCAGCTTGTTCTTTGATGGTACCGGCAATCACCGGGAGAAGGATTTCCCAAAATGCCATTCCAATGTCGCCGCTTTATTCGATGCCCATTTGGATGACCCGAAGAAAGGCATCATTCGTCTCTATTACGAAGGATTGGGACGCCAATTCAGCTTCCGGGAGCGCTACGAGGAACGCATGATCCCTACGGCAACCGGAAATCGGCCGTTAAAAATAGAAGGCTACGAGGAATCGGATGATCGAAGGATGGGCAAAGCCTTTGCCGATGGAATTACCGAGCGTCTGGAAAAAGCACTATTTGAGTTAACCGATACCATTGATTTTCAGCGCAGCCAGAAGAAAGTCGACGAAATCAACCTCGCCGTCTTCGGTTTTTCCCGTGGCGCAACTGAAGCGCGGGCCTTCCTGCACTGGCTGGCGGCGCACAGCAAGGTCAAGCGGACGGGACTGAGACTGAGCTATGACGGCCTGCCGCTCAACGTGAAGTTCCTGGGGGTGTTCGATACGGTCGAATCGGTCGGCTGGGCCGGCACGAACAAGAAGCCGGAAACCATCAAGACCAAGGTGCCGCCGTTCGTCGAAAAGTGCACGCATATCGTCGCCGCGCATGAACTGCGGGCGGCGTTTCCGCTGACGGTCGTGGACAACCATCACAAGTGCGTCGTTTATCCCGGCGCGCATGCCGACGTGGGCGGCGGCTACGCACCGGAGGAACAGGGCCGCTCCAATCAACTGGCACGAATCGCGTTGTTGCAGATGCTCGATGAAGCTCGCAGTACCGGCCTGAAAATGCGCTCACTGGGGGAAATGAAAGGTGATTCCTATCTTTGGGATATACGTTATAAATTTTCCTTCGACGTTCCCCAGTCCGTCATTCAGGCGCTGGACAATTACATTGCTGCCGTCGGCCCGTCGGGAAATATCGTCCAGCATTTCCAGACCCATATGGATCAATACTGGCACTGGATCGATGCCGGTCTGGCCGTCGAGGACGTGGAGCAGAAACGCGAAGCCTATCGGGGCAACAAGAAACGCGAGAAGGAGTTCCAGGTCATGCGGCATTTGCTGACGTGTCTGGCGCGAACCCCCGAAGGGCGGGGAAGCGGTGCGAATTTTCCGCCCAAGCGCGGGGCGGTTGCTGCTCCCGTCGAGCATTTTTTCGAGAGCTATGTACACGACTCGTTCGAGCATTTCTCGGCAAGCGGCGGAACAACGCAAACCGATCTCAGCGACGCGAATTACTACCACCTGCGAACGAGGCTGCAACCTGTCGGGTAAGGGGGCGTTTCCATAACCGGAATGCTCAAACTCCCCGCCCTCTTGGCCGATGCCCGCATCCCGCTCAGCACCTTGCTCGGTCAGCCGGTGTGGCTCGATCTGCAAACCAGCGCCTTGCGCACCGACCTGCGTCCCTTCCACGGTCACGTTACCGCCATCGCCAAGCTCGGCGCGCCAATGGCGGCTTCGTCCGCTACCGGCTCATTATTGAACTGACGATTGACAAAAAAAGTTGCAGAGAGACATGTTAAATTCCAATAAAATCAATGGGTTGTCATCTTTGAATCAGGTGCCAAGGAACTTTATTCAGCCCTCCGACGCCACCGTCAATTCCGGCGCCGCGAACAGCGAACGGATAACAACCCGGCGGATGGCCGGGTTGTCCGGTACCGTGTAGAGGACATCGCACAGCATTTCCTCGAAGATGCCGCGCAGGCTGCGGGCGCCGGCTTTGTACTCGATGGCCAGCGCGGCGATCTGTTGCAGGGCTTCTGGTTCGATCTGCAACTCGATGCCGTGGCTTCGCAGCAGCGCGGCAAATTGCCGGACGATGGCATTCTTCGGCTCGGTCATGATCTGTATGAGCATTTCCTGTGTCAGCGCGTGCAGCCGGGTGACGACCGGCAGGCGGCCGGCGAATTCGGGAATCAGCCCGAATTCGAGCAGGTCGGTCGGTTTGATGCGGGCGTTCAGGCGTTCGAGAATTTTCTGATCGTCGCCGCCGGCGGCGCTGATGAAGCCGTAGCCGTGGTTGCGGGCAAGAATTTGTTCCAGGCCGACGAAGGCGCCGCCGCAGATGAACAGAATCTGCGTAGTGTCGAGGTGGCGGCCATCCTTGAGGCGCACCGGCGCCCCTTCCATGATTTTCAGCAGCGCGTGCTGCACGCTTTCGCCGGAACTGGCGCGGGTTTCGCCGCCGGTGGCCTTCAGCTTGTCGATCTCGTCGATGAAGACGATGCCGTGGGCGGCGCGTTCGCTGTCACCGCCGGCGCGTTCGAGCAGGCGTTGCAGGATGGCTTCGATTTCGTCGCCGACGAAGCGCGACTGAGCCAGCGAGGTGGCGTCGGCGGTGACGAAGGGCAGGTCGAGGATGCGCGCCAAAGTTTCGCAGAGCAGGGTCTTGCCGGTACCGGTCGGGCCGATCAGCAGGATGTTGCTTTTGGCCAACTCGACGTCACCGCCGGCACTTGCTGCCTGGCGCCGAAAATGGGCATAGACGGCGACGGCCAGCGTTTTCTTGGCCGCTTCTTGGCCGATCACGTGCTCGGACAGGCGGGCGGCGATCTCGCTGGGCTTGAGCAGGGTGGGCATCGGGACTCTCCTCGCGGGCGGAGTCCCGATGCTAGTCGCCTCAGTTCTTTTCGGGAAGGACGATGTTGACTTCGAGGACTTCGAAGCGATCCTGCTTTTCCAGCGAGACGCGGATGTCGTCGGGGTTGACCTTGACGTACCGGGAGATCACGGCGATCAGTTCGCGTTGCAGGTCAGGCAGGAAGTCGGCGTTGCTGCCACCGCCGTCGCGCTCGTGGGCGATGATGAGTTGCAGGCGTTCCTTGGCCACCTGGGCGCTCTTCGGCTGATTGCCGAACAATTTTTGCAGCCAGGACATGTCACTTGCCTCCGAACAGGCGCTTCAGCAGGCCGGGCTTGACGTAGTCGACGAAGCGCAGCGGCTTGTCCTCGCCGAGGAAGCGGGCGATCACGTCCTGATAGGCCTCGGCCGCCTCGGTATCTTTCTGATGGATCACCGGCGCGCCTTGGTTGGACGCTTGCAGCACTTCTTCCGCTTCTGGGATGACGCCGAGGATCGGCACCCGCAGGATTTCCTGGATGTCCTTGTAGGAAAGCATCTCGCCGGCCTCGACGCGGGTCGGGCAGTAGCGGGTGATCAGCAGGTGTTCCTTGACCGGTTCGAGGCCTTCGATGGCGCGCCGCGACTTGGCTTGCAGGATGCCGAGGATGCGGTCGGAATCGCGCACCGAGGAAACTTCCGGATTGGTCACGACCAGCGCTTCGTCGGCGAAAGTCAGCGCCATCACCGCGCCGGACTCGATGCCGGCCGGCGAATCGCAGATGATGTAGTCGAAGCCCTGGTGGGTCAGTTCCTTGATCACGCGCTCGACGCCTTCCTCCGACAGCGCATCCTTGTCGCGCGTCTGCGAGGCCGGCAGCACGTAGAGATTGGCGCAGTGTTTGTCCTTGATCAACGCCTGGGTCAGCGTCGCCTCGCCGTTGACGACATTGATCAGGTCGTAGACGACGCGCCGCTCGCAGCCCATGATCAGGTCGAGGTTGCGCAGGCCGACGTCGAAATCGATGACGGCCGTCTTGTAGCCGCGCAGGGCGAGGCCGGTGGAAAAGCTGGCACTGGTGGTGGTCTTGCCGACCCCGCCTTTGCCGGAAGTTACGACGATGATTCGGGTCACGGTGAGTTCTCGCTGGGGTTATTGAGTCAGAATAATTTTAACGGAGCGCCAGGGGCGCCACGTGCAGGCGTCCCTCGCCGGCGTCGTCGATCAGGGCCACGCTGGCCGGCTGGCCGGCCAACTCGGCCGGTACGCCGGCCTCGAAGGTACGGTAGAGGCCGGCCACGGAAACCAGTTCGGCTTGCAGGCAGGTGGTGAAAATGCGCGCCGTCCGGTCGCCGCTGGCGCCGGCCAGGGCGCGGCCGCGCAGCGGGGCATAGACATGGATGTTGCCGTCGGCGATGACTTCGGCGCCAGCGCTGACCATGGCGGTGACAATCAGGTCGCTGCCACGGGCGTAGAAGCGCTGGCCGGAGCGCAGTGGCTTGTCGAGTATGACGGTACGCGGCGGCGGTTCGGGTACTGTCGGTGGCGGGGCGATGGGAGCGGCCGCCGGGATGGGCGGGACTTCCGGCACAGATTCGGCCACCCTGGGACGGGCCGGACGGCCCATGTCCCCTTCGTTTGCCGTGGGCAGACCGGCGGCGCAGCCGGATGCCGCCAGTTCCGGCGACAGGCCGCGCGTGGCGATGGCGTGCAGGCCAGAGCGCTTGAGCAGGGCGCACAGCGCCGCCCAGTCGATCCGCTCCGGCAGCGGATCGGTCAGGCTGAAATCGAGCAGTGCCAACTCATGCTCGAAAAAGTCCGCATTGTTGCCGGTTAGTTCGGCCAGCGCCGTGTGCAGCGTTGCCGGATCGGCGCTGCGCAACTGCGTCTGGATGATCTTGAGCGTGGTGCCCTTGAACTGGATCGGTGCGTCGTTTGCCATGCTAGCCGGGGAGGGTGCGAAGCAGCGGATTATAGCGGCTCCCCAAAATCCTCATACTTTGTCGACTTCGCCTTCCCGTACTGTCTGCGGCTCGTCTTCGCGTCTGAGTATTTTTTGGAACCGCTATGTCCCACAGGGGTGTCGGCGGCCGGCGAAAATCGCCGGGGCTTGGTCGCCCGCCGGCGCTGCCGGGCGGAGTGGCAGCGCGGCAAAGGGAGTAAAATCACGCTGTTACCCGGCATGCACCGGGTTTTTGCCTGCCATTCCGCTGGAATACACGTCATGCTCCCCAAGCTCTCCTCTTTCCCCGGCATCGCCGGCCCGGTCGTGACCATCATCATGGACGGCTACGGCCTGCCCAAATCGGCCGTCGGCAGCGCCATTGCCGCCGCCGTTAAGCCGACGCTCGACCGCCTCTTCGCCACCTGCCCGAACATCCGCCTGCGTGCCCACGGCACCTCGGTGGGCATGCCCTCGGACGATGACATGGGTAATTCCGAGGTTGGTCACAATGCCATCGGCGCCGGCCAAGTCTATGCCCAGGGCGCGGCCCTGGTTGCCGATGCCATCGCCAGCGGCGCCATCTGGCAGGGTGCCGCTTGGCGCGAGATCGTCGCCGGGGCCAAGGCCGGTAGCAGTGGCAAATTCGGCGGCAAGCCCGGCACGTTGCACTTCATCGGCCTCTTTTCCGATGGCAACGTGCATAGCCACATCGATCACCTGAAGGCGATGGTGGTCCAGGCCAAGGCCGAGGGTGTGCCGGTGGTGCGCATCCACATCCTGCTCGACGGCCGCGACGTGCCGGAAACCAGCGCCCTCGACTACGTGGTGCCGTTCGAGGCTTTTCTCGGCGATGTGTCGGGCGGTGGCTTCGACGCCCGCATCGCTTCCGGCGGCGGCCGTCAGGTCATCACCATGGACCGCTACGAAGCCAACTGGCCGATGGTCGAGAAGGGCTGGCGCACCCATGTGCTGGGCGAAGGTCCGCAGTTCGCCAACGCCACGGCGGCGGTCAAGGGGCTACGCGAGCGCAATCCCGGCACCATCGACCAGGATTTGCCGGAATTCGTCATCGCCGACAGCGGCCAGCCGATCGGCACCATCGCGGACGGCGATGCGGTGATCTTCTTCAATTTCCGTGGCGACCGCGCGATCGAGATCAGCCGCGCCTTCGAGGAAGCGAATTTCACTCCGTTCGACCGGGTTCGCGCGCCGCAAGTGACCTACGCCGGCATGTTGCAGTACGACGGTGACCTCAAGCTGCCGGCTCGCTTCCTGGTCGATCCGCCGGCGATCCAGAACACCATGGGCGAGTGGTTCAGCCGCTCCGGCATCAGCCAGTTCGCTTGCTCCGAAACGCAGAAGTTCGGCCACGTGACCTATTTCTGGAACGGCAACCGCTCCGGCAAGTTCGCAGGCGAGACCTGGCAGGAAATACCGAGTGACGTCGTGCCCTTCGAGCAGCGGCCTTGGATGAAGGCCGCCGAAATCGCCGACGCGATGATCGCCGCCCTGCAATCCGGCCAGTACAAAGCGCTGCGCTGCAACTTCGCCAATGGCGACATGGTTGGTCACACCGGCCATTTTCGCGCCGCGACGATGGCCGTCGAGGCTGTCGACCTGGCGCTGGCCCGGCTGCTGCGGGCGGTCGACGCGGCCGGCGGGGTGGCGCTGATTACCGCCGACCATGGCAACGCCGACGAAATGTTCGAATTGGACAAGAAAACCCAGGAGCCGTTGCGCAATCCGGACGGCTCGTTCAAGGCCAAGACGGCGCACACGCTGAACCCGGTGCCGTTGATTCTCTACGACAACGTCAGCAGCGGCCGCCTCGGCCTGAAGCCATCCGCGCGGGCCGGATTGTCGAACCTCGCCGCGACCATTGCCAACCTGCTCGGCTTCGAGAAGCACGCTTCCTGGGACGACAGCCTGCTGGAGATTTGCGGTTAGCGGGGATTTTCTGCAGGGTTAACGCCTCATTTAAGCCGCGCTGCGAAGCGGCGTCTGTTATGCGTCATCTCGTTTGTGCTTGGCGTCTATGATTGTGTAAGTGGTCTCGGTGCGCTGCTTGCCAGCAAAATTTTCATAGATTTCTCCAAGGAAAGCAGCGCCTGCACCAAAAACGACCCAAAGCGGAACTCCAATTGCAGTGCCAAGCGCAGCAATACCGGCGCCTTGACCCCCGAAGATGATTGCTGTGGCGATTGCGGTTGCAATACCGAGTCGGCCAGAAAGCCCCCGGTTGTCCCAACCCAATTCCTTGAGGGATTTTCCAGTCAAGGTTGCAGCTTGCTTGACCTTGGCAATGCCAGGCAGGCTTGAGTTATAGGTGCTAAGCAAATCTTCTGACAGTGTGGATAGCTCGCGCGGCGTCAGTTCTTTGCCTATGAGGAGAAATAGCGGCTTTATTGTCGAGAAGTTGGCGGTCGCAGAGATCGACTTCGCGACCTTCTTGGCCAAAGAAGTGTTGGACTCTTTTATGGTCAGAAGTGTGTCGGCCCATTGAACTAGCGCCTGCTTCTGCTCCTCACTGGCTGAGGCAGCAATATGGTCGAGCACCTGACGAGACTTTTCACTGGCCATTCGAAGCCTCCAATGACGCATAACTACATGTAGACGAACTGTCTTGAAGCAAGCAGTGTTGTCTGGCCTGATGTAGCTGTCAATCCAGGCGTGGCGCAGCGATCGCATTTTCGGGCAGACCGGGAGGATTGTCTCGTTCAAAAATGAGGACGAAATACCAAACGGCGCGAGAGCGAGCATTCACACCGGCGACAACACCGCTACGACGCGCCCCGGTTCGATGCGAATGGAGCGCAGCAACCAGCGCGCCGCCCGTTCCTGCGCTGAGCCATCCTCGCGTAGCACATAGATTGGCTTGTCGCGGAAATAGCGGGCCAACAGCCGGCTGATGGCTTGGCGCACCAGCGGCTCGGCCTCCGGCGACAGCGCCGCCGACTGTACCGAGTGGGTGACCGGCTGGTCGAGGTAGAAGGCTTTGGCGTGGTCGTCGTAGCGCAGGCCGGCGCTGCCGATTATGTCCACCGGCACCGCCGGCTGGCCGAGCAGTGCGATGTGCAGGCGGGCGGCGATGGTCGCCTGACCGGGCGGTTCGCCGAGCCGGATGCGCGGTGGCTCGTTCAGGGCGACGACGATGGTGCCGTTGCCATAGCTTTTCTCCAGGTTACCGTTCTTGTCCACTTGGGCCTGGATATCGGCCTCGGAAAAATCGATTTCGCGTTCGAGGAAGCCGGCGCTCCAAGCGCTGCAGGCGAGCAGCAGAGTCAGCGCGGCGAGCAGGATGCGGGTCGTTATCGGGTTCATTTCGCGGTCGGGCGTTGGTGAGTTACCCCAGGCTGAAGCCTGAAGCTTCCTCGCCACGAGTTTGGGGCGCCAGTCAGGTTTGTGGCTACGGCCGGGCTTGTGTGCGACCCGTGGTCGAGCCATTGGCGGCGATAGTGGACCGGCGCCATGCCGGTCCATTCGACGCAAGCGCGGTAAAAGGCGGAGGTGTCGGCATAGCCCAGGTCGGCGGCGACCTGGGCGATCGGGTCGCGGCTCTTGGCGAGGCGGTCCAGCGCCAGGTCGCGGCGCAGCGCATCCTTGACGGTGCGAAAGCTTGATCCTTCTGCCTCCAGGCGGCGGTGGATGGTGCGCGGCGACAGGTAGAGGCGTTGGGCGATGTCATCGAGGCCGAGCATGGCCGGCAGCGCCGCGTGCAACAGGCCACGGATACGGCTCACCATTTCCCGGTCGCGCCGGTAGAGCATCGTGATCTTGCCCGGCGCATCGTCGAGGAATCTCGTCAGCGCGGCTTCGTCGCGGCGTACCGGCAGGTCGAGCAAGTTGGCATTGAAGCTGGCTACCAGCGTACCGTTGCCGCCGGGCACGGTCGGCGCGAAACGCGAATCCTCGGTGAAGATCAGCGCGTAGTCGGCGAAATGCGCCGGCTTGCGATAGGGGAAGATCACGCTGTCCAGCCCGATGCCGCGCCCGACCAGCCAGCAGGATAGGCCATGCAGCAGGCGCAGCAGCCATTCGAAGGCGAACACCCGGCCGGGGTCGTCGCAGTTTTCGGCCAGCTTGCGCGTCTCGGCAATGACCAATTCGGCCTGACCATGCGCGCGGCGGACGCTGACCGCTAGGTCGGGCAGCACGACATGCAGGAAACGGCCGGCACGGGCCAGTGCCTCGGCCAGCGTCGGCGCGCTGAGGCAGCCGCGGCAAAGAAATTCGAAGCTGCCGGTACGCATCGGCTGGGCGAACAGGGCAAAGGCCTCGTCGTCATACTGATGGCAAAGCCGGTTGTACAGTGCGACGTAGCCGGCGATCGGCACACGGCTGGCGGGGCTTGCAGGTTCGATGTCCAACTCGTCGAGCAACGCCTTGGGATCGCCATGCCGGCGCCGCAGTCCGGCTAGCATGCCGGTGACAAAGCCCATGGCGACAGTGGCTTGCGAGCGCGGAGTGAGGGTGGATCGGGGCGGCAGCGGCATCGGGATAAAGGATGGCGGAAGCGTCCGACCACTGTATCACCTTGGCGGAATTTGCACGATTGTCGTCCGGCAGGGCAATGGTGGGAGGAAAAAAGCGACCTAGTATGAATATTTTTCCCACCGCTCCGATGAGGCTGTTGCCATGACCGATTTGTCCGTAGCCAAGAAGCTGTCCCCGTACAAGCCGAAGAACAAGGTCCGTTTCGTCACCGCTGCTTCCCTGTTCGATGGTCATGACGCGTCGATCAACATCATGCGCCGCATCCTGCAGTCGACCGGCTCCGAAGTGATCCACCTCGGCCATAACCGTTCGGTGCAGGAAATTGTCAACGCCGCGCTGCAGGAGGACGTGCAGGGCATCGCCATCACCAGCTACCAGGGCGGCCACGTCGAGTTCTTCAAGTACATGATCGATCTGCTCAAGGCCAACGGCGGCGAGCACATCAAAGTGTTCGGCGGCGGCGGCGGGGTCATCGTGCCGTCCGAGATCAAGGAGCTGCACGCCTATGGCGTGAGCCGTATCTATGCGCCGGAAGACGGCGTGCATATGGGCCTGCAGGGCATGATCAACGAAGTCGTCGAGCAGTCCGACTACGATGTTGCCGGGCAGGGCGTGCCGAGCGCCGAGCAGGCGCTGGCCGGACTCAAGGCCGGCGACCGCCGCCTGCTGGCACGTATCATCACGCTGCTCGAAAACGGCTCGGCGCCGCAACTGAAGGAGCCGCTGCTCAAGGCCGCCGCAGCGCTGACGGTGCCGGTACTCGGCATCACCGGTACCGGTGGCGCAGGTAAGTCCTCACTCACCGATGAGCTGGTGCGCCGCTTCCGCCTCGACCAGAACGACACGGTGAAAATCGGCATCGTCTCCATCGACCCGTCGCGCAAGCGCACCGGCGGCGCCTTGCTCGGCGACCGCATTCGCATGAATGCCATCGAGCATCCAAACATCTTCATGCGCTCGCTGGCCACCCGCGATACCGGCAGCGAAATTTCGGTGGCGCTGCCGGAAGTCATCGCCGCCTGCAAGCTAGCCGGCTTCGATTTGGTCGTCGTCGAAACCTCCGGTATCGGCCAGGGCAATGCCGCCATCGTGCCTTTCGTTGACTGCTCGCTGTACGTGATGACGCCGGAGTTCGGCGCCGCCTCGCAACTGGAGAAGATCGACATGCTCGACTTCGCCGATTTCGTGGCGATCAACAAGTTCGACCGCAAGGGCGCCGAGGACGCGCTACGCGACGTGCGCAAGCAGTATCAGCGCAACCGCGAACTGTTTGCTGCGGCGCCCGACGAAATGCCGGTGTTTGGTACCCAGGCCGCCCGCTTCAACGACGATGGCGTCACCGCGCTGTACCAGGCGCTGGTGCCGGTTTTGGCGGAGCTGGGGCTGAAACTGCAAGCGGGCCGTCTGCCGCAGGTGACGGTCAAGCAGTCCTCCGCCCAGCGCGCCATCGTGCCGGCGGCGCGGGTGCGCTACCTGGCCGAGATCGCCGAAGCCGTGCGCGGCTACCACGCGCATATCGACGAAGAGGTGACGATTGCCCGCGAGCGCCAGTCGCTGCGCATCGCCAAGGGCCTTTTCGCCGGTTGCGCCAAGAACACCGCCGATTTTGACGAACTGGCCGCGTTCAAGGACAGCCAGCAGGAGTCGAAGGCGAAGAAGCTGCTCGATATGTGGCCGCAGACTGTCGATGCCTATGCTGGCGACGAATACGTGGTGAAGATCCGCGACAAGGAAATCCGCACCCAACTGACCAGCCTGTCGCTGTCCGGCACCAAGATTCGCAAGGTGATCCTGCCCAGGTACACCGACGACGGCGAAATCCTGCGCTTCCTGATGAAGGAAAACGTGCCCGGCTCCTTCCCCTTCACCGCCGGCGTTTTCGCCTTCAAGCGTGAGGGCGAGGATCCGACCCGGATGTTCGCCGGCGAGGGCGACGCCTTCCGCACCAACCGCCGCTTCAAGAAGGTCTCCGAGGGCATGCCGGCGCACCGCCTGTCCACCGCCTTCGACTCGGTCACGCTGTACGGCTGCGATCCCGACGAGCGCCCGGACATCTACGGCAAGATCGGCAATTCCGGTGTCTCGATCGCCACGCTCGACGACATGAAGGTGCTCTACAGCGGTTTCGACCTGGTCTGCCCGACCACCTCGGTGTCGATGACCATCAACGGCCCGGCGCCGATCATCCTGGCCTGCTACTTCAATACCGCGATCGACCAGCAGATCGAGAAGTTCAAGGCCGACAACGGCCGCGAGCCGACCGAGGACGAAGCCGAGAAAATCCACGAATGGGTGCTCAAGACCGTGCGTGGCACGGTGCAGGCCGACATCCTGAAGGAAGACCAGGGCCAGAACACCTGCATCTTCAGCACCGAATTCGCGCTCAAGATGATGGGCGACATCCAGGAGTTCTTCGTGCACAACCAAGTGCAGAACTTCTACTCGGTGTCGATCTCCGGTTACCACATCGCCGAAGCCGGCGCCAATCCCATCTCGCAACTGGCCTTCACGCTGGCCAACGGCTTTACCTACGTCGAGTCCTACTTGGCGCGCGGCATGCATATCGACGACTTCGCGCCCAACCTGTCCTTCTTCTTCAGCAATGGCATGGACCCGGAATACTCGGTGATCGGCCGCATCGCCCGGCGCATCTGGGCGGTGGCGATGAAGAACAAGTACGGCGCCAATGAGCGCAGCCAGAAGCTGAAATACCACATCCAGACCTCCGGCCGTTCGCTGCATGCGCAGGAAATGGACTTCAACGACATCCGCACCACGCTGCAAGCGCTGATCGCCATCTACGACAACTGCAACTCGCTGCACACCAACGCCTATGACGAAGCGATTACGACGCCGACCGAGGAAAGCGTGCGCCGGGCGATGGCCATCCAGTTGATCATCAACCGCGAATGGGGCGTCGCCAAGAACGAGAACCCGAACCAAGGCGCCTTCGTCATCGACGAATTGACCGATCTGGTCGAAGAGGCCGTGCTCCAGGAATTCGAAGCCATCGCCAGCCGCGGCGGCGTGCTCGGCGCCATGGAAACCGGTTACCAGCGCGGCAAGATCCAGGAAGAGTCGCTGTACTACGAGCACAAGAAGCACGACGGCTCCTACCCGATCATCGGCGTCAATACCTTCTTGAATCCGAAAGGCATGGCCCAGCAGGAAATCGAACTGGCCCGCTCGACCGACGAAGAAAAGCAGTCGCAGATCAAGCGCCTGCGCGACTTCCAGGCACGCAATGCCGACCAGTCATCAGCCATGCTGGAAAAGCTCAAGCAGACGGTGATCGCCGACGGCAACGTCTTCGCGGTACTGGTCGAGGCGGTCCGCTATTGCTCGCTCGGCCAGATCAGCACGGCGCTGTACGAAGTCGGTGGTCAGTACCGGCGCAGCATGTAAGGAATGCCATAGAAGGAGAACAGCAAGCGGCACCCTCATGGGTGCAGGCCATAACGACGGCGGGGCATGGTCCCCGCCGTTTTCATTGCTGCGGCGTAGGTTACTGCTGCTAAAGCGGTTTATTCATGTGCTTACTGTTCTAGTTCCGTCATTCCCGCGTGTTTCTGGCGGGAATCCAGCGTCTTTGCTTTTCCCACCGTGGTCATGCTCCGCCCGCACGGGGCGGTGAACCACTGGATTCCCGCCAAAAACGAGTGGGAATGACGAGGGGGCTGCGGCCTCGTTTGGGCGCTTGCACGGAAAAATTGTAAGTATGTGAGCAAAAACTGCTCTAAGCGTAGCAGCAGGCGCTGTGCGTCAGCGAGGACAATCGCCGTGATGACCGCCAGCACCTTCGATAGAAATCGCCGGGCCAGCCTGGCGGTTGGCATGAACGACTACACCGACAAGCCGGTACAAATCAATTGGGTCTCATAGTGTTGGGATGTTGCACGAACCATGTTCATGGGATATGCTGCTGCGAATTTTTTTCTGTGCTGAAGAATAACGATGAAGTGGATTGCATTTACCGCACGATTCGGCGCACTGGGAACCTGGGCCGCCATTAATGTTTTCACAGCTACGAAAGATCACTCATGAAACTGCTGCGTAATATTATCGGCGTATTGCCGGTGGAATTCATGAAGCAAACAATAAATAATGATGGACATATGAGAAATCAATTGAATCGATTGCTTGCTGGCGTTCTGGCTGCTTTTTTCTTGACCGGTTTAACTCATGCTGCCGACGATGAATACTATTATGTTCCAGCCAAATTTATGGTCCCCGGTACTGGCCCTGGTACTTGCCACCCTGTTGCATCAGGCCCATACAGTTCTGTTTCTGCCGGTTGTTCTGCATGGTGGTCGATATCGCAATCGAATTGCCCTACTAATCAGGAAATGCAAAAGGTTTCCGCATTTCCAGACCCGACATTTTCTCCGTTGAAGTGCAGCGCGGGAGTTTATTGGGGAACTTCTCTCTATGGTGTTTGTCCTGACGGTTATGATTTTAGGATACCAACACTCAATTGTCGTGGTCTTGTCCCTCCGCCCGAACCCCCTGCCAACCCGAAAGAAAACGGCCCACCCTCCGACTGCCAAACGACGCCGAACCCAATCACGATCGGCACCGGCAACAAATGGCTGGTAGAACAAGACCTCGGCGGAAGAGGGCAGAGCAATCTACATTTCACCCGAACCTACAACAGCAATCCCCTGGTAGTGAGTGGAACCCTGGGTGCCCGTTGGCGAGGAGCATATGGCCAGAAGCTAGGCTTTGACGGCAGCCCGAACCAAGCCAACATCTGGGCCCACCGGCCGGACGGCAAGACCTACCAATACGTCCTGACCAATGGCGCCTATGTGCCGGACGCCGACGTCACCGACCGGCTCAGTATCGATACCGCGAACGGTGGTGCCTACCGGCTCGATCTGCGCGACGGCCGCATCGAACGCTACGACGCCACCGGCAAACTCCTGACCCTCACCGACCGACAAGGCCGGACCTCGACCCTGGCCTACAGCGACGGCACCAACGGAACGGCGAGCGGCCTGGGAAGCTACCTCCTGGACGCCTCGGGCAACGCGACGACGGCCATCCTGCCGGCCGGCCAACTCATCCAAGTCAGCGACGCGCTGGGTCGCACCCTCCAATTCGCCTACGACACCGACAAACGCATCGCCCAACTGACCGATCCCGCCGGACAAATCACCCGCTACGGCTACGACGCCAACGGCAACCTCGCCACAGTGACCTACCCGGACGGCGCCACCAAGACCTACCACTACGCAGAAAGTGCCTACACCAGTGGCGCCAATCTGCCCAACGCACTTACCGGCATCACCGACGAGAACGGAGTGCGCTACGTCACCTACACCTACGACGCCCAAGGCCGAGCCATTCACGAAGTCTTCCCGGCGGTCGGCACCCACACCAACCGCTACCAACTCACCTTCGGCAGCAACCAAACCACCGTCACCGACCCGTTGGGCACACAGCGCACCTATTCTTTCCAAACGATCCTCGACGTCGCCAGGAATACGGGAGCCAGCCAACCGGGCGGCTCCGGTTGCGGCCCGGCCAGCACGGCACAGACCCACGACAACAACGGCAACGTCGTCAGCCGCACCGACTTCAACGGCAATGTGACCACCTACACCTACGATCAGTCGCGCAACCTCGAAACCAAACGAGTCGAAGCCTCTGGCAAACCCGAAGCCCGCACCATCAGCACCCAATGGCACAACTATTGGCGCCAACCGACCAAGATTGCCGAACCCAAAAAACTCACCACCTGGACCATCAACGGCGACAACAACACCTACTGCGCCCCGCCAACCGCCACCGTCCCCAGCCTCGACGGCGGCACCCGGCCGATCGGCGTCATCTGCAGCCAAACCGAACAAGCCACCCTGGATGCCAACGGCAGCCAAGGCCTTGCTGCCAACCCGACCGGCACCCCGCGCACCTGGACCTACACCTACAATGCCGACGGCCAAATTCTGACCGCCAACGGCCCGCGCACCGACGTCGCAGACATCACCACCACTACCTACTACCCCGCCACCGACCCCGACCTGGGCAAGCGCGGCAACATCGCCACCGTCACCAACGCGCTGGGCCACGTCACCGCCATCACCGCCTACGACGGCAACGGCAACCCGCTGACCCTCACCGACCCCAACGGCGTCACCACCACGCTCACCTACGACCTGCGCCAACGCCTGACCAGCCGCAGCATCGGCGATGAAACCACCACCTACACCTACGACCCGGCCGGCCAACTCACCCAAGTCACCCTCCCCGACGGCAGCCATACCGCCTACACCTACGACGCAGCCCACCGCCTGATCGGCATTGGCGACGCCCTCGGCAACCACATCACCTACACCCTGGACGCCATCGGCAACCGCATCAAAGAAGACATTCAAGACCCGGCCGGCCAACTCGCCCGCACCCGCAGCCGCATCTATGACGCCCTCAACCGGCTCGCCCAAGACATCGGCGGCCAAGGACAAACCACCACCTACCAATACGACGCGGGTGGCAACCGGACCAAAGTCACCGACCCGCTCAACCACAGCACCGTCAGCCACTACGACGCCCTCAACCGGCTCATCAAAATCACCGACCCGGGCCAAGGACAAACCACCTACGGCTACGACGGACGAGACCAACTCATAACCGTCACCGATCCACGCAACCTCGTCACCACCTACACCCTGGACGGCCTGGGCAACGCCACCGCCCAAACCTCCCCGGACACCGGCCTGACCAGCCGCAACCACGACGCCGCCGGCAACGAAACCAGCCGCACCGACGCCAAAGGCCAAACCACCGCCACCACCTACGATGCCCTCAACCGGCCGACCAAGATCGTCCACGCCGACGGCAGCAGTATTGATCTCAGCTGGGACCAAGGAAGCAACGGCAAAGGCCGGCTGACCCAGATTGAAGAACGCACCGGCAACACCGTGACCAGCCGCCTCCAAACCACCTACGACCCGCAAGGCCGGATCACCCAACAAACCCAAACCCTGGGCAGCCTCACGCACACCACCGCCTACACCTACGACAACGGCCAACTGAGTGCCATGACCCTGCCCAGCGGCCGGCAACTCCAAGCCACCCGCAACGGTGCCGGTCAAATCACCCAAATCGACCTCACCGACAACGGCCAAACCAAAACCCTGATCAGCGCCATTGCCTACCACCCCTTCGGTGGGCTCAAGCGCTACACCGACGGCGCCGGCAAACACCACACCCGCAACAGCGACCTCGATGGGCGGACCAACAGCGTCACCCTGGGCGACACCACCTGGCAACTCAGCCACGACGCCGCCAACCGAATCATCGGCCAAATGGACACCGGCAACGCCGCCCACAGCGCCGCCTACGGCTACGACAACCTGGACCGGCTGACCGGCGCCAGCCTGCCCAACACCAGTTACGGCTACGCCTACGACGCCAACGGCAACCGCACCCAGCAAAGCGCTGGCGGCAACACCCGGACCGTCAGCATCGCCGCCACCAGCAACCGGCTCAACAGTCTCAGCAACCCGAGCCAGAGCTTTGCCCACGACCAAGCGGGCAACCGTACCCAAGACGCCACCGCCACCTACACCTACGACGCTCGCGGCCGGCTGATCAAAGCCGTCAGCGTGGCCGGCACCGCCCACTACCAGGTCAACGCGCTGGGCCAACGGGTCAGAAAGACCCTCGTCCAAGGCAGCGCCACCCTCAGCGACACCGTCTACCACTACGACCTGGTCGGGCGCCTCATTGGCGAAAGCAACGGGCCCACGACGCGAGACATCATCTGGCTCGACGACACCCCCGTCGCCATCATCCAATGAGCGGGGACAACAACATGACACAACACCTTCCCATCCTCCGCCGCCTCATCGGTCTGCTGGCCCTTGGGCTGGCCCTGACCACCCAGGCCAATGCCCAGACCAACGCCCCGCCGACGGTGAGCATCACGAAACCAGTCACGGGCGCCACCTATACGGCGCCGGCCAACATGACCCTGGTCGCCGACGCGGCGGCCAGCGATGGCGGCAACATCAGCAAGGTCGAGTTCTACAACGGGGCGACCCGGATCGGCACCGGGACCGCGGCCCCTTACCTCATTGCCTGGAACAATGTGGCGGCCGGCACCTACACGGTGACGGCCAAAGCCTACGATGATCAGAATGCGACCACGGTTTCATCGGCGGTAATCATCACGGTGAGCCAGAATCAAAATGCCCCGCCGACGGTGAGCATCACGAAGCCAGCCACGGGCGCCAACTATACGGCGCCGGCCAACATGACCCTGGTCGCCGACGCGGCGGCCAGCGATGGCGGCAGCATCAGCAAGGTCGAGTTCTACAATGGGGCGACCCGGATCGGCACCGGTACCGCGGCCCCTTACCTCATTGCCTGGAACAATGTGGCGGCCGGCGCCTACACGGTGACGGCCAAAGCCTACGATGATCGGAATGCCACGACCACCTCGGCCCCCATCCACATCACCGTCGGCACCCCGCCCACGGTCAGTCTCACCGCCCCGGCGGCCAATACCCAACACCAAACGGGCAGCAACCTCGTCCTGAGTGCCAATGCAGCCGACAGCGACGGCACGATCGCCCAAGTCGCCTTCTACCAGAACGGCACCCTGATCGGCACCGCCCCCCAAGCCCCGTACACCGTCACCTGGAACAACCTGCCGGCGGGCAGTCATACCCTGACCGCGATCGCCACGGACAACCACGGCCTGACCACCACCTCGGCCCCGGTTTCCATCACGGTTGGGAGCAACGCCCAAACGACCCAGATCTACTACCTGCACAGCGATCACCTGGACACCCCGCGCCTGGTCACTGACGAACAAGGCAAGATCGTCTGGCGCAATGGGCCGCTGACCGAACCCTTTGGCAACAGCCCGGTGGAGGAGGACCCGGATGGGGATGGCATCCTCTTCACCCTCAACCTCAGGTTCCCGGGGCAGTACTTCGATAGGGAAACCAACACCCACTACAACTACTTCCGCGACTACGATCCGCTCACCGGCAGATACCTCCAAAGTGATCCCATCGGATTGGCTGGCGGCATCAATACCTACACATATGTCGGGGGGAATCCGGTTTCGAGGAAAGACTTACAAGGACTTGATTGGGATGAAGTCAATCTACCACCGCTTCCTATATATTGTGACCCAGAAAATCCCTCTAGTTGCGGCGGGCAACCAACCTATCAGAGCGCACGTACTAGATGCAACATCAACTGCAATATTAAGTATCAGTTTATTTGTACTGGTGCAAGTATTGGAACTGCGTTTCTCACAAAGAACGTGATTGCAAGCATTGCTGTAGGAGGTGGATGTTTTTTAGTTAAGGCTATAGTGTGTGACCAAGCGTCCTGTTGCAATGCAAAATAGAAATGGCTCTCAACATGAAGTGTCCTAGGTGTGATCACATGATTAGCTGGTGGCGGATATGTTCAGGCAAGTATCAGATATTTTTAAACAAACCGAAAATAATCATATGTGATTCATGCAAGGCAACAATATATGTGTTCGGAATTGCCAAGGCTGTAACAGTTCCATTGCTTGTGTTTTTTTTCTATCCGGCATTTTTATTCCAGCCTGGGTCGGCTTGGTTAATACCCGCCACGCTGTTTGTTGTTTTCCTTGTGTACTATTTCTCATTTCGATTTTTCATCAGGATTCAAGATGGCACAGATGAACAACAGGCGGGGCAATGATGCGATTCTCGGGCATGGATCCATGCGAGAGCAAGCGTAGATACTGTTATCCAAGTCAACAAGCGATAAAGGGTCGGACTCCCATGGCGCTACCTTAAGCCATTGTCTTGCTTGCCATGAGGATGAGTTGGCGAGCGAAGGGACGAGGTGTGGTCAGCAGAGAATGGTTTTTAGGTCGTCGTTTAATGGCACGGGGTTC
>JAISPT010000040.1 GCA_031274715.1 Azonexus sp. | reverse complement strand
ACCGTTCGGCAACAGCCCCCCCGAAGAAGACCCGGATGGAGATGGCATCCTCTTCACACTGAACCTCAGATTCCCAGGACAGTACTACGACAGGGAGACAAACCTTAACTACAACTACTACCGGGATTACGACCCGCTCACCGGGAGATACATCCAAGCTGACCCCATCGGGCTCGAAGGGGGCAGTATGTCGCTCTACACCTACGCCAATCAGAATCCGGTTTCGTTAGTCGATCCATTAGGACTAAGTCCATGCCCCCAAGGAACTAGCGCCGTACCGGCACCCGGAAACGAAGATAAGTTTCCGCAGGTTGCTATCTGCAAACCAGATCCATCAAAAGATCCAAACAAGAAGGAATGCGTAACTGGTGAATGCGTTTGCGGGTTACTTCCTGCTAAGGGTCCGGATAGTTGTGATACGGAATGTGGTATAGGGACATCGGATGCTGGAGAAAGATCAATTGTTTGTGGAGCGGTCTCAGCCACTACGAAAATTCTCGGTGGCCCAAGCCTTGTGGTGACACAGGTCTGCAAAATAGTGGATAAGGCCTGGTGCAAAAGGCAATGCGAAGCACGACGAAAATAAGGGATAGTGAATGAAATCTCTTGCATTAGAAGGCATATCTATTTATCAACGCTTTATCTCCCCCAGAAAAGGCTTTGTGTGCGCGCACCGCGTGCTACACGGAGGAATATCCTGTTCAGCGTTCGCCGCTGAAGCAATACGCGATCACGGAGTTATCGCCGGAATTAGAAACCTTCGTGAAAGATTTGAAATGTGCAGACAAGCCTATTTGATATTGAATGCTGAGGAGAAAGATAAAACCGGAAATGAAGTTGCTAAGACGTGTGCTGATCCTGTCGCTAATGTCTGTACGATGCCGTGCTGGTAGTGAGCCTGTTCACACGCGCCGAAAATTGACTAGCTAGCTACAAATGATAGGGGTCGCTGATGCGGCCCCTTCTCTTTCGCTGGTTGCTGCGCTACCGCTAATATTGACGACTCGGGCTACCAAGCGTCAAGGCTGCTAAAACTGCAATTTCTGTCGCCGAGCCGACCATCGAGGCGGCGTCTTTTTGCGCATTCCGCGCCTGCCGTTTGCCGCTGTCGCGGACGTGCAAATGTCACGTCGCCGACCGCTGCCGGTCGCCCCAGAACGAGTGGCATCCGGTACCGCTTCCCTCTGTCGAAATCTCTTGCACATTACGCACGGGTTGCGCCGAACCTTAAAACCCTCTGATTTGTGCAACAAAACCGGACTGGCGGCACAAACTGCCCCCGGCTGCCAGAGACCGGTAGAAAACCCCGCCACGGTGGGGATTTTCTACCATTTGACCGGCGGCAGCCGGCCTTCTAGAGTTAAGGCTTCGCTTTCGATCGCTGCCGGAACATTCATATTTCGATGAACTTCGTCCGCACCCTGACCCTGCGCCAGTTGCAGATTTTCGTCATCGCCGCCCGCCACCAGAGCTACGCCCGTGCTGCCGAGGAACTGCATCTGACGCCACCGGCAGTATCGATGCAGCTCAAGCAACTGGAAGACAACGTCGGCCTGCCGCTGTTCGAGCGCAAGGGCCGTGGCGTTGCGCTGACCGGGGCGGGCGAGTTGCTGGTACATCATGCGCTACGCGTGCTCGGCGAAATCAAGGATGCCGAGGCCAGCCTGCAAGCGCTGGCCGGGGCCGAAAGCGGCCTGCTGTCGGTCGGCCTGGTCAGCACCGCCAAGTATTTCATGCCGCGCCTGTTGGCCAAGTTCGCCCAGGAGCACCCGGGCGTCGACGTGCAGTTCACGGTCGGCAACCGTAGCGTATTGCTGCAGAAGCTGCAGGACAATGCCGTCGACCTGGCCGTGATGGGCCGCATCCCGGTCGAGATCGAGGCTCATGGCGAGCCGATGGCGCCGCATCCTTACGTGCTGGTGGCGCCGGCCGACCATCCGCTGCGCCACGCCCGGCGCTTCGAAATGCATGAATTGCGTAACGAGACTTTTCTGTTGCGCGAGGACGGTTCGGGATCGTATCTGGTCGCCGAGGAAATGTTCAGGAACCATCTGTTTACCCCCAAGCGCACGATCAGCCTGGGCAGCAACGAGACGATCAAACAGGCGGTGATGGCCGGCATGGGCGTCGGCCTGCTGTCCTTGCACACCTTGCCGCTGGAACTGAAGACCGGCGAGGTGGCCATTCTTGACTTGGTCGGCACGCCGGTCGAGCGCACTTGGTATGTGGTGCATATGAACACCAAGCGCCTGCTGCCAGCCGGCGTCCACTTCCGCCGCTTTCTGCTCGACGAGGCGGCCGCGGCCCTCGACGCCGAGTTCGCTCCTTACCTGATACGACCAAGCGCCGCCTGATCGGGTGCGTTCAACCAGCGTTTCCAGGATAATTCTTCTTTTGCTTTCGGAATGACCGCCGTGACCGCACCGCTTTTTGAATCTTCCATCACCAGCCTGCCACTGCTTTCCAAGGGCAAGGTCCGCGACATTTACGCGGTCGACGCCGACAAGCTGCTGATTGTCACCACCGACCGCCTGTCGGCCTTCGACGTCATCCTGCCCGATCCGATCCCGAACAAGGGCCAGGTCTTGCAGGCCGTCGCCAACTTCTGGTTCGCCAAGCTCGGCCACATCGTGCCCAATCAGTTGACCGGCATCGATCCCGAATCGGTGGTCGCCGCCAACGAACGCGATCAGGTGCGCGGCCGCGCTGTCGTCGTCAAGCGCCTGAAGCCGCTGCCGATCGAGGCCGTGGTCCGCGGCTATGTAATCGGTTCCGGTTGGAAGGACTATCAGCAGACCGGCGCCATCTGCGGCATCGCCCTGCCGGCCGGCCTGAAGATGGCGCAAAAGCTGCCACAGCCGATCTTCACCCCGGCAACCAAGGCCGAAGTCGGCGACCACGACGAGAACGTCTCCTTCGCCCAGGCCGCCGCCAATTGCGACGCAGCGCTCAACGATGCCTTGCGCGGCACCGGCAAGAGCGGCGCCCAACTCTGCGCCGAGGCCCGCGACGCCGCCATCCGGCTGTATCAGGAAGCCTCCGACTACGCGGCAACGCGCGGCATCATCATCGCCGACACCAAGTTCGAATTCGGCATCGACGCCGCCGGCACGCTGCACCTGATCGACGAGGCGCTGACCCCGGATTCCTCGCGCTTCTGGCCGGCTAACCAGTACGCCGAGGGCAGCAACCCGCCGTCCTACGACAAGCAGTACGTGCGCGATTATCTGGAGACGCTGGACTGGGGCAAGAAGGCGCCCGGTCCCAAGTTGCCGGCCGAGGTCATCGCCCGCACCAGCGCCAAGTACCAGGAAGCCTACGAGAAGCTGACCGGCAAGACGCTGTAAGCCGTTCCGGCCCGCGCTGCCGCCACCGCCTCCGACGCCCCGCCCTGCGGGGCCGTCTTGAATAGCCTCTTCCTCCCGCCTTGTACGGACGGCGTCGACCGTCCGTTTTGCCCCGAAAATCATGACCGAACCCCAGAATCCGCTGCTCGATTTCACCGACCTGCCCCGTTTCGACCTGATCGAGCCCGCGCATGTCAAACCGGCCATCACCCACCTGCTGGCCGACGGCCGCGCACTGATTGAGCGCCTGACTGCCGATGCCACGCCGGCCACCTGGAAAGATTTCGCCGGTGCCCTGGCGCTCGGCCTCGAACCGCTCGGCCGCGCCTGGGGCGTGGTCGGTCATCTGCATTCGGTCAACGATGTGCCGGCTTGGCGCGAGGCCTACAACGAGATGCTGCCGGAAGTCTCGCGCTTCTATAGCGAGCTTGGCCAGAACCTGAGGTTGTTCGATAAATACCGCGCCCTGAAGGCCAGCCCAGAGTACGCGACGCTGTCGCGTGAACGGAAAAAAATCGTCGACAACGAGATTCGCGACTTCCGCCTTTCCGGCGCCGAGTTACCGGAAGAACAGAAGCCGCGCTACCAGGCGATCATGGAGGAATTGTCGCAACTGGCGGCCAAGTTCTCGGAGAACCTGCTCGACGCGACCAACGCCTTCGCCGAGATCGTCACCGACACCTCCCTGCTCGCCGGCCTGCCCGATTATGCGGTCGAGGCGGCCCGAGAAGCAGCGCAAACAGGTGGCGTCGACGGCTGGAAATTCACGTTGCACGCGCCGTCTTACGGACCAGTGATGCAGTATGCCGACAACCGCGCGCTGCGCGCCCGCCTGTACCGCGCCTACGCTACCCGCGCCGCCGAGTTCACCGACAGCGCGAGCCAGGCAGAATGGGACAACACCCCGGTCATCCAACGCCTCCTCGAACTGCGCGCCGAAGAAGCACAGATGCTCGGCTTCGCCAACTTCGCCGAGGTTTCGCTGCAGCCCAAGATGGCCGATACGCCGGCGCAGGTGCTGGCCTTCCTGCGCGACATGGCGGCCAAGGCCAAGCCTTTCGCCGAGAAGGACATCGCCGAGTTGAAGGCCTTCGCCCGCGACGAGTTGGCCATCGCCGATTTCCAGCCGTGGGATGCCGCCTACGCCTCGGAAAAGCTGCTACAGGCGCGCTATGCCTTCTCCGAGCAGGAAGTGAAGCAGTATTTCACCGAGCCGAAGGTGATCGCCGGCCTGTTCCAGGTCATCGAAAGCCTGTTCGGGGTGCGGGTGTTGCCGGACACGGCACCGGTCTGGCACGAGGATGTGCGCTTCTACCGCATCGAGACGCCGGCCGGCGAACTGGTCGGGCAGTTCTACATGGATCTCTATGCCCGCGAGACCAAGCGCGGCGGCGCCTGGATGGACGAGGCGCGCTCGCGCCGCCGGGCCGGCGCCGGCCTGCAAAAGCCGATTGCCTATCTCAACTGCAATTTCGCCCGCCCGGTCGGCGGTAAGCCAGCGACCTTCACCCACGATGAGGTGATCACACTATTCCACGAATCCGGCCACGGCCTGCACCACCTGCTGACGCGCGGCGAGGAGTTGGGTGTCTCGGGCATCCACGGCGTCGAATGGGATGCCGTCGAACTGCCGTCGCAATTCATAGAGAACTATTGCTGGGAATGGTCGGTACTGCAGGGTATGACGGCCCATGTCGACAGCGGCGAAGCGCTGCCGCGCGCGCTGTACGACAAAATGCTGGCGGCCAGGAATTTCCAGAGCGGCATGATGACCGTGCGCCAGCTCGAATTCTCGCTCTTCGACATGCGCCTGCATTGTGAGTTTGACCCGAGCGATCCGCGCGGCATCATGGACCTGCTGGACGAGGTGCGCGCCGAGGTGGCGGTATTACTGCCGCCCGCTTGGCACCGCTTCCCGCACAGCTTCTCGCACATCTTCGGTGGCGGTTACGCGGCAGGCTATTACAGCTACAAATGGGCCGAGGTGCTGTCGGCCGACGCTTACGCGGCGTTCGAGGAAGTCGGTGATCCGTTCGACGCCGGCGTCGGCCAGCGCTTTCTCGACGAAATCCTGGCCATGGGCGGCGCCCGTCCGGCGCTCGAATCCTTCCGTGCCTTCCGCGGCCGCGAGCCAAGCGTCGACGCACTGCTGCGCCATAGCGGTATGATTACCCGGTAGCAACAATCCATCCGGGGAGAATCCGATGCGCTTTCTGCTTGTCCTGTGCCTGGCGCTGCTGAGCGCCGTCGTTTCCGCCCAGACCTACCGCTGGGTCGATCCCTCGGGCCGCACGATCATTTCCGACACACCGCCACCGGGCAAGGCCAAGGAAGTGAGCCGCACCGGCAACGGTCAGGCGGCAACGGCCGACGACGGCGATCTGCCGTTCGCCGTGCGCAAGGCGCGCGAGAATTTCCCGGTGACCCTGTTCACGGCTGCCGACTGCACCACCGACTGCCAGCAGGCGCGTGACCTGCTGAATAGCCGCGGCGTACCTTTCACCGAGAAGATGCTGCAAAAAGCCGAGGATGCCACCGAACTGAAAGCACTGGTTGGAGACGTCTTTGTTCCGTCATTGAAAGTCGGCAACCAGAGCTTCCGTGGCTTCCAGGCCACCGCCTACCACAACCTACTCGACCTCGCCGGTTATCCGAAAACAGCGGCTTACGGCAGCAAACCCTCTGGCGGCCTGCCCCCGGCGGCAGAACCGAAAGACACCGGCGACACGCCGGCCACCAACTGAGATCGGCCGGGGCTGTCACCCGCAGGCCGGGCTTCACTGGTCACTGGTCGTACAACTGATATTTTAGGATCAGCCGATAAGCGTGGCGCTCGCTGATGCCGAGCGCCGAGGCGGTTTTTTGCCGGTTGCCGCCGTACTTGACCAGCAACTTGCCGAAATAATCGCGCTCGATGTCTTCGAGCGTCGGCTCGTAATCGTACTGTAGCGTCGTGCCGCCGCTGCCGCTGGCGACACCGGGAATGAAGGCGAGATGCTCGGGCAGGATTTTGCGCGCGCCACGCGAGAGGATGAAGCCACGCTCGACGACATTGCGCAATTCGCGCACGTTGCCCGGCCAGTCGTAGGCGAGCAGGCGCTTCAGAGTTTCCGGCGCCAGTTCCTTGGACTCGGTTTTGCGGAAGCTGTCGAGAAAATGCTGGGCCAGCGCCGGAATGTCCTCACGCCGTTCGCGTAGCGACGGCAAGCCGATGATGAAACTCGATAGCCGGTAGTAGAGGTCGCTGCGAAAGCTGCCGTCGCGGCTCATTTCGAGCAGGTCGCGGTTGGTGGCGACGACGAAGCGGACATCGGCGCGCAGGGTCTTGGTACCGCCCAGGCGACGGAAGGTACCGGTCTCGATGACGCGCAACAGCTTGGCCTGGATCGCCGCCGGAATCTCGCCGATCTCATCGAGGAACAGGGTGCCGTCGGCCGCCTCCTCGATTAGCCCTTTCTTCTGCTGATCGGCCCCGGTGAAGGCGCCGCGTTCGTGACCGAAGAGTTCCGACTCGAACAGTTGTTCCTGCAGGCCGCAGCTATCGACGGTCACCAGCGGCCCGTCGGCACGGGCGCTACGCTCGTGCACGGCGCGCGCGATCATCTCCTTGCCGGTACCGCTTTCGCCCTGGATCAGCACGGTGACGTCGGTCGGAGCAACCGCGTCGATCAAGCCGTAAACCGCACGCATCTGTTTGCTGTCGCCGACCAGTTCGCCTTGCCCCTGGCTGATGCGCTTGCGGTAGTGTTGCAAGGTCTGCCGCAGCGCCGCGGTTTCCAGCGCGCGGCGCACGGTCAGTTCGAGTTCGGCCAGGTCGACCGGCTTGGTCAGATACTCGCTGGCGCCCAACTGGATCATACTGACGGCGTTGCGGATCGAGCCGAAGCCGGTCAGCACAACAACCGGACATTGCGGCGCCAGCAGCGGTAGCAGGCGCTCGCAGTCGGCATCGGGCAGGCGGAAATCGAGCAGGATCAGATCGGGCTCGTGCAGGGCCAGCAGCTTCTCCGCCTCACGCCAGGAGCCGGCGCTGGTCGGCTCCAACCCCATACGCTCCAGGTTCTTGACCAGCAAGGCATTGAAGACGCGGTCGTCGTCGATGACCAATACAGTTTTTTTCACGTCGCAATCCGTCGCAAGAAGTCAGCGGCCGGCCAGCGGCAAGCGGATGCGGAAACGGGTACCGCGCCCCGGTGTGCTGTCGACCTCGATGTGGCCATGGTAGCGAGTAACGGTAGAACGCACGATCGACAGCCCAAGCCCGGTGCCCAATGCGCCGTCGGCACGCCGACTGTAGAAGGGCTGGAAAATGCGACCCAGGTTTTCCGGCGCGATGCCGACGCCGGTATCGGCAATCTCAATCAACACCGTCTGCTCCTCCACACAACTGCGCAAATCGACCCGGCCGCCCTCAGGCATGGCGTGGTGGGCGTTCTGCACGATGTTGAAGATCATCATCCGCAACTCACTGGGATCGGCGTATACCAGCGGCGATTCCGCCGCATAGTCCTCGGTCTGCTCGATGCCACCGGCCAGTGCCTCGTAACCGAGCAGCATGGCGGCATCGTGCATGGCGTGGTTGACGTCGACGCATTGCAGCACTTCGTCGGGATGGCGGCACAGCAGCAGCAGGCGGTGGGTGACCTCAATGCAGCGGTCGATCTCGCCGTCGACGATAGTCAGGCCGTCCTGCAATTCGCCCTTGGCCAAATCCCTGCCGTCGGCGCTACGGGCCAGGCTCTGCACCGCCAGTCGCACCGAGGCCAGCGGGTTGTGGATCTCATGCGCGATACCGGCGGCGAGCATACCGATTTCCGAAAGGCGCTGTTCCTGCGAATAGCGGGCCAGCGTGGACAGGTCGCGTAGCGACTCGACGACGCAGGGGCGCTCGCCATCCGGCCCGGCCAGCAAGATGCGCGAGGCGACGGTTTCGACGACGACTTCGCTGCCGTCGGCACGGCGCATCCGCTGCTCGTACTTGAGCACCGGTTGAGCGTCGTCGAGGGCGTGCAGGGGGCACAGCACCAGCGTCGGCGGACAAGGCTCCTCGAGGCCGTAGTTGCTGCGGTAACACTTCTGTTCGAGGGCGGCTGCCCGGCTCAGGCCAAGCAGCTTGCAGTAGGCGTCGTTGACGGCGAGGACGCGGTGTTCCGGGCTGATCACGCGCACCGCGTCGGGCAAGCTGTCGAGCAGGCTGCGCAGGTAGCGTTGCTGGGCCTGCAGTTCGCCATAGCTGGCGGCGAGATTCTCCGCCATGCGATTGAAAGCCTGGCCGAGCTGGGCCAGTTCGTCGTCGTCGCGGGTCGGCACGCGCACGCCGTGATCACCTTCGCTGAGACGTTGGGCGGCGTTAGCCAACGCATCGACCGGCGCAATCACATAGCGGTGCAGCGCACGGTAACCGATGACACAGGAAAACAGCATGACCAGCGCCGCACCCGCCGTCAGCCCCAGCGCGCTATTACGCGCCTGAATACGCAAGGTGTGGGCATCGTAATCGACGACCAGAATGCCGTTGATCGGATGGGTTTCAAGCGCGCCGTGGCAAACGGTACAGGGCTCCCGGTTGAAGACGGGTTTGATCGAGCGCAATACTTCCCGGTCGCTGTCGTTGTCTTTATCGATGACGGTGAATTGCGCAAAGCCAGTAGCGGGCAGATCGTTCGGCACCTGGAAGCGCAGATTGGCCTGCAGCGGATCGGAGGTGAAACGAATGATGCCGGCGGGATTGATGATGCGCACACCGAGAATGCCCGGCTGCTGCCCAAGCCGGGAGACGATCTGTTGTAGGCCGGGCACGTCGCGCTTGAGCATGGCATTTTCGAGCGCGGCTTCGAGCAAGCGATTGATCTGCATCGAGGCGACGGTGCGCTCTTGCTCAAGCTGGCTACGGTAAACCACAAAAAAAACCAGCAGCAGAAGAATCGACGCGAGCGCCGAAGCGGCCAGCATAGCCAGCATGATCTTGCGCCGCAGCCGCGCCGCCCACCAGGTATGCAGGCGCTGTGGCCAGCGCTCGGCGGCAGGGCTTGGCAAGGGGCTACGCTCGGCGATCACGGACATGGGAGGAGAAGAAATGGTGGCTGGTGTGCTGCCCCGTAAATGGCCACACAAATGAAATTGCTGGATTTGCGTTCACGGCAAGGCGCAAAGCGCAGCCATACCGGGTGGTATGGCGAACATTTGCAACGCCGCCGGGGGCGCAAAGACACGATTTCATGTGCGGTTATTTGCGAGGCAGCACACTTGTAGCACGATAGACGGCCTGGTGCCGATCGGCAACGATGACAGTCGGCATCCATGCCATCCGGCATCCCGTCCCGGCGCCGGATCATCTGCCCGCAGCTACCAGGTAGGGCCGGTGCCCGGCACGAAGGCGACGGAATCGCCGCAGCCGAAGCTAGGCGGCATCTCCTCCTCCGGCCGGACTTCTTCGCCGGGCGGCGGCAGTGGAGCGTCGGCGAGAACAACCAAGACTGCGCGCAGGGCGTGCAGGGTGTCGGCGGTCAGCATGCCGAGCGCTGCGTAGAACGGGGTCGCAGCGCGCCCGGCAACGCGCTCGGCAAAACGGTCAAGCCAGCGCAGCAGATGACCGTCGAGAAAATCTGCCACCGCCCGCCAGCCAGCCTTGTCGGCAGCGATGCGGCAAAGATGGGCGATGAATTGCAGTTGCAGGCTCAGATTGTCGTCCTGACGCCGCCGCCAGTCGCCGGCACCCAAGTTGTATTTCTGATACCACTCGCGCACCGCGAACATCGGTCCCTGGCGCTCCAGCCCGTCCGCGTCGAGCCAGGCCGATTCATTGGGCGAGGCATGGTAGCGGCCGGTCAGGTAGATCGCCGCATAGTCGGCGGCCAGATCGTCGAGCGGAATATGAAAGATGGGATCGTCGCCGGCCAGGGTCTGCGCCATCAAGAGCCGCGCTTCCTTTCCTTCGCGGGTGGTTGGCGGCAGCGTCAGGCAAGCCGGAAATTCCGCCGCCTTGAGCGCCGTCAGGGTCTCGGCATCGAGTTCGGCACCGTGCAGGCGGGCGAGCAGGGACAAATCTTCGGCTACCAGCGCGCGCCACGGCGCGGCTTCGCTTGGCGATGGATCGGTCGGCATCAGAAGCTCAGCGTGATTCATCGACCCGGCCCTGGCTGTGCGGCACGAAGACGATCGAAGGCTTGGTCAGTTCCGGATTGGCGAAATTTTTCACTGCGCGTACGACCTGCTCATGCGGGCCGACCGCCTTGGTCGGATAGTTTCCGGCCCGCAACTGGTCGATCGGGCCGATGTCGAGCACGCGCATCATGCAAGCCTGGACGCAATACGGCGTGCGCCCGGATTCGATCTCGTCGACGCACAGGTTGCATTTCTTGATGACGTTCTCGGCCACATCGTACTGCGGCGCGCCGTAGGGGCAGGCGGCCTCGCAGCGGCGACAGCCGATGCATAGCGTACTGTCGATATCGACGATGCCGTCCTTGCTCCGCTTCCAGATGGCGCCGGTCGGACAAGTGGGCAGGCAAGCCGGCTCGGCGCAGTGGTTGCACGAGACGTTGACCTTATAGGCGAACACCTCGGGATAGCTGCCGCCCTCGATGTACATGACGCGACGCAGGCGCGGCCCGGCGGCCAGGCCGTTCTTGTCCTTGCAGGCGATTTCGCAGGCGCGGCAACCGATGCAGTCGACGTTGTGGTGCACGAAGCCCAACTGCTTCTCGGGCTTGACCGGCACATACACTTCCTTCTTGCGCTGCTGGATGGCTTCCTTGATGCGCTCGAGGTCTTTGGCGGGGGGCGGGTTGTTCATGGCAGGCTTGTCCGGTCAGTGATCGCCGCGGCGGAAGATATGGCTGCGCGCGGTGGCGAGCTGATCCCAACCGGGACGGTGGACCAGATCGCTTTTCTTGATGTTGCACAGCACCGTGTTGTAGGCGAAGGCGCCGGCCGGGCTCGGGTCGTCCTTGGTCAGGAAGTCCGGGTTGCCGGCGCGGTCGACCGACTGCTCGTCGAGATCCATCCAGGCGCCCTCGTGCAGCACCAGCACGCCCGGCATGCAGCGCTCGGTCACGTAGACGGGCACCACCACGCGGCCGCGGTCGTTCCACAACTCCACCGTGTCGCCCATGACGATACCCAAGCGGGCGGCATCGCCAGCGTTGATGGTGACCTCCTGGGTGTAGGTTTCGCGCAACCACGGAATATTGTGGAAGATGCTATGCGTACGCCAGCGCGGGTGCGGGCTGATCAAGTGGAAGGGGTAATCCTTCGTCATCGGGTGGTTGAGCGATTCCCACGGCTCGATCCACTTGGGAATGTAGGGAATCTCGTAACCGTACTGGGTCTTGGTCCAGTCCTTAACCTCGGCCAGCCAGCCCGATAGGATTTCGATCTTGCCCGAATAAGTCGGAAACGGCTCGCCCTTCTCGATCTGGGCGCGGAAGGCCACATGCGGCTCCTTCAGCTCGAACTTGTAGACGCCGCGCTTCTTGAACTCATCCCAGCCCATGGTCACACCTTGGTGCTCCATGACTCGGCCTTCCCACCATTCGCGCAGATATTGCTCGTCGACCACGTCGTCGTTCTCGAAATAGCTGCGTGTCGCCTTCGGGTTGTATTTCTCGCCGAAGCCCAGGCGATAAGCCAGTTCGGTAAAGACCTGGAAGTCGGTCTTCGATTCACCCAACGGCTGGATCACCTTCGGCCGGTGGATGTAGTAATGCCCCTTGTACCAGGGCAAGGCGACATCGTGGCGCTCGAAGTGGGTGGCGATCGGGAACAGCACGTCAGCCCAGATGCCGGACGGGGTGATGGTCGAATCGTTACAGACGATGAAGTCGAGCTTCTTGACCGCCTCGATCTCCTTGTTGATGTTGGTGAGTTGGTTGAACCAGTCGGAGCCATGCCACCAGATCGCTCGGATGTCCGGAATCTTGCCGTCGAGTTCGTCATCGCGCGGCCACAGGCCAACCTCCTCGCGCTTGACGTTGGGGTAATTGAGCACGCAGTGCGCCCAACGGTCGGACTTGATCGAGCCCCACCAGACGTTGGCGTAATCGTCATAGGGATAGGCGACGGCCTCAGTGTGGAAGGCCTTGCCGACGCCCTCGGCAGAACCACCGAGGATACCGATATTGCCGGTCATCGCCTGCACGGCGGCAGCCATGCGGTTGTACTGCTCGCCATAGGCGTTGCGCCCCGGCGACCACGATGCTTTCAGCGCCGCCGGTTTGGTACGCGCGTACAGATCGGCCAGCTTCTTGATGTCCTCGGCACTGACGCCGCAGATCTGCGCCGCCCATTCGGGCGTCTTCGGTGTGCCGTCGTACTTACCGAAGATGTAGTCGCGGAAATTCTCTTTGTCCTGCGCCCACTCCGGCATTGTGCCGGCATCCATGCCCTGACAGAAGCGGTCGATGAAGCGCTGATCCTGCAAGTTGTTGGCGAAGATGTAATGCGCCATGCCGGCCAGCATGGCGGCATCGGTGTTGGGCCGGATCGGAATCCACCAGGCGTCGTAGGCGGCTGCCGCGTCGGTGTATTGCGGGTCGACCAGCACGAACTTGCAGCCGCGCTGCTTGGCCAACCGCATGTAGTAGAAAGTGTTGCCGCCGTGGAAGGTGTAGGCCGGATTCCAGCCCCACATGATGATCAGCTTGGAGTGCGCGAAGGCGTCGTCCTCGTTGCCATCCTCGATGGTGCCGAAAGTCGTGCGCGAACTGAAGGTGGTGCCCTGGTAGGACGGCACCGACCAGGAGTTGGTACGGCAGCCGAAAATACCCAGGAAACGCGCCAGCAGTCCCTCGATCTGGTCGGATTTGTGCAGCACGCCATAGGAGGCGCCGGCATAGGACTGGTCGAGGATCGCGGTCGGGCCGTACTTTTCCTTCAACTCGAGCATCTTGCCGGCAACCAGATCCAGCGCCTCGTTCCACGAGGCGCGCTTGAACTTGCCTTCACCGCGCGCACCGACGCGGATCATCGGATAAAGCAGGCGCTCCTGCGAATACAAGCGCGCCCGGTAGGATCGACCGCGCAGACAGGCGCGCAATTGCGGCACCGCTTCGGTATCGAAGCCGAACTGACCGCCGGCCTGGTAGGCGCCATTGTCGGTCGACAGGCGGACGATCACGTCGCCCTTCTTGTGTGCCACCAGCATGTGGCGCGAGCCGCAGTTGTGGGCACAGGAAGTGACCACTGTCTGCAACTCGTCGTCGCGCGGGTAAGGCTCGTAGGCGAAAGCCCGAGCCGGGCGCGGCAGCGACACGAGGCCGGTGGCGCCCAGCGCCGAGGCAGCCATCGCCACTTTCAGGAAACTGCGCCGCGTCATCGTCGCCGGGTCGGGGCCACGCCTAAGCCAGTCGATGATGCCGTTTTCGTCAATAAGAGGGTGGATGGAAAGACTCACGGTTTGCTCCCACTGACGTTGCTCGCGATGCCGCCCAGAAAGCGGGCTTCCGATTGCGTGGGCCGGCCTTGGGCCCACTCCGGCACTTCCGGTGCCATGCCTTCCCACGGATGGCGCGGGTAGGGAAAACTGATGCGATACCATTGCCGGCCACCATGGCAGCCGTAGCAAACGTCGCCGCCTTTTTCCGCGGCCAGTTTCTCGATGGCCTCGGACTTCAGGAAATTGACCTGGTGGCGGTTCGTGCGAATGGTCGAGTGACAGATCAGGCAGTCGTTCTGCATCGCGTCCCGGATTTCGGGCCAAGACTGATCCATCCCCATGATCTCATTGGGGTGCTTGCCGTGACACATCAGGCAGGTATCGGGATTGGTGTTCTTGCGCAGCACATGCGCGGTGTTGTTCACGTCTGGCGGATTCACTGCCCGGTCGCGTGGATCACTGCCCTGATGGCAGGTAATACATTGCATCTGCATCACCTGCGTGGAATAAGTCGATTTCAGATGCCGCCAGTGGAAAGTGCCCTGCTCACCCTCGTAGGTGTCGAGCGTCTGGTACCAGGCCAGCGAATTCGCCGCCTTGACGCCTGCCTTCGACTCCTGACGCACGGAGTTCTGAAGAATTTCCTGATGGCAAGCCAGGCATTGCTCGTCGCGGGCATTGTCGATCGCCGGCTTGAAATGCAGCGGGTCCCAGCGGGCACGCTGGTAATCCTTGACCCCGGCATGCGCCGACGCCAGCGGTTGCACGCTCTCCTGCCCCATTCTCCCCAGACTCAGGAAAACGGCGACGGCGACGGTACAGACGATGCCGAGCAGCAAGATCACCTTTTTGTGAAGCGGCATGGCAATTCCATTTCTCGAAAATTGGGAAAAGGGGGACCAAGCCCCCTTTTGCGCGGACGCGGCTTACTTGTGGTCGCCGCTCATGCCAGACATGCCCTTCTGACCAGCCATACCTTCCTGGCCGGACATACCCGACATACCCTTCTGGCCGGCCATGCCTTCCTGACCGCTCATCCCAGACATGCCCTTTTGACCAGCCATACCTTCTTGACCGGACATCCCAGACATACCCTTTTGACCAGCCATGCCTTCCTGGCCACTCATCCCGGACATGCCCTTCTGCTCGGCCATGGCGGCGCCGGCCATCGACAACACCATCAGACCCATGATCACAGATTTGCTTGCTTTCATCTTTTAGCTTCCTTCATCAGGTTAGGTTGGCACCAGCCGTGCAACGGCGACATTCGCCGCGGCGCCAGCGCGATGCAAGGGTGCCTGGGCACGCGCGGGGCTTCTTGCCTGCCCCTGGGGCAATCGAACGCCCCGTTCGCCGCGTGCTTCGGCGATTCTTCATTGCCGATGGTGGCTACGGATGTCGTAGGGATCCGTCATGCCTGGCCGCGTAAAGGGGGTATACCAAGCCCCCTGATCCCTGAGCATGCTGAGAAGCGACGCGGGATAAGGCTGGTCCACGCCGTGCAGCGCACGCTGTTCGTCAAGCGGAGGCGCAACTTTGATCATCGGCACATCCGCCCGCCGCCGATCGGGCGCCGTTCCAGCAACGAAGGCCGGTGCGGACACCGCCTCCACCGCCAGCGCGGCACCACCTACGGCCAACAGGCACATTCCCAGCAATAACCCGAAACGCTGCCGTGAAGCGGCGCCGCCAGGCCCGTAGAGGCACGCTATCTGTTGTTTTTCCATCGGCAATACCGTTCTCCTTTTCATCGGTACGGCGCGGAACGTCTTGTCGAGCCCCGACCGCAAACAATCTTTAGCAAGCGCGATACCAGGCCACCAAAACCCAGACAACAAATTGATTTTTATGGACTTTTATGTTGGCACACGAAGGCGAAAGCAAGGCTGCACCTGTCAAAATGGCAGGGCAAAACACCGTCGTCGGCATTTGCCGGCGACAGCACGTCAAACCGGGCCTGCCAAAATGGCAGGTGGTCGTAGAATCCAGAAATGGCCGGCACTCGCGACACTCGGGAAAAACCGCAGAAATCCGGCCCACGCGAGCGGACTCCGGCGTTTGGTCATAAAATGCGGATGCTCGTTGCTCATGCCCCGCCCGCTCCGATGAAGATTGCCTCCTGGAACGTCAATTCGCTGAAAGTCCGTCTGCCGCACCTGCTCGACTGGCTCGCCGAGCAGCAGCCGGATGTGCTGTGCCTGCAGGAACTGAAGCTCGAAGACCACAACTTTCCCCGCGCCGAGATCGAGGCCGCCGGCTACCATGCCGCCTTCTCCGGCCAGAAGACCTACAACGGCGTCGCTCTGCTGGCCCGTCGGCCGATCGCCGATGTCGTCTACGGTAATCCGCTGTTTCCCGACGAGCAGAAGCGCCTGATCGCCGGTACCGTCGATGGCGTGCGCATCGTCTGCGCCTACATGCCGAACGGCCAGGCCATCGGCAGCGACAAATACGACTACAAGCTGCGCTGGCTGGCCGCCCTGGCCGACTGGCTGAGCGGCGAACTGGCCGCCCACCCGCAATTGGCGCTGGGCGGGGATTACAACATCGCCCCCGACGACCGCGACGTCCATGACCCCAAGGCCTGGGCCGGCGCCATCCTGTGCTCGGAAGCCGAGCGCGCGGCCTTCCGCCGCCTGCTCGATCTCGGTCTGCAAGATAGTTTCCGGCTGTTCGCGCAGCCGGAGAAGACCTTCTCTTGGTGGGATTACCGGATGCTCGGCTTCCAGAAAAATCTCGGCCTGCGCATCGACCACATCCTGCTGTCGACGCCGTTAGCCGCCCGCTGCACGGCCGCCGGTATCGACCGCGCGCCGCGCAAGCGCGAGCGCCCATCCGACCATGCCCCGGTGTGGGCTACCTTGGATTGAACATGAGCGCCGCCATCGACACACCGCACCTGCTCGCTCTCTATCCGGCGCTGGCCAGTCTGGCGCCGGCACAATTAGCTACCCTGCTACAGCCCGGCGCCGTGATGGAGTTGCCGGCCGGCACCCAGGTCTTTTCCGAGCACCAGCCCTGTCGCGGCTTCCCGCTGCTGCTCGCCGGCCGCATCAGGGTCTGCAAGAGTGCCGTCAACGGGCGGGAATTGATGCTCTACCGGGTCGAACCGGGCGGTTCCTGCATCATCTCGACAAGTTGCCTGCTCGGACATAGTGATTACAATGCCCGTGGCATCGCCGAAACACCGCTGACCCTGCTGCTCCTGCCGGTTCCCGTTTTCGCCGAACTGATGCTCGGCCACGCCCCGTTCCGCGATTTCGTTTTTCATTTGTTCGCCGAACGCATCGCCGAACTGATGCAACTCGTCGAAGAGGTCGCCTTCGCCCGCCTCGACCAGCGCTTGGCCCGCCTGCTGCTGGCGCGCCAGGACAGCGTACTGACCATCACCCACCAGCAGTTGGCCGATGAACTCGGTAGCGTGCGCGAAATCGTCAGCCGCCTGCTCAAGGGTTTCGCCAGCCAGGGCCTGGTCGGTCTCGGTCGGGAACAAATCACCATAGTCGACCGCCCCGGCCTGCAACGCATCGCCACTGTGTGACCCTGGTTACAGACGCTACCCCGAGGCACCTGTTACAGTTCGCTCTGCAACATTCCCGACCTTGATGGAGAAAACACGATATGAAAAGCAACGTTGGCGGCATCGACAAAATCCTGCGCATCGTCATGGGCATCGCCCTGATCGCTTGGGCGCTGATGGGCGGTCCGATATGGGCCTGGATCGGCGTCATCCCGCTGGCCACCGGCCTGATGGGCTGGTGCCCGCTCTACCCGATCCTCGGCCTGAGCACCTGTCCGCTGAAGAAGAAGGACTGAGGCGAAACAAGGCGTCAGCGCTTTTTTGCTGAAGGCGGCCGGGAACACCGGGCCGCCTTTTTCTTTGGCTTGTCTCGCCTTGCTGTCGGTGACAGCGACCCAGGGACACGCCAACGGCAGCGGCTGGCTTGCCGCCTCTGCGCTTCAATCCTCTAGGTAATTGGCAATGCGCAGATAATCCTCGACCGCCAAATCTTCCGGGCGCAGGGTCGGGCTGATACCGAGGGCGTTGAAGCCGGCCTCGTCGAGCACACCCTTGAGTGTATTGCGCAGCATCTTGCGCCGCTGCGTGAAGGCCGTCTGAACGACGCGCGCGAAACGCTCCGGGTTCTTCGCCGTCAGTTCGGCGGCAGCCCGGGGAATCAGACGGACTACCGCCGACTGCACCTTGGGTGGCGGATCGAAGCTCTCCGGCGGCACGTCGAGCAACCATTCGAGGTGGAAGCGGTACTGCAGCATCACCGACAGGCGGCCGAAGTCGCCATCGCCGGGTGCAGCCACCATGCGTTCGACGACTTCCTTCTGCAGCATGAAGTGCATGTCGCGGACCTTGTCGCCGTAGTCGGCGAGATGGAACAGCAGCGGTGTCGAGATGTTGTAGGGCAAGTTGCCGACCAGGCGCAGGTCGCGGCCAATGGCGGCGAAGTCGCAGACCAACGCGTCGCCCTCGTGGATGCTCAAGCGCCCAGGTGGGTATTGTTTTTTCAGGCGGGCGATCAGGTCGCGGTCGATCTCGACGACGTGCAGATGGTCAAGCCGAGCCAGCAGCGGCTCGGTCAGGGCGCCCAGGCCAGGGCCGATTTCGACCACGGCATCGCCGCGTTGCGGATTGATGGCACCGACGATGGCACCGATGATGCCGCCATCGACCAGGAAGTTTTGGCCAAAGCGCTTGCGGGCGACGTGTCCCTTCATACAGCCTTTCTCGCCATGCGGGCGGCTTCAGTGACGGCGGCGAACAGACTGCCGGGATCGGCACGGCCGCTGCCGGCGAGTTCCAACGCGGTGCCGTGATCGACCGAGGTGCGGATGATCGGCAGGCCGAGGGTAACGTTGATGCCGTGGCCAAAGGTGGCGTATTTCAGTACCGTCAGCCCCTGGTCATGGTACATCGCCAGCACCGCGTCGCCACCGGCCAACACGGGCGGCGTGAACATCGTATCGGCAGGATGCGGCCCGGACAACTGCATGCCTTCACCACGCAACCTATCGAGCAAGGGCATGATGATCTCGATTTCCTCGCGGCCGAGATAGCCGCCCTCGCCGGCGTGCGGGTTGAGGCCGGCGACCAGGATGCGCGGTTGCGCCAGGCCGTATTTTTCACGCAGGTCGGCATGCAGGATGCGCAGCGTCTGCTCCAGTACCGCCGGCGTAATCGCCGCCGGCACCTCCTTCAGCGGCAGATGGGTGGTGGCCAGGGCAACCCGCAGCGGCCCGCGCTCGGTGTTGCCGGCCAGCATCATCACCACCCGCGGCGTCGCGGTCCGTTCGGCCAAGTATTCGGTATGTCCGGTGAAGGCGACGCCGGCGTCGTTGATCACACCCTTGTGCACCGGCGCTGTGACCATCGCCGCAAACTCGCCGCTGCGGCAGCCGGCCAGCGCCCGGTCGAGCAGAGCCAGCACATAGGGGCCATTGGCCGGATCGAGCCGGCCGGGTTCCGTAGGACGGAGCAGCGGTATATGCAGGACGTCGAGCACGCCGGATTGGGCAGCCTGGCCCGGTCGATAATCGCGCAACGTCACGTTCAGGCCGAGCGCGGCCACCCGCTGCCGCAACAGCGCGCGGTCGGCCAGTAGCACCGGCTGCGCGTCGACGGTCAGTTCATTGAGGCGCAGGCAGAGTTCGGGGCCGATGCCGGCCGGCTCGCCGCTGGTGATAGCGATCAACGGCAAGGTCATTGTTCGTCGAGGCGGTTCTCAACGTAGGCTTGGTCACGCAACTGGCGCAACCAGTCCTGGTAGGCATCGTCGAGCTTGCGCTCGCGCAACGCCTGACGGGCAAGCATACGCTGGCGCTCGACCGAGACGTCGCGCTCGCGGCGCTCCTGCACCTGAATCAAGTGCAGGCCGAACGGCGACTGGATGACCGGACTCAGTTCGCCCGGCTGCAGCGCATTCATCGCCCGCTCGAATTCCGGCACGGTGTCGCCCGGATTCAGCCAACCGAGGTCGCCGCCTTTGGCCGCCGAACCATCCTGCGAATACAGCCGCGCCTGCTCGGCGAAATCAACACCGTTAATGATGCGCTCGCGGACAATTTCCAGCTTATGCCGGGCATCGGCTTCCGACTGCACTTCATTGACCCGCACCAGAATATGCCGGGCATGCGTCTGTTGCACCGAGGCCGGGGCATCGCCGCCGCGCTTGTCGAGCAGCTTGATGATGTGGAAACCAGCCGACGAGCGCAACAGCCCGCTGACCTGCCCCGGCTGCAGGCTGGTGACGGCCTCGGCATAGAGCGTCGGCAGGCGGTCGCGGGAACGCCAGCCGAGGGAGCCCCCCTGCAGGGCATCGGGAGCATCGGAGAAGGTTGCGCTCAACTCGGCAAAATTCTCGCCGAGCTGCGCCCGCTGCAGCGCCTCCTCGCCACGCTGGCGCAGCCTCTGCAACTGTTCTGGACTAGCCGACTCGGGCGCCCGCAGCAGGATGTGTGCCAACTGGTATTCCTCGTTGCTGCCGCTGGCCGCCTGGTTGGCCAAGTAGTTGTCGATCTCCCCGTCGGAAATGATCAGCTTGCTGTCCACCTCGCGCTCACGCAAGCGAACCATGGTCATCTCGTTGCGAATTTCCTCGCGGAATTTGGCGAACTCGATGCCGTCCGCCTCCAACGCCTGGCGGAACTGAGCCAGGGTCATGTTGTTGTTGACGGCGATACGGCCGATGGCCTGTTCCAGTTGGGTATCGTCCGGTTTCAACCCGGTGTCGCGGGCATACTGCAGTTGCACCCGCTCCATGATCAGGCGCTCGAGCATCTGACGCTCCAACTGGGCCTGTGGCGGCAACGGCGTACCCTGGCGGCGCAACTGGCTCAGCGCCGCTTCCAACCGGCTGTCCAGTTCGTGGCGGGTGATCACTTCGGCATCGACGACGGCGACGATGTAGTCGACCTCGGTCGGCTCGACGGCGGCAGCCGGAACTGACGCGGCGGTGAACAGACCGAGAAAACTGAGCAGGGCGAGCAGGCGATGAACGAGTTGGGTCATGATGGTCACTGGAAGGAATTCTGGCTACTGCCAGTGGGCAGCTCGTTGGTCTTGCCGTAGCCGGCAATGCTGCGACGCAACAGGCTGAGCGGATTGGAGCCGATGCTAGCGAAATCGTTGAGTTCAAGCTGTATGAACAGCGAGGTATTGGGCGCGCTGGACAAGGCCGCCAGACGCTGGCCGACGACACGTAGCGACCAGCAACCGGCGTTGTACTCAACACCGCCGATGGCTTCCAGCAACTGCGAATCGCGCAACGAGTAATTGTAGCGTCCGACTGCATACCAGCGCGAGGTGATGGGCCACTGACCGCCGATATCGATCTGCCTGACCAGCGGCTTCTGGTCGTTCAATGGATCGCGGGTGAAACGATAGCTGGCGCTCAGCACCTTGCCGAAATCAGGGTGATAACGGGCGCCGAGCGAAATACGTTCGCTGGTGCCAGCATTGTAGTTGTATTCCCAGGCGGCATCGGCATAAGTTTTCGGCAGCACGATGCCGCTGACTGCCGCAACCAGGTTAGAGAAACGATCCTGGCGAGTCGTTTCGCCGGGAAGCGAGACGCGCTGCGACTCGAAATAATAGCGCTGGCCGATCATCGCCTTGAAGCGCTCGGTCCCGGTTGTTGGATCAAGCAGGCGGGAGGTCAGGGCGGCCGTTAACTGGTTGGCGTCGTTGACCCGGTCGAAGCCGCTGTAGCGGTTCTCCGCGAATATCTGGGCGAAGTCGAAATCGGCCAAACCCGTGTCGAACAACGGCAGCTTGCCCTGGTCGCGGTAGGGAATATAGACGTAGTACAAGCGCGGTTCCAGGGTCTGGATATAGTTGCTGCCCAGCAAACGGGTCTCGCGCTCGAACACCACCGTGGAATCCAGCGTGAAGGTCGGCAAGGTCCGGGTCACGCTAGTACGGCCGTCGGCCAACGCCTGGTCCATCTGGTAGCGGGTCATGTGCACACCGAACTTGGGCGTGATCTGGAAGGCCGGATGGACGATCGGCAAAGAAATCTGCGGGTACATCACCAGCCGCTCGCCGTTCGGATAATGGACCGTATCAGTATGGGTGAAACGCGTATACTGGCCGGTCATCATCGTATCGGTGTTGAGCAGGTTCGGCTTGTAGATATTGAAATTGATGCGCGGCTCCAGGAAATAGGGGCGGCCGATCGGTGTTTGCGGGTCGGGTTGCAGGGTCTGGTAGCGCAAGACCTCGACCGAGGTGGTCAACCAGGAAGTCGGGGCATAGCCCAAGACTGCCTGACGCAACAACTGGGTTTGCGCGGTTCTCAACAGCCGCGACGACATGTCTTCCCAGTAAAGATCATCGGATACCCCCTGCCAGTTCACCACCGCACTGACACCGCGCCCCAGATTGTGCTGGTGCTGCACATGGTAAGCGTAGCGCCGTTCCCCGCTCTGCTGGTCCCTGGCCATATATTCGGCTTGCGTCATGCCGGAATAATTAAAGCCGAGATAGCGCGCCTCGACGCCCAGTTGCAGACCGCGCTTGGCCATATAGCGCGGCTGTATCGTCGCATCGTAGTTGGGCGCGATGTTCCAGTAATACGGAATACTCACATCCAGGCCATTTTTCGACGAAGCCACCAGCGTCGGATGGAGGAATCCCGACTCGCGCCGCCCATTCAGCGAGAAGGAGCCCGTCGGCAGGTAGAAGATCGGTACTTCCTGGAACCACAGGGTGGCATTGCGCACATCGCCGACTTCTCGATCATAGTCAAGATGCATCGTTTCGGCCTGCAGGCGCCAGTCGTCCTGTCCCGGTTTGCAGGTCGAATAGGTCGCGCGGGTAAAGCGGAATTGATTCTTGCCTGCGAAATCGAGCCGCTCGGCGCGGCCGCTCGCCTCCGACGGGCGGAGCACCGGCGCCACGGTCGGTAGACCATAGGTGTTCGGCACATTCAGCATCATCGGAGCGCCGGACGACGAGGCATTATTGATGGCGACCGTGACGGCAGTGTCCTTGTCACGATAAAACTCGCTCTTGACCTGGCGGATGAAGTTGTAGTCGACCTGCTCGGTATGGCCGATATAGTCGGCCATACGCAGGCGCAGCCAGGGCGTCTCCATGACTGCGCCATCCTCCATCAGGCGGACATTGCCGCTGGCCTCCACCTCGTCGTCGAGCACCCTGTAGACCACGCGGTCGGCAAACAGCAGCAATCCGGCCCGGCGCAATTCGACATTGCCCTCAGCCACGGCCACCTGGCCATCCTGGCTATCCTGACCGTCCATGTGGTCGGCGATCAGGAACAGCGGATGCCGGTCATCCTCGTTGGCCGGTTTCGCCAAGCCGACACCGATCGCGGCAGGCTGCGCGCCCTTGCCAGCCATGACATTGAAACGACGCTCCTGGCGCAGACGCAACGGTGCATCATCATCGGCAGCACGGGCCGCCGGCAAGCCGGCGAACAGGCAGCAGATGCAAACAGCAAGCGGACGTCGGGAAAAGCCGGGCATCGAGGCAATCAACGGCGGGCCAGAACCGGAACGGCGGGTGCCCGAGTGTTAAAATCTGGTCATTTTACAATGAACCCTCCTCGCCAGATGCCGCGCGATCAACTTGTTACCAGCTGGGTCGCCAGTCGCTTCCCTAACCAGGCCGTCAGCATCGCCCCAGCCTCGGCCGACGCCAGCTTCCGCCGCTACTTTCGCCTGACCTGGCCGGACGGCGTAACGCGCATCCTGATGGATGCGCCGCCCGACCAGGAAAACTGCCGCCCTTTCATCCAGGTCGCCGGCCTCTTGGCCAAGGCCGATCTCGCCGCCCCGCGCGTGCTCGACCAGGATCTGGAAAACGGTTTCCTGGTGCTCACCGACCTTGGTCGCATCGGCTACCTCGACGCACTGAACGCCGATCCGTCGCTGGCCGACATGCTGATCCGGCCGGTCCTCGACGCCCTGGTCAAATGGCAATTATCGTCCGTCGCCGCCACCCTGCCGCCTTACGACGCTTCCCTGCTGCGCCGCGAACTGGACCTGTTCCCGGAATGGTTCATCGACCGCCACCTGGGCCTGCAACTCGACAACGACGAAAAGCTGAAACTCGACCGTACCTTCAAATTCCTGATCAACGCCGCGCTCGGTCAACCGAAAGTGTTCGTGCACCGCGACTTCATGCCGCGCAACCTGATGGTTGTCGAAAGCGCCGAGCGCCTAACGCCGGGCATCATCGACTTCCAGGACGCCGTTTACGGCCCGATTACCTACGACCTCGTCTCACTGTTCCGCGACGCCTTCATCTCCTGGGAGGAAGAACAGGAAATCGACTGGGTCGTCCGCTACTGGGAAAAAGCCCGCGCCGCCGGCCTGCCGGTACACGATGATTTCGGCGCCTTCTGGCGCGAGTACGAACTAATGGGCCTACAGCGCCACCTCAAGGTACTCGGCATCTTCTGCCGCCTGAAATACCGCGACGGCAAGGACAAATACATTGCCGACCTGCCCCGCTTCATGACCTACGCCAAGAAAACCGCCAGCCGCTACGTACAACTGAAACCACTGCTGAACCTGCTCGACAAGCTCGACGGGAAAACCGAGCAGATCGGCTATCGCCACAAATAAATGAAGGCGATGATCCTCGCCGCCGGCCGCGGCGAACGCTTGCGGCCACTGACCGACCACACGCCCAAACCGCTGCTGCCGGCCGGCGGTAAGCCGCTCATCGTCTGGCACCTGGAACGGCTAGCAGCCGCGGGGTTCCGCGACGTCATCATCAATCACGCCCATCTCGGCGAGCAGATCGAGCAGGCACTAGGTGATGGGTCGAAGTGGGGACTCACTATTTGCTACTCGCCCGAACCGCCGGGCGCGCTGGAAACCGCCGGCGGCATCGCCCAGGCGTTGCCGCTGCTCGACGACGCGCCTTTCCTGGTGGTCAATGGCGATGTGTATTGCACTGCCGATTTCGGTGATTTTTCCGCGCTCCCCGTCGCGCCCGGCCATGCCCATCTCGTCCTGGTTGCCAACCCGGCCCACCACGCCGGTGGCGACTTCAGTCTCGACGGCGACCGCATCGTTTATGCCCAAGGCGAACAAACGCTCACCTACGCCGGCATCGGTATTTTCTCGCCCGACTTCTTCCGTTCCGTCCCGGTCGGCCAGCCGATGAAATTGCGCCCCCTACTCGATGCCGCCATTGCTACCGGAACACTGAGTGGGGAACGCTTCGCCGGCCGCTGGGTCGACGTGGGAACGCCAGAGCGTCTGGCCGAACTGGATCAGGAACTGAAAGCCGCATGAGCCACGCCCCCTTCATCGCCCGCCGCAAACGCCTGCTACAAGCCATCGGCAACGGCGTCGCTATCATCCCAACGGCACCGGAGCTCATCCGCAACCGCGATGCCCACTATCCCTACCGTTTCGACAGTTATTTCTGGTACCTCACAGGTTTTCCCGAGCCGGAAGCAGTACTCGTGCTGGTCGGTGGCAAGAAGCCGAAGGCGATCCTGTTCTGCCGCGAGAAACACGAGGAGCGCGAGACCTGGGACGGCTACCGGCACGGCCCCAAGGCGGCGAAAAGCGCCTTCGGCTTCGCTGCCGCCTACCCGATCGAGCAGTTCGACAAGAAGCTCCCCGAACTGCTAGCCGACCGCGACGCGCTGTGGCATGCCGTCGGCCACGATGCCGCCTGGGATGCGCGCATTGCCGCCGCGCTCAATGCCGTACGCGCCCAGGCCCGGGCCGGCAAGCGGGCGCCGCGCGCCATCCACGACCTGCGCGCTGAACTGGACGCCATGCGCCTGATCAAGGATGACGCCGAAGCGGCGATCCAGCAGCGTGCCGCCGACATCGCCAGCGCCGGCCACGCCCGCGCCATGCGCGCCTGCCGTCCCGGCATGGCCGAGTACGAGCTGGAAGCCGAGCTGAGCTACGAATTCCGCCGCCGTGGCGCCACTGGCCACGCCTATACACCGATCGTCGCCGGCGGTGCCAACGCCTGTGTGCTGCATTACGTCGCCAACGACAAGGTACTCAACGACAACACCCTGGTACTGATCGACGCCGGCTGCGAAGTCGACGGCTACGCCGCCGACATCACCCGCAGCTTTCCGGTCAATGGCCGTTTCAACGCTGCCCAGCGAACCATCTACGAAATCGTGCTGGCGGCACAACAGGCGGCTTTCGCTGCCATCGCCCCCGGCCGTCACTTCATGGCGGCGCACGATGCTGCCGTGCGCGTACTGACGCAAGGGCTGATCGACCTGAAGTTGCTCCAAGGCGATCTCGATAACCTGATCGAAAAGGGCGATTACCGCCGCTTTTATATACACCGCACCGGCCACTGGCTCGGTCTGGACGTGCACGACGCCGGCGACTACAAGGTCGGCGAGCAGTGGACCATGCTGCAACTGGGCATGACCCTGACCGTCGAGCCCGGTCTGTACATCCGCCCAGCCGCCGATGTCCCGCCGGCGCTGGCCGGCATCGGCATCCGAATCGAGGACGATGTACGCGTCACCGCCGATGGCTGTGCCGTTTACACCACCGCTCCGAAAACGGTGGCGGAGATCGAGGAGGTCATGCGTCATGACTGAAACGGCAGAAAACGTCGACATCCTGATTGTCGGCGCCGGCCCGGTCGGCATGACGCTGCACCTGGCGCTGGCCGCTGGCGGCCAGTCCTCGCTGCTCCTTGACCGGCGACCGCAACAAGCCTTGCAGGCCGATCCGCGGGCACTGGCGCTGGCACACGGCGCCCGCCAGTTACTGGAGCAGATTGGCAGTTGGCCGGTCCGCGCCGCAACACCGATCGAGACTATCCACATTTCGCAGCAGGACGGTTTCGGCCGTACCCTGATCGACCGCGCCGATCTCGGCCTGCCGGCGCTCGGCTACGTGCTCCGCTACCGCGACCTGGCCGCTGCGTTGGCCGCCAACCTGCAAGCCGGCGCCCTGCTCAACGAAGCGGAAATTCTCGCTATCGCTCCGGACGACGACGGCATCACTGTCACGCTGCGCCACGCCGGTCAGGCCCATACTGTCCGCTGCAAGCTGTTGGTCCATGCCGAGGGCACACCGACCGATGAGTCAGGCGTCACCGTCCACGACTATGCCCAGCACGCGGTAATCTGCGAGGTAACACCGACGCCGGGCCATGGCCGGCGCGCTTGGGAACGCTTCACGCCCGACGGCCCGCTGGCACTGCTGCCGCTCGGCAACGAATATTCGGTAGTGTTCACACTGCCACCGGCCAAGGCCGATGCCGTCATGGCCCTCGACGACGCAGCCTTCGCCGCCGCCTTGCGGGCCCAGTTCGGCCGCCATCTGAGTTTTTCCAAGCCCGGTCCGCGCCACCGCTTCGCGCTGGCCCTGCGCCTACGCGAGATGCTGGTCCAGGGCCGCGAAATCTGGATCGGCAACACCGCTCAGACCTTGCACCCGGTATCCGGCCAGGGTTTCAACCTCGGCTTGCGCGACGCCTGGCAACTGGCGGAAACGCTTCTCGCCGACGGCCTCGACCCAGCCAGCCTGCGTCGCTATGCCGCCGGCCGCCAACTCGACCGCCGCGCCGGCGCCCTGTTCACCGACACCGTCGTCAAGACTTTCTCCAACAACTTCCCACCGCTCAAGCTGGCCCGTGGCCTCGGCCTACTGGCCCTCGACCTGTGCCCGGCGGCCCGCCATTTCGTCGCCAAGCGCATGATCTGGGGCGCTCGCGCGTGGCCTTGATGCGTGCCAAGGACAATACCGCCGCCACGGCGCAACCATCGCTTCTTTCCGTCCGTCGTGCCGTCCGCATGAAGCACAGCACCGCCTGGTTCCTCGCCTGCCGCCCGAAAACCCTGAGCGTCTCCCTGTCGCCGGTGGCAGTCGGCAGCGCCGTCGCCTGGCACGAGCAGGGCAGCCTGCTCTGGCTACCGCTGCTGGCCGCGGCGCTCGGTGCCGCCCTGATCCAGATCGGCACCAATCTGTTCAACGATGTCGGCGATTTTCTGCGTGGCACCGACACACCACAGCGGATCGGCCCGCGCCGCGCCAGTGCTGAAGGCTGGCTCAGCCCGCGCACGGTGCAGGCCGGCGCCTGGCTGGCCTTCGCCCTGGCCTTCCTGTGCGGCATTTACCTGGTCGGCCGTGGTGGCTGGCCAATCGTCGCCATCGGTCTCGGCTCACTGGCTGCCGGCTGGGCCTATACCGGCGGCCCCCGACCGATCGCCTACGGGCCGCTCGGTGAGTTCTTCGTCTTCGTCTTCTTCGGCCTGATCGCCGTCGGCGGCAGCTACTACCTGCAAACCCTGGGCCTGAGCACAATGGCCCTGATCGCCGCGGCGCTGGTCGGCCTGCACGCGGCAGCGGTAATCACCGTCAACAATTATCGCGACCGTGACGGTGACGCCGCCAACGGCAAGAACACGCTGGCCGTCCGCCTCGGCCAGCCAGCCACGCGCTGGTTGTACACGGTGGAAATGCTCGCCCCCTATGCCCTGCTGCCGCTGCTCGCTGGCCTCGGCTGGCCAGCGCTGCTGCCCTTGCTATCGCTGCCGCTGGCATTACGCCTGATCGATCGTTTCCGCCGCGAAACGCCGGGTCCGGCCTTCAACGGCATCCTTGCCGCGACGGCCGGTCTGCAACTCGTCTTCGCCTTGCTGTTAACCCTGAGTTTCGTAATTTGACTATTTTTTAGGCGCCGACTCGGGTAGACTACGCGGCTTCCCCTGCTTTGCCCGTGCTCCCGTTCACCCATGGAATTCGTCGGTTTTCAGCTTCGTAACAACCTGTTCGTCGCGCCCATGGCCGGGGTTACCGATCGCCCGTTCCGCCAGTTGTGCAAAAAAATGGGGGCCGGCCTGGCGGTATCCGAGATGGTCACTTCAAACTCGCTGCTCTACGGCAGCGCCAAGACGCTGCGCCGGGCCAACCACGTCGGCGAGGTAGCGCCAATCGCGGTGCAGATCGCCGGCGCCGACCCGCGGATGATGGCCGAGGCCGCCCGCCACAACGTCGATCGCGGCGCCCAGATCATCGATATCAACATGGGCTGCCCGGCCAAGAAAGTCTGCAACGTGATGGCCGGCTCGGCATTGATGCAGGACGAAGCACTGGTCGGCCGCATTCTCGATGCCGTCGTCGGCGCCGTGCCGAACACGCCAGTGACACTGAAATTCCGCACCGGCTGGAACCTGACCAACAGGAACGCACCGACCATCGCCCGCATCGCGGAAAGCGCCGGCGTGCGCGCCGTCGCCATCCACGGCCGGACCCGCTGCCAGCAGTACACCGGCGAGGCCGAGTACGACACCATCGCCTTGGTCAAGACCCTGGTGAAGATTCCGGTGATCGCCAACGGCGACATCGCAACGCCGGAGAAAGCCAAGCACGTGCTCGACGCCACTGGTGCCGACGGCATCATGATCGGCCGCGCCGCCCAGGGTCGGCCCTGGCTATTCCGCGAAATCGAGCATTACCTGAAAACCGGCGAGCACTTGCCGCCGGCCGAAGTGACAGAAATCCACGCCATTCTGATGGCGCATCTCGACGACCTGTATGCCTTTTACGGCATCGAGACGGGGGTCAAGGTCGCGAGAAAACACATCTCCTGGTACACCAAGGGCCTGGTCGGGTCAGCGGCGTTCCGCAAGATGATGAATACGCTGCCGGACGCCGAGCAGCAAAGGGGGGCGGTGAACGATTTTTTTCTGCGTTACGCAGCAGAGCACGCGCACCTGACCTACGAAAACAATAGCGATAACAAGGAGGCGTTGGCAGCATGAGCCAACATGATTTGGGGCGGTGCGTCACGAACGCGCTGGAGCAGTATTTCCGCGACCTGGATGGAGAACGGCCGGCCGCCATCTACGACATGGTCCTGAAGAGCGTCGAGAAACCGATGCTCGAAGTGGTGTTGGCCAAGGCCGGCGCCAACCAGACGTTGGCGGCGGAGATGCTCGGCATCAACCGCAACACCCTGCGCAAGAAACTAACCGAACATCAACTGCTCTAATCGCCGGCCGTGGGTCGTCAGTCGTTGACTGGCGACCGGCAAGCGATGATGCGCCTCTCATTTCCCATGACCGACAAAAACATGTCCATCAAACAAGCCCTGATTTCCGTCTCCGACAAGACTGGAGTACTCGAATTCGCCCAAGGCCTCGCCGCCCAGGGCATCAAGCTGCTGTCCACCGGCGGCACTGCCAAGCTGTTGCGCGATGCTGGCCTGGCCGTTACTGAAATCGGCGACTACACCGGCTTCCCGGAAATGCTCGACGGCCGCGTCAAGACGCTGCATCCGAAGGTACACGGCGGCATCCTGGCCCGCCGCGACTTGGCCGAGCACCTGGCGACCCTCGACCAGCACGATATCCCGACCATCGATCTGGTCTGCGTGAACCTCTACCCCTTCGCCGCCACCATCGCCAAGCCCGGCGTGACGCTGGAGGATGCCATCGAGAATATCGACATCGGCGGTCCGGCCATGGTCCGCTCTTCGGCCAAGAATTACGCCGGCGTCGCCATCGTCACCGACCCGGCCGACTACCAAGCGCTGCTCGCCGAAATGCAGGCCAACGGCGGCGCGCTGCAACTGGCCACCCGCTTCAATCTGGCCAAGAAGGCCTTCACCCATACCGCCCGCTACGACGGCATGATCGCCAACTGGCTGAGCGGGTTGGGCGAGGGCGTCGAGAGCAAACCGGCCGCAGCCGCGCCGACCCCGTCCATCTTCCCAGCCAAGCTGCAATTGGCCTTCGACCGTGGCGAAATCCTGCGCTACGGCGAGAACGCCCACCAGTCCGCCGCCTTCTACCGCGACGCCGCGGCCTCATCTGGCAACATCGCGGGCAGCATCGCCGCCTACGCCCAGTTGCAGGGCAAGGAACTGTCGTACAACAACATCGCCGACGCGGACGCCGCTTGGGAATGCGTCAAGGCCTTCGAGGCCCCGGCCTGCGTCATCATCAAACATGCCAACCCCTGCGGCGTAGCCATCGATGCCAGCCTGCCCAGCGCTTACGAAAAGGCTTTCAAGACCGACTCGACCTCGGCCTTCGGCGGCATCATCGCCTTCAACGGCGAAGTTGGTATCGACGTGGTCAACGCCATGAATGAGCGCAAGCACTTCGTCGAAGTGCTGATCGCCCCGGCCTTCACCACCGAAGCCAAGGCCGCGCTGGCCGCCAAGCAGAACCTGCGCGTACTGGTGGTCCCACTTGGCCGCGACCTCAACAAGCTGGAACTCAAGCGCGTCGGCGGCGGCCTGCTGGTGCAGACGGCTGATGATTTCACCGCCCAGGCTAGCGGCCTCAAAGTCGTCACCAAGGCACAGCCAAGCGCGCAGCAAATTGAAGACCTGCTGTTTGCCGAGCGCGTCGCCAAGTTCGTCAAGTCCAATGCCATCGTCTTCTGCGGCGGCGGTATGACGCTGGGCGTCGGTGCCGGTCAGATGAGCCGCGTCGATTCGACTAAGATCGCCAGCATCAAAGCCAAAAACGCCGGCCTGGAACTCAAGGGTTCAGTGGTTGCCTCCGACGCCTTCTTCCCGTTCCGCGACGGCCTCGATGTGCTGGCCGAGGCTGGCGCCGTCGCCGTGATCCAACCAGGTGGCTCGATGCGTGACGAGGAAGTCATCGCGGCGGCTGACGAACATGGTATCGCCATGGTATTTACTGGATTCCGTCATTTCCGCCACTGAGGGTTTCATGCAAACATTTCTGCGTGCCTGTTTTCTCGCCTGCGGTCTGATCGCCAGCACACCCCTGTTAGCCGATGACGAGGGCTGGTTATCGCGCGGCTGGAACGCCGTATCAACCGAAGTATCCGATATCTGGACACAGGGAGGTTCCGAGCTCTACCTGCCGTTCAAGACCTACCACATGCGCTGGGCCTATTCGCGTGAAAATATCGACAACTATCAGGAATCGCCCTTCGGCCTCGGTTATGGCCGTGGCCGTTACGATGAAAAGGGCAACTGGAGCGGCCTTTACGCGATGGGCTTCCAGGATTCGCATTTCAAGCCGCAATGGATGGCCGGATATGCCTGGAAAGCGATGTGGGGCAGCCGCTCCGACTGGCATGCCGGCCTCGGCTACACCCTATTCGTCACCGCGCGTTCGGATATCGGCAGCTACACGCCTTTCCCGGCTGTATTGCCGATCGCCTCGATCGGCTACAAAAAAGTCTCGGTCGAAGGAGCCTATGTTCCGGGTGGAAAAGGTTACGGCAACGTTCTTTTCTTCTGGGGCAAGTGGTCGTTCGATAACTGACCTTTACCCTGAAACAGGTTTGGAAAAGCAAGCATGAAATTACTCGTCATTGGCTCCGGCGGCCGCGAGCACGCCATGGCCTGGCGCCTGGCGCAGTCGCCCGGCCTGCAGAAAGTGTATGTCGCCCCCGGCAACGCCGGCACGGCGCGCGAGCACGAACTGGAAAACCTCGCCATCACCGATCCGGAGGCTCTGGCCGATTTCGCCGAGCAGAACAATATCCTCCTCACCGTGGTCGGCCCCGAGGCACCGCTAGCCGCCGGCGTGGTCAATATCTTCCGCGCCCGTGGCCTGAAGATTTTCGGCCCGACCAAGGAAGCCGCCCAGCTTGAATCCTCTAAGGATTTCGCCAAGCGCTTCATGGCCCGCCACGATATCCCGACCGCCAAATTCGAGACCTTCGCCGATGCCGCTGCGGCACACGCCTACATCGAGCGCCAGGGTGCGCCCATCGTCATCAAGGCCGACGGCCTGGCCGCCGGCAAGGGTGTCGTCGTTGCCATGACCCTCGCTGAGGCGCATGCCGCCGTCGACGACATGCTCGCTGGCAACAAACTCGGCGAGGCGGGTGCCCGTGTCGTCATCGAGGATTTCCTCGATGGCGAGGAAGCCAGCTTCATCGTCATGGTCGACGGCAAAAACGTGCTGGCGCTGGCTTCCAGCCAAGACCACAAGCGCATTTTCGACGGTGACCAGGGCCCCAACACCGGTGGCATGGGCGCCTATTCGCCAGCCCCCTGCGTGACGCCGGAAATCCACGCCAAGGCGATGCGCGAAATCATCCTGCCGACCGTGCGCGGCATGGCCGCCGATGGCATTCCCTTCACCGGCTTCCTCTACGCCGGCCTGATGATCGGCCAGGACGGCTCGCTCAAGACCCTGGAATTCAACTGCCGCATGGGCGACCCGGAAACCCAGCCGATCCTGATGCGCCTGAAATCCGATTTCGTCAAGCTGCTGGAGCACGGCATCGCCGGCACCCTCGACCAGGCCGAAGCCGAATGGGACCGCCGTGTCGCCTTGGGCGTCGTACTAGCCGCCGCCAACTACCCGGACACGCCGAAGAAAGGCGACGTCATCCACGGCCTACCGGCCGGCAACCGCTTCGCCGAAGACGCCCACGTCTTCCATGCCGGCACAGCCGAGGCTGGCGGCCAGGTAGTGACCAGCGGCGGCCGCGTACTCTGCGTCACCGCCCTCGGCGAAAACATCAAGCTCGCCCAGAAGCGCGCCTACGAAGTCGCCGCGCAGGTCCGGTTCGATGGCATGCAGCTGCGCAAGGACATCGGCCACCGCGCCATCAATCGCTGAATCCATTCAGCACACCCCACTCTGACGGGCGGCTCATGCAGCAATGAGCCGCCCGTCTTTCATTCCCGGAGTTTTCATGGACAGCCACCGCCTCAAGGATTTCTTCACCGGCCTGCAGGACCGCATCGTCAGCGAACTGGAAGCCTTCGACGGGCGGCCCTTCCATACCGACAGTTGGCAGCGCCCGGAAGGCGGCGGCGGCATCTCGCGGCTGATCGAGGATGGCGATGTCTTCGAGCGTGGCGGCGTCAATTTCTCGCACGTCACCGGCCACTCACTGCCCGCCTCGGCCACCGCCGTCCGCCCGCAACTGGCTGGCCGTTCCTGGGAAGCGCTGGGCGTCTCGCTGGTGCTGCACCCGCGCAACCCCTACTGCCCGACGGCGCATATGAACGTGCGCGGTTTCGTCGCCCGCAAAGCAGGCGAAGAAGATGTCTGGTGGTTCGGCGGCGGCATGGACATGACACCCTATTACGGCCGGCGCGAAGATGTCGTGCATTTTCACCGCACCTGCCGCGATGCGCTGGTGCCGTTCGGCGACGATCTCTACCCGAAGTACAAACAGTGGTGCGACGCGTATTTCTTCCTCAAGCACCGCAACGAGCCGCGCGGCGTTGGCGGCATCTTTTTCGACGATCTCAACGAAGGCGGTTTCGAACGCTGCTTCGGTCTGACTCAGGCAGTCGGCAACGCCTTCACGCAAGCCTACCTGCCGGTGCTGGCCAAGCGCCGCGACATGCCTTACGGCGAGCGCGAACGTGACTTCCAGGCCTACCGGCGCGGTCGCTACGTCGAATTCAACCTAGTCTGGGACCGCGGCACCCTGTTCGGCCTACAATCCGGTGGGCGCACCGAATCTATCCTGATGTCGCTACCGCCCATCGTCAAATGGCGCTACGACTGGCAGCCCGAAGCCGGTAGCGGCGAAGCCGAACTAGTCGAAACCTTCCTCAAGCCGCAGGACTGGCTGGGCTAACCCGTTGCCAGTCGCCGGCAATCGATAGCCAGCGGCTACTTGAGCTTGCCGCGCACCACCCGAACCCGCGCCGGGTCCTTGATGGTCAACTTGCCGCCGCCACCCGCGAGGTTGCCACAAGCGCAGGCGGCCTTGATATGGGGAACGGAATTGACGATGACGGTGCAATCCAGGCACTCGTAATAGAGATCGCCGCCGCTCGGCAAAGCCGAGGGATCGGGCTTGGGCTCCACGGGATAGAAGCTGTAGATCTTGCGCAGGTCGATGTTCAGCATGCTGGTCTCGGTTTCGGGAAATGCCGCTCAGCCCGCTTCGAGCAGGGCACTGGCCCGGTAATGTCGGTTGGCCTCGTCGCCACGGTCGAGCTGGTCGAACAGTTGGGCCAGTTCAAGGTGCGCTTGTTGCGTCGGGGCGATGGCCAGCGAAGCTTCCAGGTAACTCTGCGCCTTGCCCCACAGCCGCTGGCGCCGGCACATCCGGCCCAGCGCCTTGAGCAGCCGGGCATCAGCTGGGTATTGCCGGAGCCAGGCTTCGGCGCGGGCGATACGTTCAAGCTGGTCACCATCGGCTAGGCGGCCGTAAATAGTCAGTAATTCGCCCAGCCATTCGTCGTGATGGGTCGCCTCGAATGCCGCCTCGATCAACTTTTGCGCCTCATCGCCGGCGCCGCCGACAACCAGCGCCCGCGCCGCGGCCAGCACCACGCGCTGGCTGCGCTCCTCAGCCGGCAAGGCGCGCAAATAGGCAATCAGTGACCCGTTGTTGGCGGCCAGCCGGGCAATGTTGCCGAGATGCGCCTGGCTGCGCGCTTCGCGCGCCACCTGCGGCGGCAGGGCATCACGCTTGACCAGTTGGCGCAGCAACCGGAGCACGCCGTCCCAGTCGTCGACCCCCTGGCGCGCCCGCAACTCCAGGCGCAACGCGGCGATATGCCGCCCCTGCTTGTCCTGCAAGCGGGCCAGCGCCTGCAGCGCCTCGGCGAAATGGCGCCCCTCGTTCATCATTTCGGCTTCCAGCATCAACGTCGCCGCCTCGGTACGCGGATCGCTGGCTTTGGCCTTGTCCATCCAGTCCTGCTGCTTTTCCGGCTCGCGCAGGCGTTGGGCGGCGCGGGCCGCGATCAGCGCCGACAGGCCGGGCGCCGCACCGGTCGCGTAGGCCTCGCCGGCCTTCTTCAGAGCCTGGCCAAAACGGCCTTCGAACAGCAGGCGGACGGCGTCCTGGAACACCTGCCCGGCCCGCTCGCGGCTACGCCGCTGGCGGAAGCGGCGAGCCCGCTCAGGCAAACCGAAGGTGAAAGACAAGGCGCGCAGGGCGCCGTAAGCCAACAGAAACAGCAGGGCCAGCGCGATCAGGAGCAGGTTCAGCGTCACCTCGGCGCGATAGGGCGGCAGCACTAGCAGCACGTAGCCGTCGTTCATCCGCGCACCGACAGCGACGGCCACCGCCGCCGCAAACAGCGCCAGAATCCAGAACAAGCCTCTCACCGCGCGTCCTTGCCGCCGCGCAGCTTGGCCAGCGCCGCCAGACTGTCGCTCAGGCCCGGCAGATCAGCGCCGAGGTCGGCGGCGAGCAATTGCTGCAGCTTGCCTTGGGCCTCCTTGACCGCCGGGTCATCGGCCACGAAATAGTGCTGCAGCCAGTCCTGCGCTACTTTCAATTCGCTGCGGAAGGTGCCGTGGTCGCGGGCGAGTAGGGCCAGCCGGGCATTCAGCAGGCGCAGCTTGAGGTTCTCGCGCAGAAAGAAACTCTGCTCCGGCGCCAACAGCACCGGCTCCTCGCGGTCGAAACGCTGGATGCGGACCAGGCCGCGCAATGCCTGCCAGGCATCGGCGGCGGCCAGACGCCACCAGGCGGCACCCGCCTCAGCCTCGGCCGGCGTCGATTTGGCTACCGCAGCCGGGCGATCGAGGGCAAGCAAAGGCAGTTTGTCAACGCCACCAATGATCTCCTCAAGGCGCAGGCTGATCCCGGCGACATCGACGAAGGGCTGCGCGTTCAAGCGCCCCAAATCCTTGGCCAGCGCGTTGCGCAACGGCAGATAGCTGGGTTTGTCGAGACGGGCCAGGCGGGCATCGGCAGTCTGCAAGGCGAGCACCGCAACGGCGACATTGCCGGCCAATTGCAATTGCTGCTGCGCCAGCGTCAGCGCCTGCTCGACTTCGAGCAGGGTCGCCTCCTCGCGGCTGCGCGCCAGATCTTCGTACATACTCTGCAAGGCCGCGCCCTGGCTTTCAAATTCGGCCAGACGACTGTCGACAACGCCGAACTTAGCCTGCAAGTCTTCGATCTGTTCCAGCAACTGGCCGCGCGCACCGCGCTCCTCCTTACCGGCAGCATCGGCATCGGCCAGGCGGCGAGCCACCTCGCGACGGGTTTCGTCGAGTTGCTGGCGGGTTTCCAGCCACTGCCAGCCGGCCAGAGCCAAGGCCACGACGGCGACGAACAACCACGGACTGATCCGCCGCGCCGCGACGACGGGCGGCTCGGGCGGTAGCTCGGGCAACGACGGTTCAGGCGGCGACGACGCGGGCTCGGTGTCGGGAGAGGAAATATTGTCGGTGCTCATGCCGACCAATTATAAGCAACTAAAGCGGCCATGATGCCGCTGTCGGCACCACCGCTCAGGATAATTTTATCCAACCCCCGTTGCCGCGCTGTCTCAGCGATCCGGGCATGCGGCACGAACAGCGGCGTGGCGCGCAGCCACCGATTCCCCTCGTCGTCGAGCAGGTCGAGCAGGTAGCGCAAGCCCTCGCTGCTCGACACGGTCAGGGCATCGAGACCTCCCGCCCGCCAGGCAGCCAGCAGGGGCTGACTGCCGCCGGCGGGCGGCGAGCGGCGATAGCAGGCAATGCAGTCGACAGTCGCGCCGCGGGCGCGCAAGGTGTCAGCCAGCAGTTCGCGCCCACCGTCACCACGAAAGACCGCCACCCACTGCCCGGTCACCCGCTCGGTGGCAAGTTCAGGCAGGGCCAGCAGGGCTTCCGAGTCGAAACGCTCGCTCGGCACCAGACAGCCGCCGATGCCGCGGGCTGCCAATGCCCGCGCCGTGCCCGGACCGACCGTCACCGGCCGCAGGTCCGACGGCCAGGGACCGTGAGCAAGCAGCGTCGGCAGGGCATGATCGACGGCATTAGGGCTGACGAAGACGGCCCAGCTATAGGTAGTGAGCCGCTCAGCGGCAGCCGCCAATGGCTGCGGGTCGGCGGCTGGGGCGATGTCCAGTAGCGGGAACAGCAGCGGCGTGCCGCCAGCCGCCGCGATGGCCTCGGCCAGCGGACCGGCCTGGGCCGCCGGCCGGGTGACGCCGAGGGTACGACCGGCGAGCGGGCCGGAACGATTCATCAGCCGTGCGCGAGCTTTTTCAGGATGGCGTCGGCGCCCCGCTCACGCAACATCTCGGCCAGTTGCCGGCCGAGCGCCTCGTCGGCGGCTGGATCACCGCGCAGTTCGCCGGCCACCATCTCTTTGCCGTCGGCGGTAGCGACGAAACCGCGCAGCCACAACTGCCCCCCTTCGATCACCGCGTAGCCGCCAAGCGGCACCTGGCAACTGCCGCCGAGGGCGCGCGAGAAAGCGCGCTCGGCCTTAACGCAGTGTGCGGTTTCCGGGTCGTTCAAAGGGGCAACGACGGCAGCCATGGCGGCGTCGCCTTCGACCAGCTCGATGCCGAGCGCCCCTTGGCCCGGCGCCGGCAGCGACTGCTCCGGCGTCAGGATAGCCTTGATGCGCTCTTTGAGGCCAAGGCGGATCAGGCCGGCAGCGGCCAGGATGATGGCGTCGTACTCACCGGCATCGAGTTTACGCAGCCGGGTGTCGAGGTTGCCACGCAGGCTCTTGATCGTCAGTTGCGGATACCTGGCGCGCAGCAGGGCTTCGCGGCGCAGGCTGGAAGTACCGACCACGGCGCCGGCCGGCAGTTCGTCGAGGCCGGCGTACCGGTTGGAGACGAAGGCGTCGCGCGGATTTTCGCGGGCCGAGATGGCAGCCAGCACGAAGCCTTCCGGCATCACCATCGGCACGTCCTTCATCGAATGCACGGCGAGGTGGGCGCGGCCTTCCTGCATCGCCACTTCCAATTCCTTGATGAACAGACCCTTGCCGCCGATCTCGGCGAGCGGCCGGTCGAGAATCTGGTCGCCTTTGGTAGTCATGCCTAGAATGGTGACTTCCGCCCCCGGATTCAGACCGGCCAGCCGCCCTTGGACATGGATGGCCTGCCACATGGCGAGGCGGGATTCACGGGAAGCGATGATGATCTTCGACGGAGCGGACATGAAACGGCACACCACGGAATGGGGAAGGCGGGCATCTTAGCATGAGCGGACAGCCCCCTTTTTCGACCCAGATCAAAGCGCCGGACCAGCGTCCGGAACATCCGGATTTCTGGGACAAGCGCTTCGACCAGAGCGTCACGCCCTGGGATGCCGGTGGCGTGCCAACCGCCTTCGCCGACTTCGTCGCCGGCCGGGTACAACCGCTTGCCACGCTGATTCCGGGCTGCGGCAGCGCCTGGGAAGCCGCCCATCTGGCTGCCGCCGGCTGGCCGGTGACGGCGCTCGACTTCTCGCCGGTGGCTGTTGCTAAAGCCCGCGCGGTGCTCGGCCCGGCCGCCGTCGACCTGCTCTGCGCCGATTTTTTCACCTTCGCGCCGGCCCGGCCCTACGACTTCATTTACGAGCGCGCCTTCCTTTGCGCCCTACCGCGCAAGCTGTGGGCCGACTGGGGCCGGCGCGTCGCCGAGCTACTGCCGTCCGGCGGACTACTGGCCGGCTATTTCTTCATTTGCGACCAGGCGAAGGGGCCGCCATTCGGTATCCTGCCGGAGCAGTTGGCTGAACTGCTGGCCGGCCATTTCGTCCTCATCGAAGACGTCCCGGCCACCGATTCGCTGCCAATCTTCGCCGGGCGGGAGCGCTGGCAGGTGTGGCGACGGCACTAGCGGTATCATCGGGCGGATTCACGACTTCGCCCACGACCATGAAAGCCGATACCCCACCGACGATTCACCTGAAGGACTACACCCCGCCCGCCTACCTGATCGATACCGTCGATCTCGATTTCGCCATCGGCGGCGACGCCACCGTCGTCACCGCCACGCTGGCGCTACGGCGCAATCCGGCAGTGGCCGCACAACCGCTGGTGCTTGACGGCGAGGAACTGGAAACACTAGCGGTTCGATTAGACGGCCAACCGGCGGACTATGAACTGACGCCGACCACGCTGACTCTCGCCGAAACACCCGAACAATTTACCTTGCAGACCGTGGTGCGCATCCATCCCGACAGAAACACCCGGTTGTCCGGCCTCTACCGCTCGCGCGACGGATATTTCACGCAATGCGAGGCGCAGGGCTTCCGCCGCATCACCTGGTTCCTCGACCGGCCGGATGTGATGGCCATCTATACGGTGACGCTGCATGCCGACCGGGCGCAGTTCCCGATCCTGCTCGCCAACGGTAACCCGGTCGCCGCCGGCGAAGAAGCGGACGGCCAGCACTGGGCAACATGGCAGGACCCGTTCCGCAAGCCGGCCTACCTGTTCGCCGTTGTCGCTGGCCAGCTCGACGTGCTGCGCGACCGCTTCTGCACCGTCTCCGGCCGCGAGGTGCAGCTTGCCATCTACGTCGAACCGGGCAAGCTCGACCAGTGCCCGCATGCCATGGCTGCCCTGAAGAAGTCGATGCACTGGGACGAAGAGCGCTTCGGTCTGGAATGCGACCTCGACCATTACATGATCGTTGCCGTCGGCGATTTCAACATGGGGGCGATGGAGAACAAGGGCCTCAACATATTCAATACCAAGTACGTGCTGGCCCGGCCCGACGTCGCCACCGACACCGATTTCGAGAATATCGACCGTGTCGTCGCCCACGAGTACTTCCATAACTGGACTGGCAATCGCGTCACTTGCCGCGACTGGTTCCAGTTGTCGCTGAAGGAAGGGCTGACCGTGTTCCGCGACCAAGAATTCGGTGCCGACCTGCACAACCGCCAGACCGCCCGCATCCGCGAGGTACGTGGCCTGCGCGCCGCGCAGTTTCCCGAGGATGCCGGACCGATGGCGCACCCGGTACGCCCGTCCGCGTACATCGAGATCAACAATTTCTACACCGCCACCGTTTACGAAAAGGGCGCCGAGGTCATTCGCATGATCCAGACGCTAATCGGCCGCGACGCCTTCCGCGCCGGCATGGATGAGTACTTCCGCCGCCACGATGGGCAGGCGGTAACTTGCGAAGATTTCGTCGCCGCCATGGCCGCCGCCTCGGGCTTCGATTTTACGCAATTCATGCGTTGGTACCGCGAGCCGGGTACGCCACAGGTCGCTGTCGTCGGCGCCTGGGATGCCGAGCACCGCCGCTACACGCTGACTTGCACGCAGTCCAACCCGCGTGCCAGCGACGACGCGCCTTATCTGATCCCACTGCGCGTCGCGCTGTTCGCCGCCGACGGCAGCCTGTTGCCGGGCAGCGAGCGCCTGCTGCAATTAAGTGAAACGACGCAATCCTTCGTCTTCGAAAACATTGCCGCCCAGCCAGTCCCGTCGTTGCTGCGCGACTTCTCGGCGCCGGTCACTCTCGATTTCGCTTGCACGGCGGAAGAATTGACGCTGCTGCTAGCGCACGAACCGGATCCATTCAATGCCTGGGAAGCCGGCCAGCGGCTGGCCACGCGGCTGATCCTCGACGCCACCGCGGCGATCGCCGCTGGCCGCGCGCCAACCTGGCCGGACAGCTTCACCGCCGCCGCCCGCCGCCTGTTGCAAACGCAACAACAGCGCGGCGCCGCCTTCGTCGCCGAGGCGCTGACCCTGCCCGGCGAAACGACGCTGGCCGAATGGCTCGACCCGGTCGATCCGGAAGCCCTGCACGCCGCCCGCAACAGCTTGCGCCGGCATTTGGCCGAACGACTCGAAGGCGAGTTTGCCGGCCTTTACGCCGACCTAACGATCAACGAAGCCTACGCCCCGAACAGCGAGCAGGCTGGCCGCCGGGCACTGCGCAACCTGTGCCTGTCCTATCTGCTCGAACTCGACACGCCGACCCGGCAACTGGCGCTGCAGCAATTCCGCACTGCCGACAACATGACCGACCAGTTCGCCGCGCTGAGCGCGCTGGCCAACATCAATGCTGCCGACTGTGCGGAGCGCGACGCGGCGCTGGCCGATTTCTACGCCCAGTGGCGCGACGAAGCGCTGGTCGTCGACAAGTGGCTGGCTGTGCAATCGACCAGCCGGCGGCCAGATACGCTGGCCACGGTCAAGGCACTGACCGCGCACCCGGCCTTCGACCTCGGCAACCCGAACAAGATTTATGCGCTGATCCGCGCCTTCGGTGCCAACCTGGTCCGCTTCAACGCCGCCGACGGCAGCGGCTATGCCTTCATGGCCGAGCAGATTCTGGCGCTGCACGAGCGTAACCCGCAGGTTGCTTCCCGCCTCGCCCGTTGCTTCGACCGCTGGCGGAAGTTCGACACCGGCCGCCAGGCACATGCCCGCGCCGCGCTGGAGCGTATCCACGACCACACCGGCCTGTCGCGCGATGTACGGGAAGTGGTCAGCCGCACCCTGAGTAACAACGCCACCTGAAATCGATGCCCCAACAAAAAAACATCGCCTTCCCCCGACAAAACAGGAGACAAATGTCTCTAGCATTTTTACAATAGCAGCGCAGATTCCATGCCGGCGGTTATACCTTGCCGGCGGCATTGCCAACGCCGAAGGAAGAATCATGGGAATATTCGCCCAGTTGCAAGCCCTGTTCCGTACCCCGACCCCGCCGCCTACTCCGGTCGCGCCGCCGAAGGTTGCGGCAAGCATGGCCCCGGTCGGCGAGGAGCGCCGCCAGCGGCCCCGCGTCAACGCCCGCGAAGGCACGCGAGTACTGATCATCGACGACTCCAAGACCATCCTCACGGTGCTACGGAAATTCCTGCGCTCGGCCGGCTATGAAACCTCCGAGGCATTGGACGCCGAATCGGGCTTGGCCAGCCTACCCAGCCAGCGCCCGGAACTGATCTTCCTCGACATCGTGCTGCCCGGCATGAACGGCTTCGCCGCCTTGCGCGCTATCCGCCGCGATCCGGCGACACGCGACATCCCGGTGATCATGATGAGCGGCAACGAGCAAGCCATGGAACAGTTCTTCGGTAGCCGCATCAGCGCCGACGACTTCATGAAGAAGCCTTTTTCGCGCCAGGAAATGTTCTTCCACATCGAGCGCCTGCTCGACGACCAGCAGATTCCGCGCCGTGCCGCCGCACGCCATGCCGAGGCATAACCGGAACCCCGCCGTCTAGGCAGCCAGCCCCGCCGCGACGGCGACAAGAAATTCCCGTCCTCAGCAGCTGATATCGTTGTGTCGCTCAACGTTGTAGAACGTGCGCAACCTTTCTTGGCGCTCGGCCGGATTCATGGCGATCGCTGTTTTCAGCTTGTCGCGCAGAGCCACTGGGTCGTGCGGGTTGGGCAGCGCCACGCCATACCACTCGACCGCTGCGCCAGCGAATTCGGACAGCACCAGCCAGCCGCTACCCGCCTGCGTGGCAACGTATTTCCTGCACGTTAACATCCGGAGAAGCCATGGAAAACAATTACCAATCCTTGCAAATTCTGCTCAATTCCTTCGCGACGCCATTCCGGATCGGCGTCATCGTGTTGCTCGCTGTCGCCACCCACGCAGCAATCCGCCGCCTATTGCCGCGCTTGCGGGAAACGGTCATCAGCCGACAGGAATCGCGCGATGCGGTACAGCGCGTGCATACGCTGACCCGCGTCGTCCGCTACACGCTGACCGTCGCCATCGGCGCCATTACCGTGTTGCTGGTCCTGAGCGAACTCGGCATCTCGGTCGCCCCGCTGCTTGGCGCCGCCGGTGTTGCCGGCATCGCGATCGGCTTCGGCGCGCAAAGCCTGGTCAAGGATTATTTCTCCGGTTTCTTCCTGCTGCTCGAAAACCAGATCCGCATCGACGACATCATCGAGGCCGGTGGCAAGATGGGCGCCGTCGAGGAACTGACACTGCGCTACCTGCGCCTGCGCGACTACAGCGGCAACGTGCACTACGTGCCGAACGGCCAGATCACCGTCGTCACCAACATGAGCCGGGGTTTCGCCTATGCCGTGATCGATCTCGGCATCAAGCACGACGAGGACGTCGACCGCGTGATCGGCGCGATGCGCGAGGTCGGCGCCGAATTGCGCCAGAATCCGGCATTCGCGCCGAAAATCCTGGCCGATCTGGAAGTCGCCGGCGTCAATCAGTGGGCCGATTCGGCCGTCGTGATCCGCTGCCGCTTCCAGGTCGCACCCCGCGAGCAGTGGTCGGTACGCCGTGAATACCTGCGCCGCGCCAAGGCAGCCTTCGACCGGCAAGGCATCGAGATGCCGCTGCCGCGCCTCAAGCTGGTACGCCCGGAAATCTTCGCCAGCGCCTGATCAACCGCCTGCCACCTGCTTGGCCGCCGCCCACTGGCGGCGGCTGACCGGCAGCCGCTCCGGCACGCCGCGTAACAGCGCCCAGCCGTAGGCTTCGGCATCGTCGTCGGCGGCCTTCTCAAAACCGGCCAGCGCCGTCTTGGCCACCAGTACCGCCCGGTGTAGGCGGATGAAACGCTCGGCGAATTCCGTTTCGAGATGGGCCAGCGTCTCGTCGAGCAGGAATTCGCGCTCTTGGGTGCGCGCCGTCACGTACTTGAGGTCGGCCTTGAAATACAGCACTTCACCGACCGGCACCAGCAGCAGCCGTCCGCGCTCATGGCAGGACAGGTGCGACCGCCCGCCACCGCGCAGTTCGCGCCCCAGCCCGGCGAGCAGCGCCGGATCGACCGGCGGTTGACCGCGCACTTTCTGCAGCGCGGTCAACAGGCGCTGGGTGCGCACCGGCTTCAACAGGTAATCGACAGCATTGAGGTCGAAGGCCTGCACCGCGTAATTGTCGTAAGCGGTAACGAATATCACCGCCGGCGGCAATTCGAGGGCGCCGAGATGGCCGGCCAGCTCGATGCCGTCCATGCCCGGCATGCGGATATCGGCCAACACCACATCGACCGGCTGGCGGCGCAGCAGTTCGAGGGCGGCGAGGCCGTTATCGGCCTCGCCGACGACTTCGCTCGGCAATTGCAAGGCGATGTCGGCAAGCAATGTGCGCAAACGCTCGCGGGCTAGCGGCTCGTCATCGACGAGTAGGATTTTCAGCGGTTCTTCTTGGGCCATGGCAGGACGATCCGAACTTCATAGGCAGTGATGCCATGCTCAATCTCAAGGCGGGCTTCGAGATCGTAGTACAAGGCCAGGCGCTCGCGGATGTTGGCCAGCGCTATGCGATTACCATCGGTACGCGCGGTCGGGCCGCTGACCGGATTACCGATGGCGATGCACAGGGCATCGTCGCGGCGGGTGATGGCGATGTGCACGGTACCGCCCGCCGGTGTCGGCTCGATGCCGTGGTAAACGGCATTCTCCAGCAGCGGCTGAAGCATCAGCGGGGGAATGAGCAGGTCGAGACTAAGGTCGGCGATCTGCCAGTCCACACTCAACCGCTCGCCGAGACGCAGATGTTCCAGTTCGAGATACTGCTTGGCCAGCTCGATCTCCTCGCCCAGGCTGACCAGTTCCTTCGGATCGCGCATGGCGGCGCGGAATAGATCGGACAGCGATTCCAACGCCGCCTCGGCTTGTTGCGGCCGGGCGCGGATCAGCGACAGCACGGCGTTCAGGGAATTGAACAGGAAATGCGGCCGGATCCGGGCATTGAGCGCCGCCAGCCGCGCCTCGGTCTGGGCTGGATCGAAGGCGCCCGAGCGCAGGTCAAAATAGAGCAGCAACAATGCCGCCGCCGTCATCGCCAGCAGCGCGGCCCGCCACGGGCTGCCGGCATCGTCCGGCAACAGCCAGCCCCAGTAGCCGTACAGCGCGAAAGCTAGACCGCCGGCCAGGACCAGCACAAGCGCCTGGCCGGCACGTAGCGGCAGGCGCCACAGCAGGCCGCGGCCGAGCGACAACAGGCCGAGACTGATCAGCAACAACGGTTCGACGATGGCGGCCAGGTCGACGAAGCGACTCGGCCACAGCGCCAGCTCCGGCACTTGCAGCAGAGCCGCGGCCAGGGCCAGGGCATTGACGCCGAGCAGAACGCGCAACATAACGCCGAAATTGCGCCAGTCGGGCAAGGGATGCGTAGCGGGAAACTGCCGTATACTCATTATTTTTCGTGCTGACTTTTTGAAATTCGTCACCGATCCGTCTCATTCTAGACCAGAGCCATGACTTCCAACGCCAATCAATACACTTGGGCCGGTCGCTTCTCCGAACCGGTTTCCGATCTCGTCAAGCGCTACACCGCCTCCGTCGACTTCGACCAGCGCATGTGGCGCCAGGATATCCGCGGCTCGCTGGCACACGCGAAAATGCTGGCCAGGCAGGGCATCATCGCCGTCCAGGATCTGGCTGACATCGAGCGCGGCATGGCCATCGTCGCCGAGGAGATCGAGTCGGACCGTTTCGAGTGGTCGCTCGATCTCGAAGACGTGCACCTGAACATCGAGAAGCGCCTGACCGCGCTCATCGGCGACGCCGGCAAGCGGCTGCATACCGGCCGCTCGCGCAACGATCAGGTGGCTACCGACATCCGCCTCTATCTGCGCGATGCCATCGACGACATCCAGGCGCTGCTCAAGGCTTTTCGCGGCGCCCTGGTCGACCTCGCCGAAAAGGAAGCCGCAACGCCGATGCCCGGCTTCACCCACTTGCAGGTGGCGCAACCGGTGACCTTCGGCCACCACATGCTGGCCTATTTCGAGATGTTCGGCCGCGATGCCGAGCGCTTCGCCGATTGCCGCAAGCGCGTCGCCCGCCTACCGCTCGGCGCCGCCGCGCTGGCCGGCACCACCTACCCGATCGACCGCGAATTCGTCGCCCGCGAACTGGGCTTCGAGGAGGTTTGCGAGAACTCGCTGGATGCCGTCTCCGACCGCGACTTCGCCATCGAATTCTGCGCCGCCTGCGCGCTGCTGATGATGCACGTCAGCCGCCTCTCCGAGGAACTGGTGATGTGGATGAGCCCGCGCGTCGGCTTCATCCATATCGCCGACCGCTTCTGCACCGGCTCCTCGATCATGCCGCAGAAGAAAAACCCGGACGTGCCGGAACTGGCACGCGGCAAGACCGGCCGCGTCTACGGCCAGTTGATGAGCCTGCTGACCTTGATGAAGTCACAGCCTCTGGCCTACAACAAGGACAACCAGGAAGACAAAGAACCGCTGTTCGACGCTGTCGACACCGTCACCGACACGCTGCGCATCTTCGCCGACATGGCCGGTGGCATCACTGTCCGCGCCGACAACATGCAGGCCGCGCTGACCCAGGGCTTCGCTACCGCCACCGACCTCGCCGACTACTTGGTCAAGAAGGGACTGCCTTTCCGCGATGCGCACGAAGCCGTCGGCCATGCGGTCAAGGCCGCCGAGTTGAAGGACGTCGACCTGCCCGGCCTAACATTGGATGAATTGCGGCAGTTCTCGCCGCTGATCGGTGGCGATGTGTACGCCGTGCTGACCGTCGCCGGCTCGCTGGCCTCCCGCAACCACATCGGCGGCACCGCGCCAGAGCAAGTACGCGCCGCCGTCGCCCGCGCCCGCAGCCGGCTGTGAGCCACCGCAAGCCGAAACAACCCGATGTGCCGGCCAGTCCGGCCGTTCCCCCATCGCCCGGCAGCCATCCCGCCCGGAGCCAGCCGATGAGCCGCAAGCTCGGCAAGTACGAATTAATCCGCAAGCTCGGTGCCGGCGCCAGCAGCAGCGTCTATCTGGCCCGCGACCCGTTCGCCCGGCGCGATGTGGCGATCAAGGTCGCCTCGCCGGAGGCGCTCAGCGACCCGGACAAGGGCCGCATCTACAGCCGCCTGTTTCTCAACGAGGCGTCGCTGGTCGGCAAGCTCAATCACCCGCACATCGTCCAGATCTACGACGCGGTGGTGGCCGAGAAGATCTGCTACATCGTTATGGAATACGTTGCTGGCGGCACCCTCGAACAGTACACCAGCCCCGGCCGGCTGCTACCGCTCAACCGGATCGTCGAGCTGATTTTCAAATGCACGCGAGCGCTCGATTTCGCCCACCGCCTCGGTATCACCCACCGCGATATCAAGCCGGCCAACATCCTGCTCGCCGGCGACAACGACATCAAGATCGGCGACTTCGGCGCCGCCATCACCGGTCAGAACCAGCTCAGCCAGGTCGGTGCCATCGGCTCGCCGGCCTACATGTCGCCAGAACAGGTGCTCGAGCGCCCACTCGATCACCGCACCGACATCTACTCCTTGGGCGTCGTGCTGTTCCAGTTGCTGACCGGCCACCTGCCGTTCGAGGCCGAAAACCAGGCCAACCTGGTCTATCGCATCGTCCATGACGAGGCACCGCTGCCGTCCAGCCTGCGCCCCGACCTACCGCCGGCCTTCGACCGCATCGTCGCCCGAGCCATGGCCAAGGAACGCGAACAGCGCTATCCAAGCTGGCAGGAACTGGCCCAAGAACTGACCGACACGGTCCGCCAGGGCCGACTGCCGAGCGCTGGTAGCGATTTCCCGGAAAGCGAGCGCTTCGATACCCTGCGCGCCCTGCCCTTCTTCACCGATTTTAGCGATGCCGAACTGTGGGAAGTCCTGCGTTTCTCGCAATGGCGGCGCATTCCCCCCGGCACCCTGATGCTGCACGATGGCGACCCGGGTGACGCCTTCGCCTTCGTCGCCGCCGGCCAATTCACCGTCAGCAAGGGCGGCATGCCGCTCGACGTGTTGTGCCGCGGCGATTGCTTCGGCGAAATGGCGGTACTCAACCGCCACGCGTCGAGACGCGGCGCCGACGTTATCGCACTGACCGAGGCCGACATCGTCATCATTCGCGGCGAAGCCCTGGAACAGGCCTCCGATGCCTGCCGCCTGCACTTCTATCAGGGCTTCGTCGACGTCCTGGTCAATCGCCTCAACATCGCCAACCAACGCCTGGCTAGCGCCTGAGGGACAACCGCCAGGGTGGTGGTTGCCAACCAATATATTAGCGTTTTATAATATTCGGACAAACCTGCCGCCCGGCAGGCCACCATGTCACTTCCGAAAGACGCCACCATGTACCGCACACTCATCGACCAGACGCCGCTGATCCAGGTCAGTACCGGCAAACATCAGACCACTTACGCCCTCGACGGCTCGCAGATGAATCCGCTCGAAGCCTTCTACGCCACCTTGGCCGGCTGCGCCGCCGTGTTCGCCAAAAAGGCCTGCCAGACGCTCGGCGTCCCAGCCACCGGCATCGAGATTTCCTGCAAGCCATTCGCCGGGCCGGGTGGTCCGCTAACCCTGGGCCGCTTCCGCACCGAGGTCCACTTTCCCGAAGGCTTTAACGCCGAGGCCAAGGCCGCCGTGCTGTGGAGCATCGCCGAATGCGCGGTCAAAGAAGTGGTCAAGGACGGCGCCAACATCGACTTCCAGGTCGTCGAGGCCTGAACCCGCAAAAGCGAAGGCCCGGCACAAGGCCGGGCCTCGATCGCCAAGCCTGCGGGAAACTCAGACTTGGGCGATGCCGGCGAGCAGCTTCTGCAACTCGCCGGCTTGGTACATCTCCTTCATGATGTCGCAGCCACCGACGAATTCACCCTTGATGTAGAGCTGCGGAATGGTCGGCCAATTGGCGTACTCTTTGACGCCCTGGCGAATTTCCTCGTCGGCCAGCACGTTGACGGTGATGAAATCGCTGACGCCGCAGGCCTTCAGAATTTGCACCGCCGTCGCCGAAAAACCACATTGCGGGAAACGGGCATCGCCCTTCATGTAGAGGACGACCGGGTTGCCAGTGACGGTTTGGCAAATGCGTTGCTGCACGTCGGACATAGTTTCTCCAGATCAAAGATGGGCGCCTGAAACGCGGTCACTGCCGGCCAGGTCGGGATGAGTGAATGCGGCTTGGAACCCGGCAGCGGACAATAAGTTCCGACAGGCCGCCCCCTGCTCGTGCCCGTGCTCGAGCAGCAGCCAGCCACCCGGCCGCAGATGGGCGACAGCACCAGCGACGATGCGGCGCAGGCAGTCGAGGCCGTCGCCGCCATCGGTCAGTGCCCCTTGCGGCTCGAAAGGCAAGCCGTCGCCAGCCAGGTGCGGGTCGTCAGCAGCGATGTAGGGCGGATTGGCAACAATGAGATCGAAGCGTCGACCGGCCAGCGGCGCATACCAGTCGCCTGCGAGGAACTCGACGTCGGCGCCGAGACGGCCGGCATTGCTGGCGGCGACGGTCAGCGCCGCCGCCGAGATGTCGACGGCGACGACGCGGGCGCTTGGATATTCCAGCGCCAGCGACACGGCGACGATACCGGAACCGGTGCCAAGATCGAGCACGGCCGGACTTTCCTTGCCGTGCAGCCGGAGCGGCGCCTGCTCGACCAGTACCTCGGTATCCGGGCGGGGAATCAACACCGCCGGCGAGACCTGGAACACACGGCCACGGAACTCGGCCTCGCCAACCAGGTAGGCCAACGGCTCGCCACCGGCACGGCGCTCGACCCAGTTCTCGAATTGCGCCCGCGCCGACGTACCAAGCAGCGTCTCGGGCCGGGCCAGCAGTTCGGCGTGTGTGCAGCCGGTTGCGTATTGCAACAGCAGACGGGCATCGAGCCGGTCGATACGCTGCCGCGCTGCCGCGAGTGCCTCGCCTAGCGTCATGTCATTGCTGCTCGGCCAGTTCCGCCAGTTGCTCGGCCTGATGCTCATGGGCCAGGGCGGCCAGCACCTCGCCGAGGTCACCGTCCATGATGGCAGCGATCTTGTACAGCGTCAGGTTGATGCGGTGGTCGGTGACGCGCCCCTGCGGGAAGTTGTAGGTGCGGATGCGCTCGGAGCGGTCGCCGGAACCGATCAGGCTCTTGCGCGTGCTAGCGATGGCGCTCTGCTGGGCCCGTACCTGAACGTCCTTGATGCGTGCCGCCAGCACTTTCATGGCCGAGGCCTTGTTGGCGTGCTGCGAGCGGCCATCCTGGCATTCGGCGACGATGCCGGTCGGCAGATGGGTAATGCGCACCGCCGAGTCGGTCTTGTTGATGTGCTGGCCGCCAGCGCCGGAAGCGCGGAAGGTGTCGATCCTGAGGTCGGCCGGGTTGAGGTCGACGTCGCCGACCTCGTCGGCTTCCGGCATCACCGCGACGGTGCAGGCGGAGGTATGGATACGGCCCTGGGTCTCGGTTTCCGGCACGCGCTGCACGCGGTGGCCGCCGGACTCGAATTTGAGTTGCGAATAAGCGCCGTTGCCGGCAATGCGGCAGATGATTTCGCGGTAGCCGCCGAGTTCCGACTCGCTGGCCGATAACACCTCGACCTGCCAGCGCTGGCCCTCGGCGAAACGCGAGTACATGCGGAACAGATCACCAGCAAACAGGGCCGATTCGTCGCCGCCGGTGCCGGCGCGGATTTCCAGCAGCACGCTGCGCTCGTCGTTGGGATCCCGCGGCAGCAGCAATTTCTGCAACTCGATTTCCAGTTCCGGCAGGCGTGCCTTGGCGACGGCAATTTCCTCGGCGGCGAATTCACGCATCTCCGGGTCGGCCAGCATCGCCTCGGCCTCGGCCAGATCATTCTCGGCCTGGCGGAAAGCGCCGTAGCAGACGACCACCGGCTCGATTTCGGCCCGCTCGCGCGACAGCTTGCGGAATTGCCCCATATCACCGGCGGCATCGGGTACCGCGAGCATGCGGTCGATGCCATCGAGGCGATCGACCAAGAGGTCGAGTTTCTGGCGGATGCTGTCCTTCATAGGGCTGAAGAAGCGATGGGCGAACGGGGGCGTAATGGTACCCGAGAACAGCGCCCGCCGGCGACCGGCTAACCTTGCCACGAACCGGCGGCGGTCCCATAATCTCTGCTTTCCGCGCACCATTGACAGCATTTCTGGATCATGCGCGGATTCGTTCAGGCCTGCCGATGCCCCCGCCCTTCCTCTCCGTCACCGCCCTCGCAGAAGCACTCGAAAGCCATTGGCGACAGTACCGCGCCACCGGCGATTTCACGCTGTTCGTCGAATTCACCGTTTCCCTCAACGGTCTGATCGAGCATCTGACGCGCCGCCACATGTCAGGTCTGGCGCGTATTGCCCGGGAACTGGAAAACACGGCCCTGACCCTGTTCAGCGACGCCGCCCAGCACCCGCTACTGCCCGATCTGGCCAATGCCATCGAGAGCAAGCTCCTTCGGCTGCTCGACGAACTGCTCCGCCACGAAGAACCGCCGCCACCCAACCGCCGCTATTCCGATTCCCCCGGCGACGAAGCTGCCGATCCCTGGACGCATGGCCGCAACGTACTAATCGTCGCCGCCGCCGAGCATCCCTGGCTCGAATCGCTGTGCAACCAACTCGCTTCCTTCGGCTTCCTGCCCAGCGTCACCTCGTGGTCCGGGCTGGCCACCGGTGAGCCGGCGCCGCTGGCCATCCTCTGCCTGCCGGAGTTGCCCGGCGCCTACCCGGCCGAAGCGGTAAGCGTCATCAGCGAACTGCGCAAGCACTGTCCAAGCAGCCACATCTATTGCCTGGCGGTCCCCGCCGAACTGGAAAGCATCGTTCGCCTCCAGCGCGCCGGCGCCGACACCTGTATCCCGGCCGCCAGTGGTCGTGCCGACATCCTGGCCCGGTTGCTCGACCTGGCCCGCGAGGACGAACCGGAGGCCGAACGGGTGCTGTTGGTCGAGGATTCGCAAACTGCTACCGTTGTCGTCCGTCGCGCCCTGAGTCAGCACGGCATCGACAGCCTGGCCGTGGCCGACCCGCGCCGCCTGCTCGAAGTGGCCGCCGGCTACCACCCGGACGCCATCCTGATGGACATGTACATGCCCTTCTGCAGCGGCGTCGAAGCCACGGCGGCGCTACGCCAGTTCACAGAATATCAAGCCCTGCCGGTCATTTACCTGTCGAGCGAGACCGACATCGCGCAGCAGATCGAGGCCTTGCGCCTGGGCGGCGACCAGTTCCTGACCAAGCCGGTCAACCCGGTAGTGCTGGCAGCAGTGGTCAAGACCAAGATCGCCCGCTACCGCGAAATGCGCCATTCCGGCCAGCACGACGGTCTGACCCGGCTGCTCAACCACACGACAGCCAAGACACGCATCAGCCAGCGCGTCGCCGAGGCCCTGCCGGACGGCCGTCTGGTCGTCGCCATGCTCGATATCGACCGTTTCAAGAGCATCAACGATACCTGGGGCCACCCCGTCGGCGACCAAGTGATCCGCAACCTGGCCTGGCTGCTGCGCGGTCGCCTGCGCAGCAGCGACCTGATCGGCCGCTACGGCGGTGAGGAATTCATCGTCGCCCTGCCCGATACCGATCTGGCTGACGCCGTCGCCCAACTCGACCGCATCCGCGAAGGTTTCGCCGTGCTACCGCACGCCCACGGCACGGGGACGATCCATGCTACCTTCAGTTGCGGCGTCGCCGCCCTCGCCGACCATTCATCGGCAGCGGAATTGATCGGCGCGGCCGACGCCGCGCTGCTGCAAGCCAAGCGTAGCGGCCGCAACCGCGTGGTGGCTTCAGTCGCCGGGATGCAAATGGAAGAGGCGGCTGGCGGCGAGCTGTAGCGCACTGCGGTCACCACCCTCGGCCAGATTCAATGTCTGGGTCGGGGCGTGCAAAAACTTGTTGGTCAACCGCTGCGACAGTTGCTCGACCACTTTTTCTGGCGCCTCGCCGCGGGCCAGCAACTTCATCGCATGTTCCAACTCATGGCGCCGCATGCGCTCGGCGGAATCGCGCAGCGAGCGGATCACCGGCACCGTGTCGCGCGCCGACAGCCAGCCGAGGAAATCTGCAACCCGGTGATTGATGATGGCCTCGGCCTCGATCACCGCCGCCTGCCGCGATTCGAGACCGCTTTCGACCACCTGGGCGAGATCGTCGACGGTGTACAGGAAGACGTCGTCGAGATCGCCAACCTCCTGCTCGATATCGCGCGGCACCGCCAAATCGACCATGAACATCGGCCGGTGGCGGCGCACCTTGACCGCTCGCTCGACCATGCCCAAGCCGATGATCGGCAGCGGCGCGGCGGTGCAGGAGACGACGATGTCGTGGCGGGCCAAGTGCTCGGCCAGGTCGTCGAGGCGGATGGCGGTGCCTTGGTAGCGCTCGGCCAGGCCGCGGCCACGCTCCAGGGTGCGGTTGGCGATGGTCACGCCTTTCGGTTGGCGGGCGCAGAAATGGGCCGCGCACAATTCGATCATCTCGCCGGCGCCGATGAAAATGATGCGCTGCTCCTCGATCGATTCGAAGATGCGCTCGGCCAGATGCACAGCGGCAGCGGCCATGGAAACGATGTTGGCGCCGATGGCGGTGGTGCTGCGCACTTCCTTGGCCACCGAGAAGGAACGCTGGAACAGCTTGTGCAACTGCGCGCCGAGCGTGCCACTCTGCTCGGCAGCGCGCACCGCGTCCTTCATCTGGCCGAGGATCTGCGGCTCGCCGATGACCATCGAATCGAGACCGCTGGCAACGCGGAAGGCATGGCGGATCGCCGCCGGCTGATCGTGGGTATACAGGTAGGGCGCCAACTCGCCGCGGGCGACCTGGTGGTAGCGGCTGAGCCAGTCGATGACCATCTCCGGCGTCTCGGCGGCGCAGTAGATTTCGGTCCGGTTGCAGGTCGACAGAATCGCCACTTCCCTGACCGGCTGGCTGCGCATCAGGTCGGCCAGCGCATGCGGCAGTTTCTCGCCGCCAAACGCCACGCGTTCACGAATAGCAAGCGGGGCGGAATGATGGTTGATGCCGAGGGTAAAAATCACCGGGTTGGGCTGGAAGGCGCGGAACGGGGGCCGATTATAGCATCGGCCTTTTACCCCCTTCCTTGCCCTGGATCAGAACAGGAAAGCCTGCTTTTCCGGGGCCGGGCGCGGCGCCTGGGTGGCACCGAAGACCCTGATCTGACGCGGCCGGAACCACACCGCCTGACCGACCACCAGGTGCAGCGCCTCATGCCGCTCGCGCGACAGTTCGACCTCGACGATCTCGCTCTCGTGTTGCAGCTCGATGCGCACCACCGGGCCGATCGGATGGACGTGGCGGACATCGGCCTGCAAGGCCCCATCAGCCGGCTGGTGGAAGATGTCGATATCGTGCGGGCGGACGAAGGCGGTCGCCCTGTCTTTTTCCTTTTCCGCCGCCGCGCTGCGCTCGACCTCGGCATAGGCGCCCTGCTGCCGGCTGTGAAAGACGTTCACATTGCCGAGGAACTGGTACACGAAGGGCGAGGCCGGGCTGGAATAGACCTCGTCGGGCGAGCCAATCTGCTCGATCCGGCCGTGGTTCATGACCACCACGCGGTCGGCGACTTCCAGCGCCTCTTCCTGATCGTGGGTGACAAAGACGCTGGAAATATGCATATCGTCGTGCAGGCGTCGCAGCCAGCGGCGCAATTCCTTGCGCACCTTGGTATCGAGCGCGCCGAACGGCTCATCGAGCAGCAGCACCTTCGGCTCGACGGCCAGCGCCCGGGCCAGTGCGATGCGCTGGCGCTGGCCGCCAGACAGTTGCGAGGGGTAGCGGTCGGCCAACCAGTCGAGTTGGACCAAGCCAAGCAACTCCTTAACCCGGCGCTTGATCTCGGCCTCCTTCGGCCGCTCCTTGCGCGGCTTGACGCGCAGACCGAAGGCGACGTTCTCGAACACCGTCATGTGGCGGAACAGCGCGTAATGCTGGAAGACGAAACCGACTTGGCGCTCACGCGCGTGCAGGTGGGTGGCCTCGGCGCCGGAAAATAGGATGTCGCCGCTATCTGCCGTCTCCATGCCAGCGATGATGCGCAGCAGCGTCGTCTTGCCGCAGCCGGAGGGACCAAGTAGGGCAACCAGTTCGCCGGTCGGGATGTCGAGATTGATATCGTCAAGGGCAACAAAATTCCCGAAGCGCTTGGCGATATGGCGGATTTCGATACTCATGTTTTCTCCGGGGCCAGCACTGAGTTCAGCATTTCCGTCTCCTTCTTCATGCGCCACTCGACAACGGTCTTGGCGATCAGCGTGACCAGCGCCAGCAAAGCCAGCACGGATGCCGCGGCGAAGGCGCCGACGGCGTTGTATTCGTTGTAGAGAATCTCGACATGCAGCGGCAGTGTGTTGGTCTCGCCACGGATATGGCCGGAAACCACCGACACCGCGCCGAACTCGCCCATCGCCCGGGCATTGGCCAGGATCACGCCATACAGCAGGCCCCACTTGATATTGGGCAGCGTCACTCGCCAAAACATCTGCCAGCCGGAAGCACCGAGCGACACCGCGGCCTCCTCTTCGTCCTTGCCCTGCGCCTGCATCAGCGGAATCAGTTCGCGGGCGATGAAGGGGAAGGTGATGAACAGCGTCGCCAGGATCATGCCCGGCACGGCGAAGATGATTTTGATGTCGTGCGCCGACAGCCACGGGCCGAAGGTGCCCTGGGCACCAAAAAGCAGGATGAAGACCAGGCCAGCGACCACCGGCGAGACGGCGAACGGCAGGTCGATCAAAGTAATCAGCAGGCTCTTGCCGCGAAACTCGAATTTGGCGATGGCCCAGGCGGCGGCGACGCCGAAAGCGATATTGCAGGGCAGCACAGCCAACGCGATCAGCACCGTCAGCCCGATGGCCGACAATGTTTCCGGTTCGCGCAGCGCCGCCGCATAAAGACCCCAGCCCTGGGCCAGCGCTTCGGTAAAAACGGCGACCAGCGGCAAACCGAGGAAGAAGAACAGGAAGCCGAGGCCGACCGTCAGCAGGGCCGCCCGTACCCATGCCGGTTCCTGGGTGGCGCGCGTCGATTTCATTGCCCGCCTCCGCTGGCGCGGCTGGCTGCGGCTTCGAGCGGCTCGGTGTTGCGGTGTCGATTCGCGGCCCACCATTGCAGCAGGTTGATGGTCAGCAGCAGCACGAAGGAAATGGCCAGCATGACCACGGCCAGCGCCGTCGCGCCGAGCACGTCGTACTGTTCGAGCTTGGAGATAATCAGCAGCGGCACGATCTCGGAAACCAGCGGCAGAGTGCCGGCGATGAAAATGACCGAGCCGAACTCGCCGAGCGCCCTGGCGAAAGCCAGCGCGAAGCCGGTCAGCAGCGCCGGAAAAAGGGCCGGAAAAATGACCCGGACAAAAGTCTGGCCGCGCGAAGCGCCGAGCGAGGCGGCG
>JAISPT010000012.1 GCA_031274715.1 Azonexus sp. | reverse complement strand
CTAGGGCCTGTTCACAGTAGCCAGATATAGGCACAAGCGAGAAGCAGGAAGGCGTTGAATCGATTGGCAAGTTTGTCGTATCGGGTTGCGATACGGCGGAACTGCTTGAGGCGATTGAAGAATCGCTCGACAAGGTTTCGTGCCTTGTAGCGGTGCCGGTCGACTTTGCGTTTGGTATTGCGATTACTTCGAGGTGGGATGATCGCCTCGGCACCGGAGGCCTCGATGATGTCGACCAAAGCATCGCTGTCGTAACCTTTGTCAGCAATGACAGCGCTGGTTGGGATCGCCTCAACCAAGGCCGCCCCTTGCGTGACATCGGCCACCTGGCCGGCCGTCAGGATTAGGCGAACCGGGTTGCCAAGTGCATCGACACAAGCATGAACCTTGGTGGTCAGCCCGCCGCGCGAGCGACCGATCGCTTGATCGCTACCGTTTTTTTGGGTGCGCCGGCTGCATGCTGGTGGGCACGGACAATCGTGGCGTCAATGAACAGCTCTTCCAAGTCAGCATCGCCCTGGAGAGCCTCCGCCATGCGATGCCAGACTCCGTACGCTTCCCAGCGTGCAAACCGGACATATACCGAGTGCCAGTTGCCCAACTCTTTGGGTAAGTCTCGCCAAGGAGATCCGGTGCGGGCGAGGTACAGAACTGCCTCCACAAAACGTCGGTTATCGGCAGCCCGTCCACCTTTGTCCGTCGGCTTACCCGGCAGCAATTCAGCAATCCGAAACCATTGTGTGTCGCTCAACATTCGCCGATCCATGTGTCACATCCAAATCCCAGAATGGGAACACAAATTGGCTACTGTGAACAGACCCTAACAGTTTCAATCTCGTCATTCCCGCGTGTTTCTGGCGGGAATCCAGCGTCTTTGCTTTTCCAGCCGTAGTCATGCCCGCTTCACGGGGCGGCGAGCCACTGGATTCCCGCCAAGAACGTGCGGGAATGACGAGGGCTTCGGCCTCTTCATCAGTACAGACGATTTCAAGGTAGCACGGACAAAAAAACCGCCGGGCAAGCCGGCGGTTTTTTTCGTGGCGAGAAACGCCGTCGGGATCAGGCGCGTTCGAGGATCACCGCGATGCCCTGGCCACCGCCGATACACATGGTCACCAGCGCATACTTGCCGGCCACGCGTTCCAGTTCGTACAGAGCCTTGGTGGCGATGAAGGCGCCGGAACAGCCGACCGGATGGCCGAGCGCGATGGCGCCGCCGTTCGGGTTGGTCTTGACCGGATCGAGGCCGAGGCCCTTGGAAACAGCAATAGCCTGGGCGGCGAAGGCTTCGTTGGACTCGATGACGTCCATCTGGTCGAGCGTCAGACCGGCCTTCTTCAGCGCCAGCTTGGTAGCCGGGATCGGCCCTTCGCCCATGACGTCGTTCGGCACGCCGGCGACGGCATAGCTGACGAGGCGAGCGCGGACCTTAGCGCCGGTCTTGGCAGCGGCATCGGCAGCGGCGAGCACGAAGAAGGCAGCGCCGTCGTTGATGCCGGAGGCGTTGCCGGCGGTGACCGTACCGTCCTTCTTGAACGCCGGCTTCATCTTGGCCAGCGCTTCCATCGTAACGCCGCGCTTGACGTGCTCGTCGGTATCGAAGACGACCTCGCCCTTGCGGGTTTGCTTGACGATGGGCACGATCTGCGATTTGAAACGGCCCTCGTCGATGGCGATGGCGGCGCGACGCTGCGATTCGAGGGCGAAGGCATCCTGTTCCTCGCGGCTGGTCTTCCACTTGGTCGCCAGGTTCTCGGCGGTAATGCCCATGTGGCCGACGCCGAAGGGGTCGGTCAGGACGGAAACCATCATGTCGATGGCCGTGGTGTCACCCATGCGGGCGCCGGAACGCAGGGCCGGCAGCATGTAGCCGCCGCGCGACATGACTTCGACGCCGCCGCCAATGCCGTATTCGTAATCGCCGAGCATGATCTGCTGGGCGGTGGTGACGATGGCTTGCAAACCGGAGGAGCACAGGCGGTTGACTTGCATGGCCACGGAATCCATCGACAGGCCGGCCTGGATGGAGGCGACGCGCGGCATGTAGGGATAGCGGGAATCGGTGGGAATGCAGTTGCCCACGGTCACGTAATTGATCTGCTGCGGGTCGACGCCGGAACGGGCGATGGCTTCCTTCATCACGATCCCGCCCAGTTCCGCCGGTTCGATGTCAGCCAGGGAACCGCCAAAGGCGCCGATGGGGGAACGAACTGCGCTCAGAACGACAACTTCTCTGCTCATTTCACACTCCTTGTAAGAATTATTTCTTAGCCCACCAGGCTGGCGAGCCCCAACAAGAACAGCACCAACATCCACAGCACCGTGGCTCGCCAAACGAGGCCGACGGCACTTTGCATGAAATCAACGTCAGGCGGATCGCCCAGTCCCAGTTCGGCACTGTCGGCGGCTTCCGTCCCCTCGATCAGCGGCCGCCCCAACTGGACACCCAGCGCACCGGCACCGCTCGCCAGGACGATGCCGAGATCACGGTCAGGCCAGTGGGCGGGTTGGGTCCGCCAGCAATAGACCGCGTCCTCGAAGTCGCCGACGATGGCGAAAGCCGCCGCTGTAGCGCGCAAGGGGAGCCAATCGATGATACCGAAAACCCGCCGGGCGAACAGGGAAAATTCGTTGGCCGTCGCCCCCTCGGCCTCGCCCCAGCGCTGGCGCAGCACTGCGGCAATCCGGTAGAGCGCCGCACCGCATGGGCCGGGCAAAATGACAAACCACAGCAGCACGGCGAAGACGTGACGATGTGAAGCGGCCAGCGCCTCCTCGATAGTCAGGCGGGCGATCTCCTCGGAACCGAGACCGGCGGTCGGGCGGTCGATCCATTCGCCGAGCAATTCGCGGGCGCGGGGCAGATCATCGAGGCGCAGGGCCAACTGGATGTCGGTGTAGTGATGGCTGAACTGACGGAAGCCTACGGTCAGGTACAGCACGCCAACATTCAGCACCCAGGCCAGGATCGGGCTCAGCCGATAAAGAAAGACATAAACGATGGCCAGTAGCGCTACCGGCGGCAACACCGCGAGGCACCAGGCCAGCACGCCATGATGGCGACCGCCGGCATTGCAGCGCGATTCGATGAAATCCGCCCAGGCGGCAAGGGGTTCGGCGACCAGCCGGCGGTAGTTGAGGGGTTGCAGCTGCTCAATGAGAAAAACCGCAATCAGCGAAAGGAGACTCATGGGGCAGAATGCCGTGGCCGGCTTATTTCCTTGTACTAAAGCTCCACGATACCACAACGTGCCGAGGCTTGGAGGCCAAGGCGTTCGCTCAGGGAGCGAATCATCCCAGCGGTCGCGCCCCAGATCAAATGGTCGCCGTAGGGCATCGCGTAATAACGTCGCAATGCGCCCCGGTAAAACATCTCGCGCTGCTGGTGATTGGCCGGATCGAGCAGGAAGGCCAGCGGTACCTCGAACACTTCGGCTACCTCCAACGGGTCAAGCCGCAGATCGAATGGTGGCTCGATCAGCGCCACCACCGGCGTCACGCGAAAGCCGGTGCCGGTCCGGTATTCCGGCAGGAAGCCGAGGATTTCGATGCGCTCGCGGGGCAGGCCAATCTCTTCCTCAGTCTCGCGCAGGGCGGTGTATACCGGCGACAGGTCGTCGGCCTCGACCCGGCCGCCGGGAAAACTGACCTGCCCGGCGTGGTCGCGCAGATGGGCGGTGCGTTGGGTAAGCAGCACGGTCGCCCGGGCCGGATGGCGAACGATGGGAAAAAGCACGGCGGCCGGCGTCAACGCCTGGCTCAACGCGCCATCCTCCTCGACAAAATCGCTGGCCAGCGGTTGCAGCAGCAGACTGGCCTTCAGGCGTTGCAGGTCAAGCCTCATGCACTGGCGGGGAAATCCTCGATTTCAGCATGCACAGCCGCCAAAGCATCCTGTAGCGTTTCCTCGCCGAGCCGGTTGATCGAAGTCGCCACCACATCGGCGGCCTCGACTGCGCTAACCGGCAGGCGCTTGCTGTCCAAGCTGGCGATCAGCGCCGTGGCGGCACCGACCACACGCAACAACGCCTGCCGCTCGGCCATCAGCATCTCGACTTCCCGGCGCAATAGCGCAACTTCTTGCTGGCGGTGCGGCATGATGGTTCTCCTGTGTGCTGTCTCGTAATGGCAGCACAAATGAAATGATGGATTCGCGTTCACAGCAAGGCGCAAAGCGCAGCGATACCGGGTGGTATCGCGAGTATTTGCAACGCCGCCATGAGCGCGAAGACGCGATTTCATGTGCTGTTATTTGCGAGGCAGCACACTAGTAGCGCTGGCGAAGTGTCATGGTACCGCCATCGTGCTGCATTTCCATGCGATTGAGGAAACTCATGCCAAGCAGGGCGATTGGCTGGTCGGTCGGGAGGATCGATGCATCGACCTGATGCAGCGTGACACCGGCGATACGGACGGTATCAAGCTTGACCCGACGTACCTCGACTTGGCCATTGGCCGTTTGCGTGTAGGCGCGCTGACCGCGATTGACATCCAGACCAATCCGGCGGGCATCGCTGGCGCCCAGGGCAATCGAAGTGGCCCCAGTATCGACCAAGAAGCGGACCGAGGTACCGTTGATCGTCCCCGTGGTAAAGAAATGCCCCTGTCCATCGGCGGTCAGTACGATCTTGCCGGACCCGTCCGCCGGCGCCGCCCCAACCGCATGCTGACCGACACGCAGTGGCCGTTTGCGGCCACCGATGTCGACGATCACCTGGTCGCCCTGGATTGACACGACCTTGACGCCGTCGAGCGATTCGCCAATACGCACCGCCTCCGGCTGACCGCCGTTGATGATCAGCATTGCCTTGCTGCCCATAATGCCGGCCAGGCCAACATCCTGCGCCGCCAGCGGCGGCACCACGAACAGCAGACAGGCCAGCAGCGCAGACTGAACGCCCCGACCGACACCCTGCCCCGAAACCAGGCTACCCGTTGCCATTTTTCGCCACTCTCCGACTGAAAGACCGGGGTATTTTGCCATATTCCTTGAGCATCACCGGATTCCCTGGTGGCTGATCGCCACCGCGGTCACCCACATTTCAGTCGCGGAAATTACCGTAGCGGATCGGGAAATCGGTAATCGACTTCTTGATCAGTGCGATACATTCCTGCAGGTCGTCGCGCTTGGCGCCCTGGACGCGCACCGCATCACCCTGAATCGACGCCTGCACCTTGAGCTTGGCATCCTTGACCAGCTTGACGATCTTCTTGGCCATTTCGGTTTCGATGCCGAGCTTGATCTTCAATTCTTGCTTGACCTTGTTGCCCGAAATTTTCTGCACCGGCTGCAGGTCAAGGCGCTTGGTACTCTCGGCTTCCTTTTTCTCCATTGCCGGAAACAGGATGTCCTTGATCTGGTCGAGCTGGAAGTCTGAGTCGCCCCACAGGGTGATGAGTTTGTCCTTCTCGTTCAGCTCGACTTTGGCACTGGTGCCTTTGAAGTCGTAGCGGTTGTCGATCTGGCGGGCGGCAACGTCGATGGCGTTGTTCAGGGCCACCATATCGGCTTCGGAAGTGAAATCAAAAGACGGCATCTTGAACTCCTTCAAAGGAAAAACCCGGCGCATGGTCGGATCGTGCGCAACAGCGCGGGGAATCAGCCGAAGTGGCAGACGTAGTGATAGGCCTCGCCGTCGGCGACGGCGATCTCGAACGAGGAATTGCCCGGTACCTTGAAGGACTGACCCTCGCCGTAGCTGATCCAATCGCTCTCGCTCTGGAGCCGGACGCGGCAGGAACCACCGACACCTTCCATGATTTCCGGCGCCCCGGTGTTAAAGGTCAGTGACGACGGCAGAATCACGCCGACCGTTTTCTTCGTGCCATCGGCCAACACCACGGTGTGGCTGATGCACTTGCCGGCGAAGTACACATTGGCCTTCTTGACCACGGAAACATTGTCGTATTGCGACATTTCAGGAACCTCTGAACAAGTCTGCGCGAGTTGCCGCGCCCGGATTCGGGATGGGTTGCAAGGCGCAAAGCGCAGCCATAGCGGTGCTATGGTGAGCATTTGCAACGCGGCAAACCGCCCGAATCCGGGATGCGGCAACCGCGTGGGGCTTGTTCAGAGATTCCTCATATACCCCAGATTTTTTGGATGACGGCTTTGGCGACAAAACCAACCATGCCGAAGGCGAGCACAAAGAAGAGTACAAAGGTGCCCATCTTGCCAGCCTTGGACTTCCAGGCAATCTCGCCAATGATAAACAGCATGAACAGGATGAAGGCGCCGACTCCCCAGGTCGAGAAGAAGTCGGCGATCAGTTCCTCGGTCAACCCGAATAGGGTGCCATCTTCCACAATTTAGCGAGTCTTGCGCGCCTTCAGGTTGGCAGCGATGCGCAGGCGCAGCGCGTTGAGCTTGATGAAACCGGCCGCGTCCTTCTGGTCGTAGGCGCCAGCGTCGTCCTCGAAGGTAGCGATGGTCGAGTCGAACAACGAATCGGTCTTCGAGTCGCGGCCGACGACGATCACGTTGCCCTTGTACAGCTTGACGCGGACAGTGCCGTTGACGTTCTGCTGGGTGTGGTCGATCAGCGTCTGCAGCGCGATGCGCTCCGGGCTCCACCAGTAGCCGTTGTACACCAGGCTGGCGTAGCGCGGCATCAGATCGTCTTTGAGATGGGCCACTTCGCGGTCGAGACAGATCGATTCGATGGCGCGGTGGGCACGCAACATAATGGTGCCGCCCGGGGTTTCGTAGCAGCCACGCGACTTCATGCCGACGTAGCGGTTCTCAACTAGGTCAAGGCGGCCGATACCATGCTTGCCGCCCAACTCGTTGAGCTTGGCCAGCACCTGGGCCGGCGTCAGGCGCTGGCCGTTGACCGCGACGATATCGCCCTTCGCGTATTCGAGGTCGAGGTACTCGGCCTGGTCCGGCGCCGCTTCCGGCGACACGGTCCACCGCCACATCGACTCCTCGGCTTCGGCGGCCGGATCTTCCAGATGGCGACCTTCATAGGAAATGTGCAGCAGGTTGGCGTCCATCGAGTACGGCGAACCGCCCTGCTTGTGCTTCATCTCGACCGGAATGCCGTGCTGCTCGGCATAAGCCAGCAGCTTTTCGCGCGACAGCAAATCCCACTCGCGCCAAGGGGCAATCACCTTGACACCCGGCTTCAGCGCGTAAGCGCCCAATTCAAAGCGCACCTGATCGTTGCCCTTGCCGGTCGCGCCGTGCGAAATGGCATCAGCCCCGGTCAAATTAGTGATTTCGATCAGGCGCTTGGCGATCAGCGGCCGGGCGATCGAGGTGCCAAGCAAGTACTCGCCCTCATAGACGGTGTTACAGCGGAACATCGGGAACACGAAGTCGCGGACGAATTCCTCGCGCAGATCGTCGATGAAAATGTTTTCCGGCTTGATGCCGAATTTCAGCGCCTTGCTCCGCGCCGGCTCCAGTTCCTCGCCCTGGCCAAGGTCGGCGGTAAAGGTCACCACCTCACATTCGTAGGTATCCTGCAACCACTTGAGGATGACGGAGGTATCCAGACCACCCGAATAGGCGAGAACTACTTTTTTGATGTCGCTCATTTGCTTTTTCCTTTGTGTTGACGATGCCGATCAAGCCTCAAGGCGGCCGAGCAGCAGATATTCCATGAGGGCCTTCTGGACGTGCAGGCCGTTTTGGCTCCGGCCGCCGCGACGCGGCTTAACCTGCGCCGAAACCGTCTGCCCGACCACCGTTTTCACCCCGGCAAGCGTCCCAGGAGCAGATACTCCATCAACGCTTTTTGTACGTGCAAACGATTTTCCGCCTCGTCCCAGACCACCGACTGTGGGCCGTCGATGACTTCGGCCGTCACTTCCTCGCCGCGGTGCGCCGGCAGGCAGTGCATGAACAGCGCCCGCGGATCGGCGATGCCCATCATCTCGGCATCGACGCACCAATCGGCGAAGGCCTTCATGCGCGCCTCGTTCTCGGCCTCGTAACCCATTGAGGTCCACACGTCGGTAGTCACCAGATCGGCACCCCGGCAGGCTGCCATCGGATCGGCAAAGACTGTGAAACGGGCCGGGTCGATCTTGCCGATCAGGTCGGGATTGATCTCGTAGCCCGGCGGCGTCGACACATGCACCTTGAAGTCGAGCACTTCGGCCGCCTGCAGCCAAGTGTTGCACATGTTGTTGGCGTCGCCGACCCAGGCCACGGTCCTGCCCTGGATGCTGCCGCGATGCTCAATGTAAGTGTAGATGTCGGCCAGAATCTGACACGGATGGTATTCATTGGTCAGGCCGTTGATCACCGGCACCCGCGAATTGGCGGCGAAGCGCTCGATGATGTTCTGCTCGAAGGTGCGAATCATCACGATGTCGCTCATCCGCGAGATGACCTGCGCCGCATCCTCCACCGGCTCGCCGCGGCCGAGTTGCGAATCGCGGGTATTGAGGTAGATCGCCGCCCCGCCCAGTTGCTGCATGCCAGCCTCGAACGACAGGCGGGTGCGGGTGCTGGCCTTCTCGAAAATCATCACCAACGTCCGGTCACTGAGCGGCCAATATTTCTGGTAAGACTTGAACTGATTCTTGATCCAGCGCGTGCGCTCGAACACATGGTCAAATTCGTCGCGCGTGAAATCCTTGAATTGCAGAAAATGTTTGATCGCCATGATTCAGGCCGCCAGAAATTCCCGGATCAGCGGCGCCGTCCGCGCGACCAGTTCGCGCGCATCACTGTCACTGAAAATGAGCGACGGCAGCAGACGGATCACCGAATCCGCTGTGACGTTGATCAGCAGCCCAGCCGCCAGAGCCTTGCTGACCAGTTCGCCGCACGGCCGATCCAGTTCGATGCCGATCATCAGGCCCTGGCCGCGAATCTCGCGCACACCCTTGACACCGGCCAACGCCTCGCCAAACAACTGGCGGATCAGGGCGCCGACACGGGCCGCGTTATCCAGCAACCCGTCCTCTTCCATCACCTGGATGGTCGTCAGGGCAGCGGCGCAAGCCAGCGGATTGCCGCCGAAGGTCGAGCCGTGGTTGCCCGGCCCAAACAACCCGGCCGCCCGGCCGCCCGCCAGACAGGCGCCGATCGGCACGCCCGACCCCAAGCCCTTAGCCAGTGTTGCGATATCCGGATTCACGCCGACCTGCTGATAGCCGAACCACTTGCCAGTACGGCCCATGCCGCACTGAACCTCGTCGCAGATCATCAACCAGCCCTGGCTGTCGCAGAATTCGCGGACGCCCCGGTAATAGGCTGGATCGACCAGATGGATGCCACCTTCGCCCTGGAGAATTTCCAGCATCACGGCCACGATGTTTTTATTGTGCTCAGCGATGGAGCGAATCGCCTCCAGGTCGCCATAGGGAACCCGGACGAAACCCGACACCAGCGGCTCGAAACCGGCTTGCGCCTTGCGGTTACCGGTCGCCGACAGGGTCGCCAGCGTGCGCCCGTGAAAAGCCTTTTCCATGACGATGATCGTCGGTAGCTCGATGCCTTGCTTATGCCCATAGAAACGGGCCAGCTTGATCGCCGCCTCGTTGGCCTCGCACCCGGAATTGCCGAAGAAAACTTCCCGCATGCCGGACAGTTCGCATAACTTGTCCGCCAATTGCTCCTGCTCGCCGATACGGTACAGGTTAGAGGTGTGCAGCAGGCGCCCGGCCTGGGCGGCGATGGTGGCGACCAATTTGGGATGTGCGTGACCGAGGGTCGAAACAGCGATTCCGGACAGTGCATCCAGATATTCGCGCCCTGCGCAATCAAAAATTCGGCACCCCAGACCATGGCTGAAGGTCACGGGCAAACGGGCATAGGTGTTCATGACATGCGACATCAGGCAACCCCAACAAACGAAAACGGCGGCCATCGCCGCCGAAAAACGAGCCCCTCCGACAGATAAATTTCATCCGAAAGAGTTGCAGGAATTGGAATGTTAAGTGAAAAATAGAGGCTTGTATAGAACGACAAAAGCCATGCGCATCGCCATTTTCAATCAGAAGGGGGGCGTCGGAAAAACGACGACTGCGCTCAATCTCGGCGCCGCCCTGAATCGTGCGGGCAAACCACCGCTGCTCCTCGACCTCGATCCGCAAGGCCATCTTTCCAGTATCCATGGCCAAGCCCCGGTCGAAGCCAGCCGCAGCCTGTTTGCCTTCTACCAGGACAGCCGCAGTCTAAGCGAGCTGGAAATCGACTGGGAGCACATCGGCCGACTGATCCCAGCGCACCAGCAACTGATGAAGGTCGACTCGATTTTCGGTAAGGGTCCAGCTATCCTCAACAAGCTGCGCGTTGGTCTCGACTCAACCCTGGCCAACCATCCCGAGCGCCCCTGCATCATCGACTGCTGCCCCTACATCGGGGTACTCGCGCTCAATGCCATCTTCGCCTGCGACCGGCTGATCATCCCGGTTTCGACCGACTACCTCTCACTGCAAGCCGCCGACCACATTACCCATACTTTGCAGGTACTCGAGCCAGTCCTCAAGCACCGTGTCGAGCGCCGCTACCTGCTCACTCGTTTCGACCGCCGGCGGCGCATGAGTGAGGACGTGCGCAAAAAACTGCGCGAACGCTATGGCGACGAAGTACTGGACACGGTGATTTCCGAAAACGTGACCGTTGCCGAAAGCCCCTCGGTCAACCAGGACGTGTTCCGCCGCAACGCCTCCAGCGCCGGCGCCCACGACTACCAGAGCCTGCTCGCCGAACTCGTGACCCGCGGCGACATGCCACTCATGCCGTCGTAATCAGGTCGACGACATCCTCGTAATTGAGATGCCCGCCACGCCCTCCCGGCGGCAGGCGCTCTTCGCGGCATTGCAGGATTTCGCAATCGCGGTAGATGCGCCGCAGTTTCTGCTGCGCTTCCACCTCGTCACGACCGAAAAAGGACAAGCTCTCGACCACCACGCCATTGCGCGTCCGGATGCGAAAGTGATATTTCGTGATCACAGCAGCCTGCATGAAACCCCCTGTGGATCATTGAACTAGATCAAGTATATGCAGTGAATTCTGCAAAGACAATCTATCTCACTAATACCAAAGAAGTTTCCCTCACTTTCTTAGCGAAGCTGCCACGGCACGGGCCCTTCTGTTAGAATTTGGAAACACTGGTCGTACCGTCCCCCACGCAGAGTAAAACAATGACAACGCTTGAATCGACCACCTTCATCATTGTTGGCCTCACCAAGCAAGGTAAGAAATTTCGCCCCAGCGATTGGGCCGAGAGACTCTGCGGCGTCATGTCGGCATTTGGCGCCGAACGCAAGATGAAATACTCCCCCTACGTCGGACCGGGCGATTACAACGGCGAAAAGGCGGTCTTTGTCGATGGCCGGCTCGATGAAATCGAACCCATGGCCTACCGCTTCATGCTCAACTTCGCCCAGGACAACGACCTGCAGATCATCGATGGCGTCTGCCCGATCGACGGCAAAAAATAACACCACACACAAGCCATAAAAACAAAAATGGCGCCCGCAGGCGCCATTTTCACTGGATCACAGCCAGAATCAGGCAGCAAGTGCCTTGATCTGGGCAGACAGGCGGCTCTTGGTACGAGCGGCCTTGTTCTTGTGAACGATCTTCTTGTCCGCGATGCGATCGAGAACCGCGACGGATTTCTGGAAGACGCCTTGAGCGGCGGTTTTGTCGCCAGCCTGGATCGCCTGACGCACCCGCTTGATCGCGGTACGCAGGGTCGAACGCAGGCTTGCGTTATGGGCGCGCTGCTTGTCAGCTTGACGGGCGCGCTTGCGGGCTTGTGCGCTGTTGGCCATTGTTGAGTTATCCGAATGTAGAAAAAGCAAAGGATAGATTGTAGCAGAAATTTATTGTCTTTCAACCAAGGCATCGGCTACTTATCTGGTTAGAGCGGTTTTGAGGCAGTTTTTGGTATTTTTCTCCGCTCACCCTCCGGCCCCTCTCCCGCAAGCAGGCGAAGGGGAAACCGGCGCAAACCAAGCGTCACTCAAAACCGCCCTGGTTTCGCAGCCGCCCTAGTTTCGCCAGTTTCCATTATTGACATCACCGCCACGCGCTCCGGCTTGGTTCAGCGTAAGTTTTCCATCCGGTGCTTGTGAAGTGCCGGCTGGATCTGCCGTGATGATGAAGCATGTCCCTGTCACAGCGCACCCCGGTACATTGCAATTTCCCGTGATGCTATAGAACTGATTCGTCGTCGGTGCGGCGACCCCGCAACTGTTGTCGGTCGCGCTCTTCTGATACGTTCCATTCATCGTAAACCACCGTTCCAGAGCCTGGGCGTATTCCACCATTTCCCGCTGTGCATCCGTCCGCCGGGATTTGCGAATCTGCTCGTTGTACGCCGGCAAGGCGATGGCCGCCAGGATGGCGACGATGGCCACTACGATCATGATTTCGATCAGGGTAAACCCCCTGTTCATCCGGAAATCCATCATTTTTCTCTCCATCGCGTCACGATAGGGGGCAAACATGGGCGATCGTTTGCAAAATTACCTCGGTTCGACTATCGATTCCCGCACCCTGCCCCATGATGCTGTAGGCCTTGCAACTGGCATCTTTACTGGGATCTCTCAAGGCATTGTCAAGGAGGATGATTCTGTAGCTGGCCGTCATTTGCTTCGTCGTGCCATCATCGAGCGTGAGGTTAAAGGTGATCGTGCTCTCATTGCCGCCATTTGCCCAAGTCGTTGGGATCGACGAGACGCAAAGCGGCGGCGTGGCTGCCGGTGGGGTGCAGACTGTCGGCGGGGCTGCCAGGGCAGCCACGGCGCCCGCGATCACGGTACACCCATCCAGACAAAGCGGATTGAAGGCCGCATCCAATGTCGCCAGCTTGGCCTCGCCTTCGCGCAACGCCATCTCGGCCGCCTGCATGGCGCGATTGCGGTCCATGTAGCTGCCGGCCATCTGCTCGCTCATGCTGGAATTGCGCACGGCGTTGACCACCAGGATCGTCAGCACAAACAGGATGATCATCGCCATAATCAGAGCAAAACCACCGTCCTTGCGCGTATTACAGGTATTCATCCGGCTCTCCCTAGCGATTCCTGAGCAAGATCGTTGTTCGGAAGGTGCGATACAGTTTGTGATCGGTCAGCGAAGCGGCAATATCGTTGTCCCAACAATTTTTCCAGGCGGCTTCCCGGGTGATCGAGGTATCCGTCGTATCCGAGCGCAACACCAGGCAGGCACGAACAGCGACGATGGGCTGCGCAGTGGTCGGCATCACGGTCGGGGCCACGTCAGTCGGCAAATAATCGTCCGCAACGCAATCGCCCGCCAAGGTACCAGCCACCGTTCCGGAAGCGCCACAGCCAAAATCCAGGGCGGTATCGGGGTTGACGTCGATGCCGTACCCCAGACGAAAATTCACCAGCTCAGTCCCGGCGCCGGAGGAAGCAATCCACTTCGTCCTGGCAGCCTCGGCCTGCGCGGGCAGGCCGCAAAGCAACTCGCTGCCTGCCGTGGATTGCGAAATCACCAATTCCGTGGAGCTATTGGTAGTCACGGACTGCCCGTCACAGTCGATCTGGTTACTATCGGGAGTGGCTGCTCCGGAACCATCGGCAATGAAGCGCACGGTCATCTCAGTGGTCGAGGTCGGCGTCACCGCTGGCGGGTTGGTGGTGGTAGGGACGGCAGGATCGACGGGAGTCGCGAATCCCACCCAAGGCGTTGCCGGCGTCGGGCGAAAACCCGCTTGGGTAACGACGCGCTGGAGCATGGAAATGGCAAAGCGCCCGTCCTCGGCCAGCCGATTCTGCATGGCCTGCACCCGATAGGTTTGCCGCGTCGAGTTATACAACGCGGTGGCAGCGAGAACCGCCACTAACGCGATGGTCATCGCCACCAGAAGTTCAATCAGCGACAAACCAGCCATCAATCTGCGACGCATCATCATTGAATCACCGTCACGTAGCTCGCATCGACATTGCCATTGGGATCCTTGCGGTTATCCAGCCAGGTAATGGTCAGCGTATACCGCCACAACGGCCCGTTCGGAACGGCCGTCAGGCTCCAGCGCCCATTCACCAACTGGCTTCTCAGGGCCATATTCCATTCAGTCATATCGGCCGCCACGCGATAGGCATTGTCGCCGGGCGGGAGGGGCGTGCTACTTGGTTCGGGACACCCAATCACGCTATCCAGATCGCTTGCCTGACTGCACTGCGAGACATCCGGCGCCGCGAGCAATCCAGGCGGTAGCGCCCCGGTATCGGTGTAAGCCAGAAAAGGCGAGCGGTTGGCGCGAATCCGGTCAGCCAGATCAGCCGCCAGATCGGCCGCGATACTGCGCTGGAAGGAACTCTGGGCATAGGCCAATGAGCGCCCCTGGAGTGCGGCCAAACCGAGCAAGCCGGCGCCAAGGATGAAAACCGCCACCATCACCTCGACCAGCGACATGCCTGTTTGACACCTGAATCGTTCAGTCCGCATCGTCGACTCCATTTTCAACTGCATATCATGGTGCTGTTGACCTGTTTGCTGACACGCCCCGATGCCAGGACATTCACCTGCTGCTGCGGGCGGCCAGGGATACACAAATAGAATTCAGCGGTCGGTACGGCGTTGCCAATCGTGCCGGTAAAAACCACAGACTCCACCGAGTTTTTCTCTTTCACCGTCACCCCCCCCTGAAAAGGCTCCCGCCGAATCATGCTCACACCGTCGAAGATCATGACGCCATTGTCCCAATCGATACCACTCGCGCACGCAGTGGTAGTGGCCGCATTGGGATCAGCCGCCGTACAGACCTCCATATCCTTCCGCTGCTTGATCGCTTCGATACGCGCCAGATTCAGCGTGTTGACCAGCAAATCGGTATAGGTCGACAAGCGGGCATCGCGGATCAGCCCGATCATGCTCGGCACTCCGACCGTGGCCAGAATGGCCAAGATCACCAGTGTGATCATCAATTCGATCAGCGTTACACCACGAGAAGCATGTCGCGGCATACGGCCTTGAGCGATCATTTCCACTTGATTTCCCGCCAGATAGTGGTTTCGACCTTGACGCCACTGCTCTCCTTGGTCGGATCAAATCCGTGCAACTTGTCACTTCCCAGCTCGCCTACAAAGACCTTGCTGCCCTTCCCGGAAGACTCCCTGCCGGTAGCAACGCTCATGACATTGGAGTCATAGAAGGCAAGACCGGCGGCATAGGTATTGTCCGTGGCAAAGGACGGGTAGGCAACGGAGGTAACAAGCGCGGCCAAATTCGTGGAGATGCCGTCCAGTTTGTAGCCGCTGATGTAGTAGGACTTGCCGTCGGGAAACTTCACCATATCCTCCGGTGTCGACTTGCCGTCAATTTTCACATCAAAGAAACTGAAATCGTCCCCCTTCTTGTCCTTCACGACCAAACCGGTCAGCGGGTCCAATCCCATGTACCAGCCATAGCCGGTATTGCACACCTCCTGGCTGTTCGGAATGCCGGTGCCAAACAGCACGCGGTCGTCGTACAACAAGGGCGTAGTGGACAAGCGCTCGGACTTGACCGGCAGATCGAGATACCATCCCAATTTGTCACTATTCGGGTCGGTCAAGTCGAGATCCGGAGCAGATGGGTCAGCGGGCTCGATCCTGCGATAGGTGCCGGCGCGTTGATCGCTGCCGGAGGCGACGACGGCCTCTTCAAGCACCCGCGGCGCCAGATTGGCCCGGATAATAGGGGAAGTGGTGCTCCCCATCCTGTCCAGGACCGCATACAGCGTCTGGGTCGCGTTGTCGAGGCGATCTGACGTTTCGAGCAAACTGCCGGTGCCAAAGATCACCAGATTGCCGAGGAAATTACCATCCTTGTCCTTCACGATCTTGACAACCGGCTTCTGGATGATCGGATGCCCGGAGCCGGCACTGAAAACCAGATGGGGATCGGGCAAGGCGGCGCCAATCGGCGAGGTCAGATCGAAGCGCCACAGCCTGCCCGATTGATCGCCCGCATAGACATAATCGAGCGTACCGTCGGCCCCAATGACCGGGTCATAATCGACGCCAAACGGCGAAGACAGCCCCCAGCCCGAAGGCGCGGTGATCTTTTTCAGCATCGTGCCATCGTTAGCATTGACGATGAACAAGGTCGAATTGTTGACGCCGACATTGCCATCGGGAAAATCGCTCTTATAGCCATTGGCCAACAATACCGCCGGCACGGCCACAGTCGACGAGGTTCGGACGTTGTAAATGATTGGAGAGCCAAAGGTATAGCCGAGATCCGGGTCGTTCTTGTCGGTGAATTCCCACTTGACCGCGGTAGCGGGCGTAGACAGGGAGGTCGTACTGGTGGCATTGAGGGCAAAATAGCCTTGCCCGCCTTGCGCCAGCCCGCCCACCAGCAGGGTCGCCCAGACACCGCCCAGTTTGACATCCTGTTGATGCAGCACGCCGTTGACATGATAGGCGTGAGGCGCCGATGGACTGCCGTAATTGGGATCGGTGAGCTGCTTGAGTTGCGGATACACGGGGGAAGGCACGAAGCCGAAAACCTCCGTCATGTTATTGGTGGTAAAGCCGTGCAACATGCCACCATTGGCGCCGATGAACACCATGCCGCGACTGCTGTTGGCCGACTTGAAGGTTGGATAGTCACCGTCCGAGGTGTAACCGCTCGGCACACTAATCGTCAGCGGCTGGCCGTCGATGATGTCGGCTAGGAGGCCGTTGGGACGAGTCCGAAAATCTTTGATGCCCTCCTGACCACGAATGAAATTGATGACGTTACTGCGCACCGTCGTACTGGTCGGCAGGGTGGCCGTGGTGCTAATTCCCTCCAATGCCTTCTGCTGCTCGGTGGTCATCGTGGTGAGGCTGGTCGTCTTGAACTCGAATGGCGTAGTCACGCCACCCACCACCTTGGCGCTGGCAATATTCCGGCCTGTATGGGCGGGGAACACCGCGCCCGCATTGGGCGTGCAAGAACCGATGTCTTGGCCCAGGTTATTCAGTTTGAAGCAGAGCAATTCGCCATACCAGCCGGTGGGATGGAAAACCGGCTGGAACATTTTGTCCGCCGTGCTGAAAGTGGCTCCGGAGGTGGCCGCGCCGCCCGCATTGGAGGTAATGTTGCCGATCTCGGAAACGGCGTTGTTAAGGGCGGCCAACAGTTGGCTCTGATTCTCCGCAGTGTAGTACTTGCCGCCGCCCACCAGGGCCGCGGCCCCCAGAGACTTCACATCCATCCCGAAACCCACGGCATAGGTAACGACGTTTTGCTTCGGGTATTTGGGATCGTCCCAACTCTTGCCATCGCCATCGAAACCATGAATCCCATCCACCTTGAAATCGCGCATGTAGGCATACTTGGCCGCGTCTCGCACCGGGCCGCCGGAACCGCCGTTGTTGCTAGCGTTGTTGCCAGAGCCACTGTTTAAAAATGGCATACGTGTATCCGCCCCTCCCAAATAAGTGCTGGCGGCGCAGCCAATGAAAGAATCCGTGGTCAGGTCGCGGCACACCTTGAAGGTTTTGTCCAGCAGCGGCCCACCAGCGACATCTCGCTGCTGCCACTTTATGCCATCGCCGTACTTGATGTTGGTGCCGTTACCAGGAACATAATAGTTGTTACCATTAGTCGGATTACCTGGGAACAGGTTATCTTGCGTCGGATCTCCATCGCCAATCAAGATATTGAAATTTCTCTGGCAGCGATACTGGATCGGACTTTGATACCTGAACACATTATCCGTACCTTTATCCAGATTCAGCGTCTTACCGCCAGCATTCCCGTTCGAGGTCGATAACGACCCCGATCCCAGGTTATACGAAGTCTCACCGGCCCAGACCCGGGTCATCTCAATCATAGTTTGGGCCAACGGCGTGTTCGTTTTGGCCGTAAAATCGTTGAGGGTTTTTATGATGGCCGTGAAACGATCCTTGCCCTCCGTCGATTCAGAGTCAATCGGCCCAACCGGGTACTGCAAAACCCCGCCTTCATTGTAGAATGTGGCGGAGGTGTTCTTGCTGTTGCCGCCATAGTCAAAGGAAAATATCCCCCAGCTCAGGTTCCGGTTGGCCGTCAGCAGATCTTTGGCGACATTTTTGGCAATAGTCATTTTGTCCGGATTGCTGGCTGTGACCGTCTTGCCGTTAGGGGCGCTGCCCATGCTCCCCGAATTATCGATAAACAACAGAATATTGGGCTTCACGGCCGGCGCAAGCATCGGCGGCAAAGACGAATAGACCGGCGCCCCCGGGATTATTTGCGGGGGCATATCCTTATTGCATTCCGGATCCAAGGCATTGTCCGGGTCATCGCAGTTAACCTGTGCCAGCGCTGGCAAACTCAATGCCGGGTAAACCAGACAGAGGGCAAGTTTGACGATATTGATCCCGAAGCGCTGGTTCATGGTGTCCTGACTCCCAAGCTGGAAAACTGTCTCAAGAAGCACCCAAGCCGCAGCGGCCAGCGATGCGTTTAGGCTGACTCTAGCCAAAGGCGCCCAATGCCGATAGCCGGATTCGACCAACGGAAGAAAGCGGGCCGCAAACGGTAGAACACCGAATCGGGAACGCGAAAATTCAGTCGCGCAAGAGCAGTTCCCTGGGCAAAGGGAAGGCAACCCCTTCATCCATTGCCGCAAGCTGCCTTACTTGGCCCGCGCCCAGCGAGCCGATACGGTCGATGACTTGTTCGACCAGCACCGCTGGCGCTGAAGCGCCGGCTGTCACCCCAACTGAGACTTTCCCCCGGAACCAGACAGGATTCACCTCTTCCGGCCCATCGACCAGATAGGCCTCGACCCCGCGCCCCGCCGCCACCTCCCTTAATCGCCGCGAATTGGAGCTGTTCGGGCTGCCGACGACGATCACCAGGTCGCATTCGCCAGCCAGCGCCTTGACCGCGTCCTGGCGGTTCTGGGTGGCGTAGCAGATGTCGTCCTTTTTCGGTCCCTGGATGGTCGGGAAACGGGCGTGCAGGGCTGCGATGACGACGCTGGCGTCATCGACCGACAGCGTGGTCTGGGTCACGAAGGAGAGTTGATCGGGATGCTGCACATCGAGACGCTCGACATCGGCCGCGGTTTCGACCAGGTACATGCCGCCCGCGCTCTGGCCCATTGTGCCTTCGACCTCGGGATGGCCCTTATGGCCGATCATGACAACTTCGCGCGCCTCTTTACGCATCTTGCCGACTTCGACATGGACCTTGGTGACCAACGGGCAGGTGGCGTCGAAGACCTTCAGGCCACGCCGTTCGGCTTCGTCGCGGACGGCTTTGGAGACGCCGTGGGCACTGAAGATCACGGTGCTGCCGGGCGGCGCCTCATCGAGTTCTTTGATGAACACCGCGCCCTTGGCGCGCAGGTCGTCGCAGACGAACTTATTGTGCACGATTTCGTGGCGAACGTAGATCGGCGCGCCGAATTTTTCCAGCGCGCGCTCGACGATGGCGATGGCGCGCTCGACGCCGGCGCAAAAGCCGCGCGGGTTGGCCAGGACAATCTGCATTACATGATTCCGATGATTTCCACCTCGAAGCGGATGGTCTTGCCGGCCAGCGGGTGGTTGAAGTCGAAGAGGGCGTACGTCATGTCCAGTTCGCGCAGAAAACCAGCAAAGCTGCCGCCGTTGGGCGCAGTGAATTCGACGACCGAATTCTCCTTGAGTTCCATGTCGGCCGGCAGGCCGCTGCGGGCGATGCGCTCAACCAAGCGGGGATTGTGCTGGCCGAAGGCGTCGTTGGGTTCGAGTTCGAAGACAAAGCGCTCGTGTGCCGGCAGGCCAAGCAGCACCGATTCCAGCGTATCGGCCAACTGGCCGCCGCCCATCTGCAAGGTCGCCGGACTCATATCGAAGGTGGACAGGAATTCCTCGCCGTCGAGGGTGGTGATGCGGTAATGCAAGGTCAGGTAGCTATCTGAGCGGACGGTAGTCATGATTTTTTCCCGGCAGTTTTTTTAGCAGATTCGCGGCGGCCGGCCAGCAACTGTTCGATGATGAGGAGTACGGCGCCGACGGTGATCGCCGCATCGGCGACGTTGAAGGCCGGCCAGTAGTAGCCGGCGGCGTGCCACTGGACGAAATCGACGACGGCGCCGAAACGCAGGCGGTCGATCACGTTGCCCAGCGCGCCGCCCAGGATCAGGGCCAGCGCCAGCGAAGCCAGCTTGTGCTGCGGGTGCTGGCGCAGCACCACGGCGATCCAGGCCGAGACGGCCAGCGCCAGAATGGTGAAGAACCAGCGCTGCCAGCCCGGCTGGTCAGCGAGAAAGCTGAAGGCCGCGCCGGGGTTGAAGGTCAGCACCCAGTTCCAGAATGGCGTGACGGTGATGCTCTGGCCGTAGTCGAGGCTATTGAGCACCACCCATTTGCTGAGTTGGTCGAGGACGATGACCAGCCCGGCCAAGCCGTACCAGTGCGCCGCCTTAGGCACAGCAGCGCACCTCGCCGGCACCATGCAGATTGCTGACGCAACGACCGCACAGGGCTGGATGCCCAGCATCGGCGCCGACGTCCGGGCGGACGTGCCAGCAGCGCTCGCATTTGGCATGTTCCAGCGGCGTCGCCAGCACCTGCTCGGCCGCATCGCGGACCAGCGTCGTGGCCGAGCAGATGAAGACGAATTTCAGGTCATCGCCGAGCGCCGCCAGGGCATCGTACTTTTCTCCGGTGCAGCGGATTTCGACGGTCGCTTGCAGCGCCGCGCCGATCCGGCCGGCTTCGCGCTGGGCTTCCAAGGCCTTGGTAACGTCGTTGCGCACCGCGCGGACGATCGCCCACTTGGCCAGCAACTCGTCCTCGCCAGCCGGCGCCGGCAGGTCGTGCCAAAGCTGGAACATCACCGAGTCGTCGGCCTGGCCATTCAGCACGGCCCAGACCTCCTCAGCGGTGAAGGTGGTGATCGGCGCCAGCAGACGAACCAGAGATTGGGTGATGTGCCACAGCGCCGATTGCGCCGAGCGGCGGGCGATCGACTTGGGGGCCGTGGTGTACAGGCGGTCCTTGAGGATGTCGAGGTAGAAGCCGCCCAGGTCTTCCGAGCAGAAGGTTTGCAACGCCTGGACGACGCGGTGGAACTCGTAGCGGTCGTAGTCGGCGCGGCAGGTTTCCTGCAACTGGCGGGTCAGGGCCAGCGCGTAGCGGTCGATTTCCAGCCATTCGTCAACCGGCAGCATGTCCATGGTAGCGGCGAAATCGGAGACGTTGGCCAGCAGGAAGCGCAACGTGTTACGGATGCGGCGGTAGCCTTCGACGACGCGTTTGAGGATTTCGTCGGAGATCGACAGTTCGCCGGAATAGTCGGTTGCGGCCGTCCACAGGCGCAGGATATCGGCGCCCATCTTGTCGGAGACCTGCTGCGGCGCGATGACGTTACCCCGCGACTTCGACATCTTGTGGCCTTTGCCGTCGACGACGAAGCCGTGCGTCAGCAAGGCCTTGTACGGCGCCCGGCCATCGATGGCGGCGCCGGTCAGCAGCGAGGAATGGAACCAGCCGCGATGCTGGTCCGAGCCTTCGAGGTAGAGGTCGGCCGGCCAGAGCAGTTGGTCGCCGTGTGAGCCACGCATGACGCTCAGGTGGGTGGTACCGGAATCGAACCAGACATCGAGGATGTCGGTGGTCTTGACATAGTCGGCAGCCTCATTGCCGAGCAGTTCGCCGACGTCCAGTTGCGTCCACGCTTCGATGCCGCCCTGCTCGACGCGCCGGGCGACGGCTTCCATCAGTTCGAGCGTGTTGGGATGCAGTTCGCCGGTCACCTTGTGGGTAAAGAAGGGCAGCGGCACGCCCCAGTTGCGCTGGCGCGAAATGCACCAATCCGGGCGGTTGGCGATCATCGCATGCAGGCGGTTTTTACCCCAGGCTGGGTAGAAGGCGGTGTCCTCGACACCTTGCAGCGCCGCCACGCGTAGCGTGTGGCCGGCCGGCTCGGTGGCGACGACGCCCTGGCTGTCGATATCCGGCGCGTCCATACGCACGAACCACTGGCTGGTGGCACGGTAGATCAGCGGCGTCTTGTGCCGCCAGCAGTGCATATAGCTGTGTTCGACGTTGGCGTGTTTGAGCAGCGCGCCAACTTCGGCCAGCTTGTCGACGATGACCGGGTTGGCTTTCCACACGTTCAGGCCGCCGAAGAACGGCAGGTCGGCGGCAAAGGTACCGTCGCCCTGCACCGGCGTCAGGATGTCTTCGTTATGTAGGCCGTAATGCTTGCACGACTGGAAGTCCTCCAGGCCGTAGGCCGGGGCCGAATGGACGATGCCGGTACCGGCATCGAGTGTCACATAGTCGCCGAGAAAAACCGGCGACAGACGATCATAGAAGGGATGGCGGAAAGCGATGCGCTCCAGCGCCGCACCCTGGCAACGGGCAACCGTGGTACCGCTCAGGCCATAGCGAGCGAGACAGCTTTCTTGCAGGTCGGCGGCCAGAATCAGGCAGCCCTTCTCGGTCTGCACCAGGTTGTAGGTGATTTCGGGATGCGCGTTGAGCGCCTGGTTGCCAGGAACGGTCCACGGCGTCGTAGTCCAGATCACGGCATACGCTTCGCCCACCGGCAGTTCGGCCAGGCCGAAGGCGGCGGCCAGCTTGTCGCGCTCAGCCACGGCGAAGGCGACGTCGATGGCCGGCGATTTCTTGTCCTGGTATTCAACCTCGGCCTCGGCCAGCGCCGAGCCGCAGTCGAAGCACCAATTTACCGGCTTCAGGCCGCGATAAACGAAACCGCGCCGCATCATCGCCGCCAGCGCCCGAATCTCGTCGGCCTCGGTCTTGAAGTCCATCGTCAGGTAGGGGTTATCCCATTCGCCGAGCACGCCGAGGCGGATGAAATCCTTCTTCTGCCGCTCGATCTGCTCGGCGGCGTAGGCGCGGGCCAGCTTCTGGACTTCCGCGCGGGCGATATTCTTGCCGTGCGTCTTCTCGATCTGGATCTCGATCGGCATGCCATGGCAATCCCAGCCCGGCACGTAGGGCGCGTCGAAACCAGACAGGGTCTTGGCGCGGACGATGATGTCCTTGAGAATTTTGTTGACCGCGTGGCCGATGTGGATGTCGCCGTTGGCGTACGGCGGGCCGTCGTGCAGGATGAATTTCGGCCGGCCAGCACTGATCTCGCGGATGCGCTGGTAGAGCTGCTTCTGCTGCCATTCGCCGACCCACTGCGGTTCGCGCTTGGGCAGGTCGCCACGCATCGGGAAGGGCGTGTCGGGAAGATTCAGGGTGTCCTTGTAGTCAGCCATTTTGCCTGCTCGTGAAAAAAGCCCGGGCCGCCGCCGCGTCGGCCGCGATCTGCGCCCTCAGGGCATCGAAAGTGGGAAAGCGTTGTTCGTCGCGCAGCTTGCGAACGAAGCGCACCGCGATGTGGGCGCCGTAAATATCGCGATCGAAATCGAAAAGATGCACTTCCAGCAGCGGCCGCGTACCGCCGACGGTTGGCCGGATGCCGAGATTGGCAACGCCGGGCAGCGGCCGCTCGCCGAGGCCACCGACCTCGACCGCGAAAACGCCGGTCATCGGCAGCGGATTGTGCTTGAGGCGGATATTGGCGGTGGCAAAACCAAGCTGTCGGCCGATCTTGTCGCCATGCGAGACCTGGCCGTCCATGCCGTAGGGGCGACCGAGCAGGCGGGCGGCATGATCCATGTCACCGGCGGCCAGGGCGCGACGCACGCCGGAACTGGAAACGCGCTCACCGGCGACGACGACGCTGGGCATCGCCATGACGTCGAAGCCCAGGCGCTGGCCAGCCGCCTGCAACAGCGCGAAATCGCCCTGGCGACCGCGGCCGAAACGAAAATCGTCGCCGACGATCAATTGCCGTGTCCGCAGCCCACGGCACAGTACCTGCTCGATGAACTGCTCGGCCGAGAGTGCCGCGAAATTCGCATTGAAGGGGCAGACCATGGCCTGGGTGACGCCGGCCTCGCCCAACAGCTCCAGTTTTTCGCGCAGGGTAGTGAGCCGGGCCGGGGCCGAAGCCGGGGCGAAAAATTCGCGCGGATGCGGCTCGAAGGTCAGGATCGTCGGCGCCAACCGCAACTGCTCTGCTGCTTCGGCCAATTGCCCGAGCAGCGCCGCATGGCCGAGGTGCACCCCATCGAAATTGCCGATGGCGAGAACGACTGGAGCGGAAACAGGACGCGAATGACCGCGATAGACGCGCATGAAGTGGAAAACCGGAAAAAAACGTTGAATTATAATGGCCCACAGCCTGCCGGCCGCGAAAATAGTGCACCAACTATGGCTATAATCGCGCCCGCTCATTTGATTTGTTCGGCCCCTGCAGATGCTCGACCTGATTACCCATGTTGTGAAGATTTCGGCCCATCGCGACCGGACCGAAATCAATTCAGCCATGGTCGACGCGCTGAACAGGTTGTTCCAGCCACGGCAGACCACCATCTACCGCTGCTACACCGGGCGCAACAAGGCTGTTTTCTTCCCTTGTGCCGGCATCGGGCCGAACGGCGCCTTCCTGCGCAACGCCTACCTGCCGGACCGCCAGTTCTGCCACGGCATCGATCAGGATCGGCTGCTGCAACGCTGCCGCGCCGAAAGCTCGGTGGTACTCGAACGGCGCGACGACGGTTCGCACCGCATCGTGTTCCCGATCATCCGCCGCGAGGAACCGAGCTACATGATCGATCTGGTCCTCCATGACGAGTTTTCGGCCGACCAGCGGGCGGTGCTAATGGGACTGATCGAGTATTTCAACAACCACATCGCCCTACTCGATTACGGCGAGGGTGATTCGCTGACCGGCCTACTCAGCCGCAAGACCTTCGACAAACACCTGTTCGAACTGCTCGGCCAAGCCGCCAACGACGAACGGCTCGGCGGCCACGGCAGCGAGCCGCGGCGACGCCGTGGCCGTTCCGGAGCAGCCAGCCACTGGCTGGCGGTCTGCGATATCGACCACTTCAAGCAAGTCAACGACAATTTCGGCCACCTGATCGGCGACGAGGTACTGATCCTGGTCGCCCAGGTGATGCGCCGGTCCTTCCGTTTCGACGACCAGTTGTTCCGTTTCGGCGGCGAGGAATTCGTCGCTCTGTTGCAGCCGACCGACGCCGCGTCGGCCCAGGCGACGCTGGAACGCTTCCGCAACGAGATCGCCAGCCAAGTGTTCAGCCGCATCGGCCACATCACCATCAGTATCGGCTTTAGCCACTTGCAACCGCACGACACGCCGGCCGACGCCATCGACCGCGCCGACGAGGCGCTGTATTTCGCCAAGCGCCACGGACGCAACCGCATCGCCTGCCGCGACGATCTGGTCGCCAACCGGCAGTTGCCGGAGCGGGACAGGATACGCGGGGAAATCGAGCTGTTTTAGTCGAGTACGGCGAGCCGCGCCTTCGGGCCGGGCGGATGCTTGATAAAATACTGGCGGATGCCGCGGATGATGGCTTCGGCCAATTTCTCCTGATAGGCGTCGTCGTTGAGCCGACGCTCCTCTTCTCGATTGGAGATAAAGGCTGTCTCAATCAGTGCCGAGGGAATGTCCGGCGCCTTGAGCACGGCAAAGCCAGCCTGCTCGACTTGGCTCTTGTGCAAGGTGTTGATCGTCCCCAGTTCGCCAAGCAGGTAGCGGCCAAGCTTCAGGCTGTCGGCGATGGTTGCCGTCTGCGACAGATCGAGCAGGGTACGGGCGAGGAAGGGGTCGCGGGAGCGGATATTGACGCCGCCGACTAGATCAGCCTCGTTCTCGCGCTGCGCCAAGAGGCGCGCCTGGGTGCTCGAAGCGCCGCGCTCAGACAGCACGAATACCGACGAACCACGGGCATCGGGCTTGATCCAGGCGTCGGCATGGATCGACAGGAAAAGGTCGGACTGCACCCGCCGCGCCTTCTGCACGCGGACGTTGAGCGGCACGAAGAAATCGGAGTCGCGAGTCAGCACCGCGCGCATGTTCGGTTCGGCATCGATGCGCCGCTTCAGACGCTTGGCAACTTCCAGCGTGACATTCTTCTCGTAGGTGCCGCCCTTGCCGATAGCGCCCGGATCCTCGCCGCCGTGTCCGGGGTCGAGGGTAATCGTCACCAGCCGGTCAACCACCGGCTTGCCCGATTTTTTCGCTGTTTGCACTTCTGGCGCCGCCAGCTTTTTTTCCTCCAGCGGGAAATCCTGCTCGTTCTTCAACGGCTCGACCCCGTCCTCGCGCCCTTCCAGCAGGGCCATCAGCGGATCGGGCGGTTCCGCCGGATAGACGTCGAGCACCAGACGATGGCCGTATTCGCCGATCGGCACCAGTGTGAATACCTGCGGATTGACCTTGCCCTTCAGCTCCATGACCAGGCGCACGATGCCCGGTTTGAAGCGACCGGCACGCAACAGCTTGATGTTGGGGTCGTCGGCGGCCAGCTTGCCCGCCAGACTGTCGAGCACGCTGTTGAATTCGACGCCTTCGATATCGATGACCAGACGATCAGGATTGTCGACCAGGAAATGGTTGAACTTGATCGCGGCGCTGCATTCGAGCGTGACACGGGTGTAGTCGGCGGATGGCCAAACGCGCACGGCGAGCACCGTCGGCAGCTTCGCCGCGGCGCCGGCCAGCGGCGTCACCGAGAGGATCAGCGCGGCGCCGGCATAACGGAGGAGTTGCCGGCGTTCCAGGCTGAGGCCAGGCCTTCTAGACATTGCGCTCCTTCCGGCGAATCGACGACAGTTTCGAGCACCCGGCCCTGGCCCTCGTGGCGCAGGCGCAAACGGAGATCCGGCAGCGGGACGCAGCCCGCGGCGCGCTCCGGCCATTCGACCAGACAGACCGCGCCTTTGTTGAAGTATTCGCCGAATCCCGCATCGAGAAACTCCTCAGGTGACTCGAAACGATAAAAATCAAAGTGATATAAGTATAAGCTCGAAACCACATAAACTTCAACCAGGGAATAGGTCGGACTTTTGACCGGACCGGCATGCCCGAGGGCACGGATCAGCGCCCGCGCCAGGGTCGTCTTGCCGGCCCCCAGGTCGCCTTCGAGGTAGACGACTAGCCCACCGCTCAAACGTGGCGCCAGCAATGCCCCGAAGCGCTGCGTCGCGGCCTCGTCGGGCAAGTGGTGAATGGTGGCAACAGCGGCGGTAACATCGGGGCTATGCACAATCAGGACTCCACGGTGGATTACGCGGCGCTACGCGAGGAAATCCGCGCCGCCGGCAGGAAACTCGGCTTCGCCGCCATCGGCGTCGCCCGTGCCGAGCCGGGGTCGGCCGTCGACCGGCTGCGCGCCTGGCTGGCCGAAGGCTGCCACGGCGCGATGGATTATATGGCCCGCCATGCCGAACTGCGCGCCCAACCAACGCAGTTGCACCCCGGCACCCTGACGGTGATTTCGGCGGCGCTCGATTATCTGCCGTCCCAGCAGGCCGCGCCCGGCCCCGAAGAGGCGGCCATTTCGCGCTACGCCCAGGGCCGCGACTATCACAAAATCGTGCGTACCCGGCTCCAGAAACTGGCCGATGCCGTCGCCGCCGTGGCTGGCCCTTTTGGCTACCGCGTCTTTGCCGACTCAGCGCCGGTCATGGAAGTCGAATTCGCCCGTCAGGCCGGCCTTGGCTGGCGTGGTAAGCACACACTACTGCTGTCGCAGCAAGGTTCATGGCGCGTGCTCGGCGAAATTTACAGCGACCTGCCGCTGCCGCCCGACGCCCC
>JAISPT010000010.1 GCA_031274715.1 Azonexus sp. | reverse complement strand
AAGTCAGTATTTGCGCAGACAAGGCGCTACCGTCGAATCCCAGAAATTGCGGTGTCAGCGAGGTGTTGGCCACCGCGTTGAGCGCGGTAGCGCCCTCTTCGAGCGAAAAATCCAGGCATAGACGGCATCCGGCCAGAGCAGCCCGCAAGGCTTCCTGAACGGCAGTCTGGGCCAAAAGGTTTGCCGAAACCTCCAGCGTAGCGTTTGGCGGGGCATTCCATTGGGCCAGATGGGCCACATCCGCCGGATCGTTCAGTCCGGGCAGGTTGACAAATACGGAGCGCTCTCCTTCCGGCCAGCATTCTTCCAAGGCAGTCAGCGTTGCTGCCACCTCGGCGGCAGCGCCATGCAGGGTAAAGCGGTGGGCGATCAGCTTGCGGTGGCGGTTGATGACCGGTTCGCGGGTAAAAAACAACTCGGTTGCCATGGTGTCCTTTTTTTTGCGGGTTATTGGTTACGACTTCGCTGAATCCGACCCGATTCCGGGAAACCGGTAAAATCAGCGACCAACCGCGTCCCGCCGATCCGCGACCCTATCCCCGAAACCACGCATGACCGATTATTCCGCCGCCTCCATCCGCGTCCTCAAGGATCTCGAACCCGTCAAGGAACGCCCGGGGATGTATACCCGGACCACCTGCCCGACCCATATCGTGCAGGAAGTTATCGACAATGCCGCCGACGAGGCGTTGGCCGGTTTCGCCAAGCGGATTTCGGTTGCCATCCGCGGCGACGGCAGTATCGAGGTCGCCGACAATGGCCGCGGTATCCCGGTCGAGATTCATCCGGAAGAAGGCCGGCCGGCGGTCGAATTGGTGTTCTGCAAGCTGCATGCCGGCGGCAAGTTCAACAAGACCGAAGCGGGCAACGCCTACCGCTTTTCCGGCGGCCTGCACGGCGTCGGCGTCTCGGTGACCAACGCGCTGTCGACGCGGCTGGAAGTCGAGATCAAGCGCGGCGGCGGCCTGCATCGGATTGCCTTCGCTGGTGGCTTCGTCGTCGAGCCGCTGGCCCGCGTTGCCGACTGCGGCCCGCGCACCAGCGGGACCACGGTGCGTATCCAGCCCGACCCGAGGTATTTCGATTCCCCCAAGATCAATCTCGGCCATTTGGAGCATCTGCTGCGCTCCAAGGCCGTATTGATGCCCAACGTCACCGTCGAACTGGAGATCGAGGGACAGGACAAGAAAAGCTGGTGCTACCAGAACGGCATGGCCGACTACCTGAATGAAATGATGGTCGGCCAGCCGGTGGCGCCGATTTTCGTCGGTGAAAAAACCATCACCACGGCTAACGGCTTCGCCGTCGGCGAAGGAGCGACTTGGGCGCTGGCCTGGTTCGAGGAAGGTGGCGGCAAGCCGGAATCCTACGTCAACCTGATCCCAACGCTCGACGGTGGTACCCACGAGGCCGGGCTGAAGGCCGGTGTGTTCGAGGCGGTCAAGAGTTTTGCCGAGCACCACGCGATCCTGCCGGCCAAGGTCAAGCTGGCGCAGGAAGACGTCTGCGGCAAGATGACCTTCCTGCTCTCGGCCAAGGTGCTCGATCCGCAATTCCAGGGCCAGACGAAGGAAAAGCTGACCAGCCGTGACGCTTACAAGTTGGTCTCGCAGATGGTGCGCGACCCCTTCGAGTTGTGGCTGAACAGCCATGCCGACTGCGGCCGGAAGATCGCCGAACTGGCGGTCAAGGCAGCGCAGAACCGGATGAAATCGACGCAGAAGGTCGAGAAGAAAAAATCCTCCGGCATCGCCACCCTGCCCGGCAAGCTCACCGATTGCGAGTCGGACGACATCACGCGCAACGAGATTTTCCTGGTCGAGGGCGACTCGGCCGGCGGCTCGGCCAAGCAGGGGCGCGACAAGGAGACCCAGGCGGTGCTGCCGCTACGCGGCAAGGTGCTGAACACCTGGGAGGTCGAACGCGACCAGTTGTTCAAGAACAACGAGGTGCATGACATTTCCGTAGCTATCGGTGTCGATCCGCACGGCCTCAACCAGATCGACACGGTCGACGTCTCCGGCCTGCGCTACGGGCGGATCATCGTGATGTCCGACGCCGACGTCGACGGCAGCCACATCCAGGTGCTGCTGTTCACGCTGTTTCTCAAGCATTTTCCGGCGCTGGTCGAGCGCGGCCACATCCACGTCGCCCAGCCCCCCCTGTTCCGTGTCGATGTCGAGGCGCGCGGTCACACGCGCAAGGTCTATTGCTTGGACGAGGCCGAGAAGGAACAGACGCTGCAGAAACTGCGCGACGAAGGCATCGCCGAAAGCAAGCTCAGCGTCTCGCGCTTCAAGGGCCTGGGCGAAATGAACCCGGACCAGTTGTGGGAAACCACGCTCTGCCCCGATACCCGCCGCCTGGTGCCGTTTACCGCCACGCGCCAAACCATCGCCGAAATGACCACCACCTTCAACCTGCTGATGGGCAAAGGTGAAGCCGCCGGCCGCCGGGCCTGGATGGAGAAGGACGGCGGACGGGTCGAGGCCGATGTCTAGCCCGCTCAACCTCGCCTTGCAAGGTGGCGGCGCCCACGGTGCCTTCACCTGGGGCGTGCTTGATGCGCTGCTCGAGGATGGTAGTTTCGAATTCGAGGGCGTCAGCGGTACCAGCGCCGGGGCGATGAACGCCTTGTGCCTGGCGCACGGCTTGATGACCGGCGGCCGCGACGGCGCCCGCGAGGCCCTGGCCGGTTTCTGGACGGCGCTCGCCGGACAGTCGCCGTTCACCCCGCCAGCCGAGGCGGCCGGCGGCATGGCGCCAGCGCTGAAGCTGATGCTGCAATGGACCACCCATCTGTCGCCGGAACAGATCAATCCATTCGATCTCAATCCTCTGCGCGACGTATTGCAGGAGCGTTTCGACTTCGCCCGCCTGCGCCGCGACTGCCCGGTCAAGCTGTTTATTGCTGCTACTAACGCCAATTCCGGCAAGTTGCGCCTGTTCCGCAACCACGAGCTGAGCGTCGACACCCTGCTCGCCTCGGCTTGCCTGCCGACCATCCACCGAACCGTGACGATTGACGGCGAGCCCTACTGGGATGGCGGCTACAGCGCCAATCCGGCCGTCTTTCCACTGCTCTACGACTGTACCGCTACCGATATTCTGCTGATCCTGCTGACACCGTTACGTTACAGCGAGACACCGGCTAGCGCCGCCGACATCAAGCGGCGCCTGGGCGAGCTGGCCTTCAATTCCACTTTCCTGCGCGAAATGCGCATGTTCGCCCATATGCGCGAGCAAATCGGCAATACCTGGCTGCCCGAATGGCTGCCGCTTGGCCGTTTTGAACGGCGCGTCGGTCGCCTGCGCTTTCATGCCATCACTGGCGACGATCTGCTCGGCCAGATGCCGGCCGAGAGCAAGCTGGCGGTCAACCTGCCGTTCTTTGAACGTCTGCGCGACCAGGGACGCGAGCATGCCCACCGCTGGCTGGCGGTCAACCGCGCCCAGGTCGGCCGCAGTGCGACGCTGGACTTGATGAAACTGTTTTACTGAATTTTCCCGAAAATGAACGACATTCCTCCCGATTTCCGCAATCGCCGCCGCCTGCTGGGTGCTGGTGCCGTCCTGCTGCTCGGTGGCTGCTCGCTGCTGCCGACAGAACCGCTGGCTCCGCCTCTGACACCAGCCCCAGTCCCTCGGCCGCGCCGGGTGGCCCTGGTCCTCGGCGGCGGCGCGGCACGCGGCTTTGCGCATATCGGCGTGATCAAAATGCTGGAGTCGCAGGACATCGTGCCCGACCTCGTCGTCGGCACCAGCGCCGGCGCCGTGGTCGGTGCGCTGTACGCTGGCGGTTTCGACGCTTTTGCCCTGCAGCGCTTGGCCCAGCAGCTCGATGAGCGAATCTTCGCCGATTGGACGCTGACTGGACGGGGCCTGCTCAAGGGCGAGGCATTGCAAGAATTCATCAACCAGCACCTGAACCGGCGGCCGCTGGAGAAGCTGAACAAGCTCTTCGCCGCCGTCGCCACCGACCTCGACAGTGGCGAGCGCATCGTTTTCCGCACCGGCGACACCGGCATGGCGGTGCGCGCCTCGGCGGCCGTGCCCGGCATTTTTCAGCCGGCGCAATTCAACGGCCGCAACTATGTCGATGGCGGCCTGACCAGCCCGGTGCCGGTGCAATCGGCACGCGAAATGGGCGCCGACTTCATCATCGCGGTGGACATCTCGGCCCGACCCGAAGGCCAGCCGGTAGACAGTTTGGGCAGCATCCTGCGGCAGACGATCACCATCATGGGGGGCGTCATCGGCCGCAACGAAACCCGCGACGCCGACGTGCTGATCCGCCCCAACCTGCCCTATGTCAAATCCTGGGATTTCGCCGCCCGCCACGACGCCACGCTCGAAGGCGAGCGCGCCGCACTGGCCGCGCTGCCGGTGATTCGGCAGAAGCTCGGGCGCTAGAGCGGTTTTGATTTAGATGTCACATTTTCCGACGCGAGCCATGCTTCTTCCCACCTCCCGTCATTCCCGCGAAAGCGGGAATTTCGTGGGAATGACGAAACCCAGATGCACAAGCAACCCTGTGTTTACCTCTTGGCAAGTGACCGGAATGGCACCTTGTATGTGGGTGTCACCAGCAACCTTGTTGGCCGTATCTGGCAACACCAGACGCATGCTGTTGAAGGATTCAGCCATCGCTACAACGTAACGCGGCTGGTATGGTACGAAGTGCATCCGACGATGGAATCGGCGATCCAGCGGGAAAAATGCATCAAGAAATGGAACAGGGCGTGGAAAGTAGAACTGATCAACAAGACGAATCCATCGTGGCGGGATTTGTGACCAGACATTACGGAACAAGAGTCGGATAAAGGCAACGTCCATGGATTCCCGCTTTCGCGGGAATGACGAGAAAAAGTCACTTGCAGTTCCAAAAAAGTCAGCAATTAACCAGAAACTGATCTAGCCTTCGCCCACCATGCAATACGGTTCCCGCCGCGTGCTGTCGCTTATCCCGCCGATGACGCAGCTCAACACCCCGTATCCGTCCACCGCCTATCTGACCGGCTTTCTGCGCTCGCGGGGGATTCACGCGGCGCAACGCGACATTGCCCTGCAACTGGTGCTCGAACTGTTTTCGCCAGACGGCCTGCGGGCGCTGCACGAACAAGTCCGGGTGCTGCCGGCGAAGAAACGCTCGCCCAGCCTGCACGCCTTTGCCGGGCAGTTCGACCGCTATCTGGCCGCTGTGACGCCGGCGGTCGCCTTCCTGCAAGGGCGTGACCCGTCGATGGGCTATCGCATCGCCGGTCGTGCCTTCTTGCCCGAAGGTCCGCGCTTCGCTTCGCTCGACGTCTACATCGACGACGAGGGCGGCGACCCGCTGGCCTGGGCCTTCGGCAATCTCGGCATCCAGGATCGGGCGCGCCATCTGGCGACGCTGTTCCTCGACGATCTGGCCGACGTGTTGCGCGACGCCGCCGACAGCCGTTTCGAATTCGTCCGCTACGCCGAATCGCTGGCTTTGAGTCAGCCGACCTTCGAGCCGCTGGCACAGGCTCTGGCCGCAGCGCCAACGCTGGTCGACGCCACGCTGGAAAAGCTGACGCTGGCCGCCGTCGAGCCCGAGCAACCCGACGTCGTGCTGCTTTCGGTGCCCTTCCCTGGCTCGGTCTATGCGGCCTTCCGCATGGCGCAAGCGATCAAGACTGCGCACCCTGACATCATCACCGTGCTCGGCGGCGGCTACGTCAATACCGAGTTGCGCGAACTGAAGGAACCGCGCGTTTTCGACCATTTCGATTACGTGACGCTCGACGACGGCGAACGGCCGCTGCTCGCCTTGCTCGAACACCTCGACGGCCGGCGCCCGCAGTCTGGCTTGGCGCGTACCTTCGTCCGTGTCGACGGCAAGGTTTGCTATGTCGACATCGGCGAACCCGATATTCCCTTCGCCGAAATCGGCACGCCAACCTGGGATGGCCTGCCGCTCGATCGCTACCTGTCGCTGCTCGATATGCTCAATCCGATGCACCGGCTATGGTCGGACGGGCGCTGGAACAAGCTGACCGTGGCCCACGGCTGCTATTGGAAAAAGTGCAGCTTCTGCGATATCGACCTCGACTATATCGGCCGCTACGATGGCGCCCCGGCCGCGTTACTGGTCGATCGCATCGAGGCCATCATCGGCGAAACCGGCCAGACCGGTTTTCATTTCGTCGACGAAGCGGCTCCGCCGAAAGCCCTGAAGGCGCTGGCCGACGAGTTGCAGCGGCGCAACCGGGCGATTTCCTGGTGGGGCAACATCCGTTTCGAGAAGTCCTTCACCCCGGAACTCTGCCGTCAACTCGCCGACAGTGGTTGTATCGCCGTCTCCGGCGGCCTGGAGGTCGCCTCCGACCGGTTGCTGACGTTGATGCAAAAAGGCGTCTCGGTCGATCAGGTGGCGCGCGTCACCCGCGCTTTCAGCGATGCCGGCATCCTGGTCCATGCCTACCTGATGTACGGTTTTCCGACGCAAACGGTGCAGGACACGGTTGATGCGCTGGAATATGTGCGTCAGTTGTTCGCCGAGGGCTGCATTCAGTCCGGCTTCTTCCACCGTTTTTCCTGCACCGTGCATTCGCCGGTCGGCAAGAATCCGGCGGCATACGGCATCCGCCTCAAGCCGCTACCGCCGGTCAGCTTCGCCATCAACGACGTCCAGTTCATTGACCCCACCGGTGTCGACCATGCCAGTCTCGGCCAGGCGCTGAACAAGGCGCTGTACAACTACATGCACGGCCTCGGGCTGGACGAGGACGTCCGCGCCTGGTTCGACCAGCGTGTGCCCAAGCCGCGCGTCGGCCGGCACTTCATCGCCAAGGCTCTGAGCCGTTAAAAAAAAGGCCCGCTTGCGGCGGGCCTTGGTGCAGTGCATGGAGCTTGGCTCAGAGCAGTTCGGCCGGAATGTTGCCGCCGTTCTCGGCCAGTTTTCGTAGCACGGTCTTGTGCAACCACATATTCATCTGCGCCGAATCCCCCATCTTCTCGGTCGGGCAACCCAGTTCGCCGGCCAGTTCCTTACGTGCCGCGAGGCTGCTGTCGAGGCCGAGCAGCTTCATCAGGTCGACGATCGAGACCTTCCAGTTCAGCTTTTCCGGATGGCTCGCGGCCATGCCCTCCAGCTTGGCCACGACATCGACCGCGCTGATCGCTACCGGCGCCGGAGCAGCTGGCGCCGGAGCAGCTGGCGCACTCGGCGCGGCTGGTGCGGCACTGGCGGCCGGCGCCTGAACCGGCGCGGCAGCCGCTTCATTGTTGCCGAAGCCGAGTTTGGCGAGGATTTTGCTGAAGATTCCCATGACGTTTCCTTTCACGAAGTTTGCAGGAATGCGGCATTGCAACGACACCCCGGCCCTACCGGCCCGGAGCGTCATTTAAGCATGAACGTCGGAGCAACTAAACCAGCCTGGCCAGCAGGCTTTCCTTATCGCCGTACAGCAGATCGATCAGCGGGATTTCGGGCATCGTGTAAACGCCGGGTTGTTGCTTGAAGGTGGCTCTGGCGCAAGCCACCATGATTTGCGAAGTCAGGGCCGGGTTGTTGATTTTCATGTTGAATTCAAACAACTGGTTGTCGGTTTTCCCGGAAACGCCTTTTCTGACGAGATTGACGCCGTGGCCCTTGTCGGTGATCTCGTCGATGTTTTGAACGGCAATGACGTGCGTTTCATCGTGACTGAAATAGGCGTCGCTTTTGATCTTCTTGCTGACTTCTTCGATGTTGGCGCCCGGAGCAAGCTGCACATAAACCACCCGCCGGTGGATACTGGTGCCGAGCGGAATGGTCATCGACAGCGCATCGGCAACGCCGGCGATGCTTTTGGCCGCGACGGAGTGTCCCATGCTCATGCCGGGGCCGAAGTTGGTGTACGTCAAGCCCTTGGGCGCACAAGCTTCGAGCAGGGTTCTGATGACGGAATCGCTGCCGGGGTCCCAGCCTGCGGAGATGATCGAAACTGCGTTGTTCGCCTGCGCGATGGGCATGAGTTCCCGGCGTAGGTCGAGAAATGAGGTGTGGATGTCGTAGCTGTCGACGGTGTTGATGCCGAGCTTGAGGTATTGCTTGGCTTGCTCGGGCACGCTTCTCGTCGGCGTGCAGAGCAGCGCCACGTCAACCTTGCCCAGTGCCGAGATGTCATCCGTCACAACAACATCCGCCAGTTCACGCGGTTTTTCGTCACCGACCGCACGCCGGACGACGCCAGCCAGTTCAAAATCCGGGCTGGCTTCGACCGCCTCGATGGCGTATTTGCCGATGTTCCCGTAGCCGACCACGGCGATTCTTTTCTTTGACATGCGTTTCTCCGGTTGCCTGAAGCAGTGTGAAAACCTTGAAGTTTACAGCTTTCGGGAAATGCCAGGAATGGACGTCGGTCGATTCCTTCGGCCAAACGGCCTGCGCGGTCCGGCTGCCGCTACCACACCCGCCGCCCAGGCCGCGTGTACTGGGCGATTTCCTCGTGGCGCGATTGGGCGAGACCCCAGCTGCCGACTTCAAGTAACATCGCGCCTGCCAGTTTTTTCGCTCGTAACATGACTGATCAGTTGAACCTTTTCGACGCCGCAGCCCAGGCGGCTGCCGATGCGGCGGAAGCGCCGGCGCAGCCGACCACTCCGCCGGTCGAACCGCCGCCTTCCCTTGGTGAGGATGTCGCCCCGCCAACCGTTTCTGGCCCGCCGGCGCTGCCACCCGCGGCAACCGGCCCGGCCGACGACCTGCCCGCGCCAGCCGACTACGCCGCCCGCCGCTATCTCGAATACGCGATGAGTGTCGTCACCGGCCGCGCCCTGCCCTCGGCCGCCGATGGCCAGAAGCCGGTGCAACGGCGCATCCTCTACGCGATGCACCGGATGGGGTTGTACAAGAGTCCGCGCCACGTCAAATCGGCGCGCGTGGTCGGCGACGTGATCGGTAAATACCACCCGCACGGCGATTCCTCGGTCTACGACGCGATGGTGCGCATGGCGCAGGATTGGAGCCTGCGCTACCCGATTGTCGACGGCCAGGGTAATTTCGGCTCACGCGACGGCGACAACGCCGCCGCGATGCGCTACACCGAAGCCCGCCTGACGTCCATCGCCGAATTGTTGTTGGCCGAGATCGACGAAGGCACCGTCGATTGGAAACCCAATTACGACGGCGTCAACGACGAACCGGTGCTGTTGCCGGCTCGCCTGCCCTTCTGCCTGCTCAACGGTGCTTCCGGCATCGCAGTCGGCATGGCCACCGAAATTCCAGCGCATAACCTGCGCGAAGTGGCGGCGGCGGCGGTCGCCATCATCCGCGATCCGGAATTTGGTGAGGACCGGCTGCTGGAACGGATTCCCGGCCCCGATTATCCAGGCGGCGCGCAGATCATCTCGGCGCCCGAGGAAATCGCCGCCATCTACCGCAGCGGCCGCGGCAGTTTGCGCGTGCGTGCCCAATGGAAGATCGAGCCCCTGGCGCGCGGCCAATGGCGCCTGGTCATCACCGAACTGCCGCCCGGCGTTTCCACGGCCACGGTGATGTCGGAAATCGAGGCCTGTTCCAACCCGGTGGCCAAGGAAAAGGCCGGCAAGAAGGTCTTCACTCCAGAACAGCTCAATCTCAAGGCGGCCTTCCTGTCGGCAATCTCCGAAAGCGGCGTGCGCGACGAATCGGGCAAGGAACACGCCATCCGCCTGGTCATCGAGCCAGCCTCGTCGCGCCAGGGGCAGGACGATCTGGTGCGCTTGCTGCTCGCCCACACCAGCCTGGAAACGAATGCCGCGATCAACCTCACCGTTCTCGGCGTCGGCGGCAGCCCGCGCCAGGCCTCGCTGTACAGCATCATCGAGGAATGGTGCCGCTTCCGTCTGGCAACTGTCGAGCGGCGTACCCGTCATCGCCTGAGCACTGCCGAGAAACGCATCCATATCCTCGAAGGCCGGCTCGCCGTGCTGCTCGACATCGACCGGGTGATCAAGGTCATCCGCGAGTCGGACGATCCGAAGGCCGATCTGATCGCTCATTTCAAGCTGTCCGAAGTCCAAGCCGAGGACATTCTGGAAATCCGCCTGCGCCAACTGGCCCGGCTGGAAGGTATCAAGATCGGCGAGGAACTGGCCAAACTGCGCGAGGAAGCCAAAAGCCTGCAGCATCTGCTCGACTCCGAGGCCGCCCTGCGTACTTGCGTCGCCGACGAGATCGAGGCCGACGCCAAGAAATACGGTGACGATCGGCGCACTCTGATCGAGACTGCCGACAAAGTCACGATGTCGGATGCCAAGAGCCTCTCCATCCCCGATGAACCGACCACGCTGATCGTCTCGAAGCATGGCTGGCTGCGCTCGCGTAGCGGCCACAACATCGACCCGACGCAACTCACCTTCCGCTCCGGCGACAGTCTGCTCGCCTGTCTGCCCTGCCGCACCGTTGACCACCTGATCCTGCTCGACACCAAGGGTCGTGCCTACTCGATCGCCGCCGCTGACATCCCCGGTGGCAAGGGCGACGGCATTCCGGCTACCTCGCTGGCTGACTTCCAGGATGGCGGCAAACCCTGTCTGGCCCAGGCTGTATCGGCGGAAAAACTCTATCTGGTCGCTGCTGACGGCGGCTACGGCTTCCGCTGCCAGGGTGAGGATTTGTTGTCGCGCGGCAAGGCCGGCAAGGCCTTCATGACGCTCGATGATGCCGAAGCCCCGGTGGTTTTCCAGCCGGCTCCGACCGGCGGCGACATTGCGCTATTCACCCGCGACGGCCGGGCGCTGGTTTTCGCCATCGAGGAAATCCGCCTGCTGCCGAAGGGACGTGGCCTCAAATTGATCAATGCCGCTCCCGGCAAGACAGCACTGGAGGACATCGTACCGGTCGTTGACGGTGCTGCCGGCAAACTCAAGGGCGAGCGCCTCGAACTCTGCCGCGGCAATCGTGGCGGCAAGGGCAAGCCGGTCAAGGCGCCACGCAAGTAACCGGTGTACCTGCCCGAAAGGCGGACGTAAAAAAACCGGAGCTTGCTCCGGTTTTTTTTCATTACGGCAAACGACTGGGTCTTAGGCAGCCTTCGCGGCGACGACATTGGCTGCCTTCAGGGTCACCTTGGTGGCGGCAGAAACGCTGGCCTCGGCCACTTCAGCAGCCTGCTTGGCAGCCTTGTTCAGGCCCTGGTAGGCGTCGCTGGCGGTCTTGATCGCCGACTTGACGGCGGCCACAGCGACTTCCGAACCAGCCGGTGCGGAGGTCAGAGCCTTCTCGACCAGGTTGGAAACCTGGGCATTGGTGTCGGCCATGTGGGCTTCAACTTCCTTGGTAATCTTGTCCTTGGTTTCCGCGGCGATGGCGAACACGTTGCGCGAATACTCCATGCCCTTCTCGATGTTCGGGGCAGAAATCGACTGCTGCAGATTGATGAAGGACTGGACATCCTTGGCGCCGAACAGCGTGTTCAGGTTAGCGGCGGAGGTCTCGAAGACCGAGCGGGCAGCCGCCAGGTTCAACAGGGACAGGCGCTCGATACTGTCGAGCGTGGTATTGGCGAAGAACTGGGCAAAATTGAAACCGGACTTGGCGAACTCTTGGGACTGGGCAATCATGGTCATTCTCCTGTGGGGTTGGGGTTACAGACATCGCCGCGTTTTGTTGCAATGCAGCATGTACTCATTATAACTAACCAAATTACCCTGTCAAGAGATTTTGTTGCGTTGCAACAAAATCTTCCAGATACCCCGCTCCCAAGTCATCAGCAGGGGTTACGGACGATCCATTCCGGCCCGCGCCAGTATCGCCGACATGGCCTCGGCGGCTCCGAGCGGCAGGTAGAAATCCACGATATCGCTGAGCGACGTTTGCGACGGATTGATTTCCACCGTCGGAATACCACTACCGGCCGCGAACACGACCGGCTGGACGATATAGGGGAAAACACTGGAGGTACCAATGCTGAAGACCATGTCGAAGCCTTCCTGCAAGGCGTCAATGAAGCGCTCCAGCGCTTCTTCCGGCAACATTTCGCCGAACAGCACGACCTTGGGCCGCAAAATGCCGCCGCACGCCGGGCAGCGCGGCGGTATTTCGTGCCCGGAAAAATCGGTCGCAGCCTCCTCGTGGTGGCAGCGTGTGCACTTCAACTCCTGCAAATTGCCGTGAATTTCGATGATCTCGCGGCTTCCCGCCGCCCGATGCAGGCCATCGACGTTCTGTGTGAACACCATCACCCGTTCCAGGTGATCGTCGAGCCGCGCAATCGCCCGGTGCGCTGTATTTGGCTGGGCCCCGCGGCAATTCTCTTCGATCTGGATCAGGTATTTCCAGGTGATGTCCGGACGCAGGGAGAACACGTCCCCCGACAAGGCCTCCTCGATCCGCAGTCCCTCCTCGGTCGCTTCGCTGTCGTATAATCCACCGACTCCACGATAAGTGGGCAAACCGGAATCGGCCGAAATCCCCGCCCCGGTAATAAACAGTACCCGCCGAGCCAGACTCAGGTGACCGGCCACGGCATCCAGTACCGCGTCGATCGACGTATCGAACTGCTGGTTATTAGGGTAATTGGACATTTTTTCCATCAATGATGGTTGCACACGCCGCCTTATAACTCTCTGAAAACAAAAAAGCCACCTCGATGGTGGCTTGATTGTTCTGCTGGCGCGCCCGGAGCGATTCGAACGCCCGACCCTCTGGTTCGTAGCCAGATACTCTATCCAACTGAGCTACGGGCGCGCTGCCAGAGCCGCGCATTATACGGATAAATCGAGAAAAGGCCAGAACTGAATTGAATTTCGCCCATTACGGTTTCGCATCAATTTGTTCAGCCTTCCCTAACCACCGCACCAAAGAAAAAAGGCACTTCAAATGAAGTGCCCTGTTTCTGGGTTGACTGGCGCGCCCGGAGCGATTCGAACGCCCGACCCTCTGGTTCGTAGCCAGATACTCTATCCAACTGAGCTACGGGCGCGCTGTCAGAGCCGCGCATTATACGGATAAATCGAGAAAAGACCAGCCGGAATCGGACTTTCATCAGACATCCAATCAGGACAGCAATCGCTCAATGGAAATCCCGGCTCACCGTTTCCAGGCGACCGAGCCAAGCCGAGAGGTCGACCAGGCGCTTGGCAACCAAGTGCACCACCTGCCCGGATCTCTGCAACTGGCCGTAGACACCAAGCAGTGTGGCGCCGAGCAACTCGCGGCGCTGCTTATCGACGAGCCAGGGCTGAACGACGATGTTGGTCCAGCCGCTTTCATCTTCCAGCGTGACGAAGACGATGCCGATGGCGGTGCCCGGCCGTTGCCGGCCGACGACGATGCCGGCGGCGCGGACCAGCGCCCGGTCGCCGGCAGCGGCGAGATCGGCGGCGCGGAGGAAACGGCGAGCGGCGAGTTGCCGGCGCAGCAGGACCAGCGGATGGCGGCGCAGGGTATGGCCGAGGTGCCGGTAATCGGCGACCAGGTTCTCGCCTTCGCCTGGAGGCGGCAGTGTGGTCGGCGATTCGGCCGGCAGCAGCCCGGTGAACAGGTCGCTCTGACGTGTCATGCCACCGTTGGCGATAGCGGAGGCAGTCCAGGCGGCAGCCCGGCGATGGCCGGCCAAGCTGCTTAGTGCATCGGCGGCGGCCAGCAGATCGAGGTCGCGGCATGCCAGTCCGCTGCGAGCGGTCAGATCGGCGACATCGGCAAACGGACCATTCTGGCGGGCCACGGTGATGCGTTGCCCGGCCGCCTCCGCCAGACCTTTGATTTCGCGCAGGCCGAGGCGCACGGCACCAGCGGCTTCGATCCGGCTGTTCCAATCGCTGGCGGCGACTTCCGGCGGCAACACGACGACGCCGTGGCGGCGGGCGTCCTGGATCAGCATCGACGGCGAGTAAAAACCCATTGGCTGGCTATTCAGGAGGCTGCACAGGAAAACGGCTGGATGGTGATACTTGATCCAGGCCGAGGCATAAATCAATAGCGCGAAGCTGGCGGCATGCGATTCGGGAAAGCCGTATTCGCCGAAGCCTTGGATTTGGGCCACGATGCGCTCGGCGAAGGCGGCCGGCAAACCGTTTTTCGCCATGCCGGCGCGCAGCTTGTCCTGATAGCGCTGCAGGTCGCCCTTGCGCCGCCAGGTAGCCATCGCCCGGCGCAGTTCGTCAGCCTCGCCGGGCATGAAATCGGCGGCGACAATGGCCAGTTGCATGACCTGTTCCTGAAAGATGGGTACGCCGCAGGTACGCTCCAACACCTTGTCGACAGCCGGCGAGATCAGCTCGATGTCTTCTTTACCCTGGCGGCGATTCAGATAAGGGCGAACCATGCCACCCTGGATCGGCCCGGGCCGGACCAGCGCAACCTCGACCACTAGGTCGTAATAGCAGCGCGGCCTGAGATGCGGCAGCATGGCCATCTGCGCCCGCGATTCGACCTGGAAGACGCCCATGCTATCGGCCCGGCACAACATGTCGTAGGTGGCCGTGTCATCCTCGGGAATTTCGTGCAGTTGCAGCGGCGGCCGGTTATGGCGCTCGCCGACGAGAGCCAGCATCCGGCGTAGCGCCGAGAGCATGCCGAGGGCCAGGACGTCGACCTTCATCAGGCCGACCGCGTCGAGATCGTCCTTGTCCCACTGGATCACAGTGCGCTCCGGCATCGCCGTGTTCTCGATCGGCACCAACCGGGCGAGCGGCCCGCGCGACATGACGAAGCCGCCGACATGCTGCGTCAGGTGGCGGGGAAAGCCGCGCAGTTGTCCAGCCAGCCACAGCCATTTTTCAACGCGCGGCGAAGCCGGGTCGAGGCCCTGCTCGGCGAAACGTTCCGGCAATTGCTCGCGCTTGTCCCACCAAGCCAGCGACGCGGTCAGCGCATCGATGCGCGCCACGTCGAAACCGAGTGCCCGGCCGGTATCGCGCAGCGCGCTCCGGGTACGGTAGGTGATCAGCGCTGCCGCCAGCGCCGTACGCTCGCGGCCGTACTTGCCGTAAATGTAGGCGATGACCTCATCGCGCCGCTGGTGCTCGAAATCGACGTCGATGTCTGGCGGCTCGCCGCGTTCCCTGGAGACGAAGCGCTCGAACAGCAGCGCTGAGTACGCCGGATCGACCTCGGTGATGCCAAGTGCGAAACACACCGCCGAATTGGCCGCCGAGCCGCGCCCCTGGCACAGGATGCCGGCACTGCGGGCAAAGCGGACGATGTCGTAGACGGTCAGGAAATAAGCTTCGTAGCGCAGTTCGGCAATCAGCGCCAATTCGTATTCGATGCGCTCCCGGACTTCGGGCGGCTCGCCCCGCGGATAGCGGTGGTGCAACCCGGCCTCGGTTTCGTGGCGCAGCCAGGAGGTCGGCGTGTGGCCGGTCGGCACGATTTCTTCCGGATACTCGTAGCGCAGTTCGTCGAGGCTGAAAGCGCATTGCCCGGTGACAACCTGCGTTTCGGCCAGCAGTTCCGGCGGATAAAGCCGGGCCAGGCGCAGGCGCGAACGTAGATGCCGTTCGCCGTTCGGGAACAGGGCGTAGCCGGCCTCGAACACCGAAGTTTTCAGGCGCAGCGCGGTCAACACATCCTGCAACGGACGCCGTGCCTGGACATGCATATGCACGTCGCCGGCAGCGACCAGCGGCAGGCCACAGGTGGTGCCCAGGGCCTGTAATTCGGCCAGCCGAGCCGCGTCGTCCGGCCCGGCGTGCAACTCGACGGCGATCCACAGCCGGCCGGGAAAACGCTCGGCCAGCCAGCGCCCATCAGCAACCGCCGGTACCGCGTCGGGCACCCATAGCACCAGGCAATCGGGCAGTGCGCCATTCGGCGAAACGGTGTTGAGATCGTGGCGCTGCAAGGTGTAGGCGCCCTTCGCCGCCCGTCGCCGGGCCAGCGTGATCAGCGCCGAAAGATTGCCGTAGCCTTCACGGTTTCTGGCCAGGAACACCAATTTCAGTCCATCGATGGTCGTCATCTCGCTGCCGACCAGCAGCTTCAGGCCAGCCTTCCGCGCCGCCCGGTGGGCGCGGACGATACCGGCCAGCGAGCATTCGTCGGTCAGCGCCAGCGCGCTGTAACCCTGGGCGACTGCCTGCTCGACTAGCTCGTCCGGATGTGAGGCACCGCGCAGGAAGCTGAAATTGGACAGACAGTGCAATTCGGCATAGGCAGGCAGGGACATCGCGGCGCCCTACGCGAACAGGCCATGCAGGAACCAACCTTGGGCATCGCGGAAAATCCAGGCCCACTGCCCCCGCTGGTTGCGGGCGACAAAATAGTCACGGCGGATGTCGCCGGCGGCATTCTCCTCGCCGTTATCCCACCAGCCGCTTTCCAGGCGCTCGGCGCGGGTCGCTAGATGCAGCGGACCGTGCCAATGCGGCCCGTCGGCCCGCTCGGCGAGCGCCTGCGGTGCTGGCAGCAGCCACAGCGGGCGTGGCCTGGCCAGGGCAGCGACGCTCTCCGGTTCGGCGTCGGCCGGCTTGCGGTCCGGGTCGCCGACCACGGTGGCACACTCCGGTCGGTGATCGGCGCACAGGCCGAGCACCTGCACCGCCGCCACGCCGAGCCGGGTGCGCAGGCGTTCGAGGCAAGCCGCCGTGCCCTCGCCGGCCATCGCTTCGGCGAACAATCGGCCGCTGTCGCCAGGTTGGGCAAGCACTTCGTCGGCTTCGAGACGCAAGGTATCGACTGGTGCCACCAGTGTCAGCCGGCCCAGATGCTCGCGTAGCAGACGCAGTAGGCGCATCCCGTCGGCACTGGCTTCGCTGAGGCGCAGCGGTAATGCGCTGGTACTCCCGTCGTTGTGATGCAAGTGCAGCGTGCAGGCGCGCACCAGCGCCTGGCGGCCGTGTAGCCAGCCGGCCAGGGCCGCCAACAGGCGCTGGCCGGCAAAGGCCAGGCCTTCGGCGTGTTCGACACGCGACGGCAATTCGAGCGTCGTGGTGAAGCGCTCGGGAAAGACGAAACAGCGGCGCGGATCGGGCAATTCGCCACGGGCACGCAGCAGGTCGTCCACCGGTGTCTCGCCGATCCGCCGGCGTAGGCCGCTAGTCGGTAAGGCCGCCAGATCGCCGAGGCAGCGCATGCCAAAGGATTCCAGGCGGGCGACGACTGCCGCCGGCCAGCCGGGTATGGTGCACGGCAACGACGCCAGGGCGGACGGCAACTGGTCGGTGGTCATGACCAAGCACGCCGCGCCGGAACGGGCCAGCCACAGCGCCGCCAGCGGTGTTGGCGCCGCTGCCCAGACGGCGGACCAGCCCTGCTCGCCGCAGGCTGCTAGCACCGCCTCGACGAGCATCGGAGCACCACCGAACAGGCGCAGGCAAGCGCCGATTTCGAGCAGTAAGGCATCCGGCGGCGCCAAGCTGACGCTGGGCGTGAAACGTCCGGCAGCACAGGCGAGATCGGCCAGCGCCGCCGCCTCGCACGCCGGATCGCGCTCGAAGACGCGCAACCCCGGCGCCAAGCCAAGCGCCGTGGACAATTTTTGCCCCGGCATGACGCCGGCTGCCACTGCTCCCAGATCGCCGGCCAGGATGCGGCCGCGCCCGACAACGGCGCTAGGCGACTGCCGCAGCGGCAGGGATTCCAGCGCGAACAGGGGAAAATGTAGGGCCAGCCACAACACGTGAGTTCCTTCCCGGCCGCGGCACGGTCAGTGTCAGCGACCGCGCCGCCGGCCGACCACGCCGCTTGATGATGCGCAGCGATAAACCGTCGGCTGCGGCATCGAGGGCGATGCGCAATGGCGCTGGTGACGGCGCTTGAGCCGCCGCAACGGGCCGCCACAGCGCGGCGAAAACCCGCCGCCCCTCGGCGGCCACCTGCAGCCGGCGCAAGGCCCGGGCATCAAAGTCGCACTCCGACCAGGCCAGCACGCCGGCGAAGCCGCCACTGGCGATCAATTGCTCGCAGCACCAGGCGGCCTGCTGGCCGGCGCGAACGACGACCAGGCGCTCCAAATGCAGGCCAGCGGCGGCACAAGCCGGGCCGTAGGGCTGCCAGGGCGGTGCCACCAGGGCCAACCAGCCGCCGTCGGCAGACAGCCGAGCCAATGCCGGCAGCAGCAGGCTCATTTCGCCGATACCTGCGCGTGTCGCCAGCAGCTCGGTCAGCGCACCACAGGGCCAGCCACCGCCCGGCAGTTCGGCATCGAGTTCGGCATGACCGCTGGGAATGGTGGCGGCCGGCAATTCGGCCAGCGCATCGCCGCGCCAGATGTCGCCACGAGCGAGTATTTCCGCCAGCGGTGACGGCACGGCGTTCATAACAATTTGCCGACAGCTCCGCGGATCAGGCCGACAGCGATGCCCTCGATGGCGAACTCAACCTCGTCCGGATTGACGACGATGGGGGCGAAATCCGGATTCTCGGCGATCAGGCGGACCTGTCCCTGGCGGCTTTCCAGACGCTTGACGGTGACTTCCTCGTCGAGCCGGGCAACGACGATCTGGCCGTCGCGTGCCTGGTTGGTCTTGTGCACGGCCAGCAGGTCGCCGTCGAAAATGCCGGCATCGATCATCGATAGGCCGCGCACTTTGAGCAGGAAGTCGGCGCGCGGGCTGAACAGTCCGGCATCGAGGGCATAACGGCTCTGCACGTTTTCGACGGCGAGGATCGGCGAGCCGGCGGCGACGCTACCGATCAGCGGTAGGCCGAGTTGCTCGACGAGGCGGATGCCGCGCGCCGAGCCGGGTTCGAGGACGATGGCGCCCTTCTTGGCCAGCGCCTTGAGATGATCCTCGGCGGCATTGGGCGAGGCGAAGCCGAAGGCATTGGAGATTTCCATGCGCGTCGGCGGCGCACCGAGCGTCTCCAGCGAATTTTTGATGAATTCGAGGATTTCCTGCTGACGCGGCGTGAGTTTCATGAGGTGCTCCACCAAGAACCGATAACTGTATTTTTATACAGCCATCGGCTTTTGGCAAGCCCGCTTCAACTCAATTGAGCTTGTCCGGGTGGCCGCAACACTGTTTGAATTTTCGTCCGCTGCCGCAGGGACAGGGATCGTTGCGGCCGGATTTCGGCTCCTCGCGCCGGATCGGCGCGGCGGCACCGGCCCGTTTGTTGCGCCAGAAGTTGTACAGCGTCTGCACGACCAGCGGCAGATTGTCCTGGATGTCGGCGACCAGGCGCGCTTCCTCGGCCGGCGAGAACCAGCGCTCGCCGCTGTTCTCGACGTCTTCCTTGAGCATGCCGTTGAGCAGGAACAGCGGTTCGAGCAGTTCGGACAGATCGTCGGCGTGCTTGCCGGCCAGTTCGTACCAGTCGCCGGCTAGCCCGGCGCCGAAAACGTAGGAATCGGCCCAGGCGGCGTAATCGTATTCCTCGCAGGTTTCGTCGACCGGGTAGAGCACTGGGGAAACGGTCTCGTCGGCCAACAGCGCGGCGGCGATGTCGTTGTTCAGGCGCATCAGCAGTTCCAGAGTCTCGGCGACGCGCGGATCGCCGGTTCTTTCGACGCCCTTGCCCAGTGCCTCCTGCAGCCAGACGCCGGGCGATACCGGCTCCGGTCCGCTGACGACGGCGCAGAGCATGGCCTGGATTTCATCTAGGCGCATCGCCTCGTCGCCGAAAACATCGGCTTCGAGCAATTCCTCCAGGCGGTCGAGATCGTTGTCGGTCAGGGTATTCGGGTTCATGTTGGGTATCCTGTGCGGCTTTGCGAATCTTTGCCGAGTATAGGGGGCAGACTCCGCGTCGCCAACCCATGAAACTCCCTGCCCTGCTGAAAATCAAGAAATCCTGTCCTGCGCACGACCTGTTTGGTGCGCTGCACCGCCACCGCTCGCGTCGGCAAGACGGTGTAGGTGCTACAGGCCGCGCGCCCAGGCCGGGCGTAGCGGTGCCCGCTCCGGCGCGGCGATGGCCTCGTGCACCTCGGCCAGCAAGCGCTCCTTATCAGCGCCCAGCGTGCCCTTGAGCACCAGCCAGTTGGAGGCATGGTCGCTGCGGAACACCGTGCGCTTGAGTTGCAGCGTCGACAGGAAATGTTCCATTTCGACGAACAAGCCACGCTGATCGAGCGGTTCCCAGGCCGGAAAAGCAGCGCGGAAACGCTGCTCGCCCTGCGGAAAGCTGACCACCAGCGTTGCTAGATATTCCGGCTGCGCTGTATTGGCCAAGCGCGCCGAGTTTTCGGCATGCTGCCGCGACCAGATTCGGCCGCCGAGGCCGTTAAGAATCATCACCGAGCGGCTGATGCCGGCGGCGCCGAGTTTTTCCAGCGCTTCGCAGGTACTGGCGAAGGTTTCGCCTTTGTTGACGGCTGCCAGTACCTCGTCGTCGCCCGATTCGGCGCCGACATAGGCCAGCGACAGGCCGGCTGCCGCCAGTTCGTTGATCTCGCCTTGCGACTTCTTACGCAAGTTACGTGGCAGGCAGTAGCTGGAAATACGCCGTACCGCCGGCAGATGCGTGCGGATTGCGGTGAGGATCGCCAGCAGGCGGCGAGTCGGTAGCACCAGCGCGTCGCCGTCGGCGAGGAAAACACGGCGAATCTGGTCGCCATAACGCTCGCCGGTCAGGCGCAGGCTGTTGACGATCTTGGCTTCTTCCCGGGCGCGGAATTTCTTCTGCGGTGCCGTATACATCTCGCAGAAGGTGCAGTGATTCCATGAACAGCCGTCGGTAACCGGCAGAATCAGCGATTCGGCCTCGCTCGGCGGACGGAAGACCGGCTCGACGTAACGGATTGGCAACATCGTTCAGCCGCCGATCTTGGCCACAAAGGCGGCCGGCACCCCGGTCGGCTGGCGCGCCGCGTAGTCGAAGAAAACGATGCCGTGCTTGCCACGCGCCACTTCGCGGCTGCTGGCCTTGTCGGTCAGGCGCCAGACCAGATCGCAGCCATATTTGTTGAAATCGTCGGCCGCCATCTCGACGACCATGATTTCGCCGTGGAAGGCTTCGGCCCGGTACTGCACAGCGGCATCAGCAACGATGATGCCGACTCCCTCGACATCCAGCTCGCTGTAACCAAGCGCCTTGAAGAAGCGTACCCGGGCTTCGGAAACCAGCGCCAGCAGCGCCGCGTTGTCGAGGTGATTACCGTAATTGATGTGGTTGATGTAAATGGGCACATCGGTGGCAAAGGCGAAGCGCGCGGGCAGGTCGATCTTGATCCGAGGCATTGGCGGCTGGCGGTGGGAAAAATGTGATTCTAATGGTGGCCGACCGGCCGACGGTAGAATCTTCCTGTTGTCTGAATCCCGTGCTGCTGCTAACAAGGATGCCCATGAAAACCATCGACCATGACAAGCTCGACCGGATCGTCGCCACTGCCCGCCAAGCCGCCGATACCCGTGCCGAAGGCTACCGCGAGCGGGCACTCAAGCTCTACCCATGGATCTGCGGCCGCTGCGGTCGCGAATTCACGCACGCCAACCTACGCGAACTGACGGTGCACCACCGCGACCACAATCACGACAACAATCCGCCGGATGGCAGCAATTGGGAACTGCTCTGTCTCTACTGCCACGACAACGAGCACCAGAAGCAGATCGAGGCCGACCGTGGTCATACCGACGCGCGCGACGGCCGTGGCGGCGGGGCCACGCACAACCCGTTCGCCGGACTGCAGGGGCTGCTCAAGGACGGGAAGTGAGTCCGGGGCCGACGTTTTTTGAGAGGCGTGCTGAAGAAGAAAACCCATCGAAGACGCCCCACGTTTCTGACAGGCTCCGATGACACCGCAGTGTCGGAAATATTTACACCCCCCAAACATCGCAGTCATTCCACTGTTATAAATCAATGGCATGCGTTTATGGCATATTATTTGCTGGCCATAATGCTTTTTGCTTTTTTAACCAACGAAGGAAACTACACAACAATGAAAAAAATACTGTCTTATAGCGTCGTGGTGGCCGTGCTCGCCTGCGGCTTCGCCGAGTCCGCATCCGCATCTTCATGCCTTGGCAACTGTGGCACATTGGGCGCTGATGGCGTCGTAACGGCCCCCCCGAATGGCGGAGACTATCAATACGTCTCGACGGATGGCGGCGCCGCAATCAATGGCTCATCGTTTTCATCATATGTCACCGACTCTTTTTCGGTGTCGGCTGGCGACAAATTGCAGTTCTTTGTCAATTATGTCACTTCCGATGGCGGTGCTCACGTTGATTATGCTGATGTCACGTTACGCCCGCAAATTGCTGGTTTCGACTACATCAAATTGTTCACGGCCAGCACCACGCCGGCGGGCGACACGGTGCCGGGTTTCGGTCAGGAGGACCTTGCCGCTGGTGTGGTCCTGGACCCGGCCAGCACGCCGATCATCCCGGGAGCGCCGGAGTGGAGCGCGCTCGGCACCAGTAGTGGCACATGCTATGACGATGGTTGCGGCTATACCGGCTGGATCAGCGTGGAATATATATTCACCGAAGCAAGTACTTATACCCTGAACTTTGGCGTGGCCAATATAGGCAATACTAGTTGGGACTCTGGTCTTGCCTTTGCCGGTATAACGCTCAACGGCAAACCGATCGAGGGCGGCGGCGGATCAACGGTTCCCGAACCCGCCACTTTGACGCTGATGCTTGCCAGCCTGGGGCTGGTTGGCGCCCTGCGTCGGCGGAACAAGAAGGCACCTACCGCCTGATCCATCCGCTGCGGAAAAAAATGCAGGCTGGGTCGTTAGACCCAGCCTTTTTTGCTTTTTGCGGGCGACGCACCCGACTTGAGGCGAAAAGGGGCATCTTCGATGTGCCTCTTCAGGAAAATGCAGCTCCCTTCTGTCATTCTTCGCGTAGCGAAGCGAAGTCGCAGAATCCACACGTTACATGGAGGATCCTGCGACTTCGCGCAGGATGACAAGTGGTGGATGCAGACGCTCGGGGCGGACTACAATTCCCGTTTTCCGCACTCGTCCGCCCCCAATGACCGAACCCGGCACGTTGAATTTTCTATGGTCGCAACACCTCGTCGCCGGCTTTGTTGCGGCCGGCGTCCGTCACGCGGTCATTTCACCCGGATCGCGGTCGACGCCGCTGGCTCTGGCCTTGTTGCGGCAGCCGCAAATCGCCAGCGAGATGGTGATCGACGAGCGCTGTGCGGCCTTCTTCGCGTTGGGCATCGCCAAGGCGACGCGCGCGCCGGTATTGCTGCTGGCGACTTCTGGCAGCGCGCCGGCCAACTGGTTGCCGGCGGTGGTTGAGGCCAGCCAGGCTGGCGTGCCGCTGCTGCTGGTTTCCGCCGACCGGCCGGCCGAGCTGCATGGCTGCGGCGCCAATCAGACCATCGACCAACTGGCGTTGTTCGGTCCACATGTCCGCGCTCGTCACGCTCTCGATACGCCACACGACGGTTTCGTGCCGGCCTGGCTGTATGCGTTGGCGGCACAGGCCTGCGCCCAGGCGCGCGGTCCTTTACCCGGCCCGGTGCATCTGAACCAACCCTTTCGTGAGCCCTTGATACCAACCGGCGACTGTCCGCCGGTGGAAATTCCGCCGTCGCTGCGGGTGACGCCGCCGGGCGGCCCGCCCGATGAAGCGGCTGTGCGCGAACTTGCCCGCCGCATCGCCGGCCGTCCCGGCGCCATCGTCTGCGGTGAATTGCCGGCCAACCCCGGCTTTGCCGAGGCGCTGACGGCGCTGGCCGCGCAACTTGATTGCCCGGTGCTGGCCGAACCGCTCTCCGGCCTGCGTTTCGGCCAGCACGACCGGAGCCGGTTATGCGTGCGCTATAGCGACTGGCTACCCGCCGCTCCAACGGGGGAATGGCTTCTGCGCTTTGGCGCCTTCCCGGTGACCAAGACCCTGCAGCATTTTGTCGCCCGACCGCGGGCGGTGCACGCCCTGGTCGACCCGTGGCTGCGTTGGAACGACCCGACGCATCGGCTGACCGACCTGCTGCACGCTGACCCGGCTGCTTTTTGCCGTGCCCTGCTAGCCGAGTGGCCGGCGCCAGCCGAGCCAGCATGGCGCGTTGCCCTGGCCGAGCGCGAGATGGCGGCGGGTGTGCTGGGTGGCCCGATTGCCGCCCTGATCGCCGCATTGCCGGAGGGAACGCCGCTGTTCGTCGGCAATTCGCTGGCCGTGCGCGACCTCGACCGGGCCTCGGGTTGTGCCGATAAACACTTATCGATCCACGCCAATCGCGGCGTCAGCGGTATCGACGGCAACCTGTCGACGGCCTTGGGCATTGCCGCGGTGGCTGGCCGCGTGGTTGCCCTGGTCGGTGATCTGACCTGCCAGCACGATATCGGTGGCCTGGCCTTGGCGGCTGGCCGCGATGCCGTGATCGTCGTCATCAACAACGGCGGCGGCGGGATTTTCGAACTACTGCCGCAACGCGCCCTGCCGGAATTCGAGCGTGGTTGGAAAACACCGCAAAACATTGATTTCGGCCACGCCGCACAGGCGTTCGGACTCGCCTTCCACCGTGCCGATTCGCCAGATGCGCTACGTGTCGCGCTGGCGCACGCCTTCGAGGCCGGTGGCCCGCACCTGATCGAGTTGCGGCGGTCGTCTCAAGCGCCGTAATATTTTTCACCACACACCGATCTGCCGGCACAGCGGCAATGCCGCTACAGTTCCGCCATGCCAGATCGGCTCCACATCCTCTCCGGCATAATCACCCGCCCCCTGCTGCCACGCGACCGCCGCCACCCAGTCGGAATGCACACGAAAAACCCGTGCTTGCCACCCTTCTGACGGCGCTCGAAGCACGCCTGTTTCATTCGCGGAGAGGTCCAGCCCGACAGCAGGCATATCCGCTGGGAAACTCAGCCCCGCCGCCTTGATGAATGCCTCTTTCAACGTCCACAGCACATGAAAAAACTCAAGGTGCTGCTGTCCTGCCAAGCGTTCCAGGGCCAACTGTTCACTTTCATTGCAAGTCAATTGAGCAAACGCCCTGACGTCCCGCTCACGTATACGCTCAAGGTCCACTCCCACCTTCCACGTGGAGGGCGCGCAGGCGCACAGTGCATGACCGGCGCTATGGCTCAGGCTCATGGCTATCTCACCGCCTGCGCCAAGCTGGCGCATATCCGCCAGCAAAGCGCGGCTGACCTGCCAGTCGAGTAAACGGCGTGGACCACGAATTCCGGCCTCCCTCGCCCTGTCCGAATCGGACAAATCTGATTCCCGGTATTGAGCCGCCATGTCCGGCCCGGTCCACCCCAAGATTAATCCAATAGTCATTTTTTGAAGCCTTCAGCCTGGAAACGACAGTTGAACACAGCGTGGTCAGCGTAGCGGACTTTGTGCCGCCGGGGGCGCGTGATCGAAGGGTAAATAGGCGCCCAACTATCGTTCGGATTCAAGCACGCACTTCAGGGAAAATGGAAAATCCGGGTAAAATAAGGGAAGTAAGAGAATTTGAACAACAAGATTCATAAGAATGCCGTTTTTTTCGATCGACCATTGGGGAGCCTGGGCACCTGAAATTCAGGATGAGGGCGCCTGGAAAATCTGGGCGCAAGCCCCGTACAATCCGCCCCAGGGCGACACCCCAAAACTGACTTTCCTGCCGGCCATGCAACGCCGTCGCCTCAGTCCCATGGCGCGCATGGTATTCGAATGCGCTTGGCCCATCGCCGAAAACCACGCACCGATGGCCGTAGTGTATGCCTCACGCCACGGCGAAACCACGCGCGACTTCGAACTGCTGACCACCCTCGCCCAAGGCGAAGCATTATCGCCGACCTCGTTCGGCCTGTCTGTTCATAATGCCATCATCGGACAATGGTCCGTTATCCGCCAGGAAACCGTCGAATCGGTAGCCATTTCCGTCGAAGGCGACAGCGCCGAACACGCTCTGCTGGAAGCCTGTACCTTGCTTGAACAAGGCCACGACCAGGTCTTGGTCATCCTGGCCGAGGAACTCCCGCCGCCAGCCTGGCTGCCGTGGCTGACCGATGCGCCTTTTTCTTACGTACTCGCACTACGCGTCGGCCGTGGAAATGATTGGCAACTAACCCTGTCTACCGTGGAAAAAACCGGCATTCCCGAATCAAACCAACCCAGCCCCCTGCGCTTGCTGCAACAACTGGCACTGGACGCAAATCATTGGCAAACCCACTTTCACGGCCGGACATGGACTTGGGCGCGAGCACACTGACCCCGCAGCCTCGTCAGGATGCCTGGTTGTGGCGGCTCATCGCCACGGGTTTGTCATTCACATTTTTCGGGCTGGGTGGCCTGCTACTGCGCGTGCTGGTTTTCCCCTTGCAGCGCCTGCTGCCCGGCGATCATGCGGTGCGCCGGCGGCGCGCGCGCATCACCATTTCCCGCACATTCCGACTGTTCATCCAGTTCATGGGCAAAGTCGGCATATTGACTATCGATTTTCGTGACGCCGAACGCCTGGGCCGGCCAGGGCAGCTCGTCATTGCCAATCATCCCTCGTTACTGGATGTGGTTTTTCTCATCGGATATATGGGCGACAACGCCAATTGTGTGGTCAAACATGGCCTGATTACTAACCCTTTCACGCGCGGCCCCATTCAGGGCGCGGGCTATATCAGCAATGACCAAAGCCCGGACATGATCGAGCGTGCTGCTGATACCTTGAGAAATGGCGAAACGCTGGTGATTTTTCCCGAAGGAACGCGCACGCCCATGGACAGCCCTCCGCGATTCCACCGTGGCGCCTGCGCCATCGCGCTGCGCGGCGCTCGAGTCGTCACACCGGTAGTGATACGCATGAACCCGCGCAGCCTGGCCAAAGGACAGCCCTGGTATCGCATACCGCATCGCCGTATGAACTATGTTATCGAGGTTGGTCAGGATATTGACCCTGGCGAATGGCGTGATCGTTACCCAATACCAATTGCCGGACGCAGGATGAATGATTTTCTTCACCACTACTTTGAACAGGAATTAAGCAAAAATGGAAGCCTTGGAGCTTGAAATCAAGAATATGATTATCGATGTCCTGGGGTTGGAGGATACAAGTTCCGACGACATAGAAAGCAGTGCGGCGTTATTCGGAGATGGCTTGGGACTGGATTCGGTCGATGCCCTGGAACTCGGCTTGGCTTTGCAAAAGCGCTATGGCATTACCTTGGACGCTCAGAATCAGAATATCAAGCAGCACTTTGCCAGCGTTTCCGCGCTGGCTTCTTTCATCTTCGCCAATCGGCAAGCTTGAATATAAAAACGAGGCCATCGCCGTGAAAACCAGGGAAGAAATCCACGCCATATTGCGCGACGCATTAGTTGAGTTGTTTGAAATCGACGTATCGCGCATTTCTCTGTCCGCCAATCTATACACCGATCTAGAAATAGACAGCATCGATGCCATCGATCTGATCGATCACATCCGGCGGCAAACCGGATACAAGCTGGCGGCGGAAGATTTCCGCACCGTGCGCACAGTTCAGGACGTCATCGACGCCGTTTTCCAGAAACAGCAGGCGCAAAATCAGTAAATCGGTTCTCAGCGGGCTGACCGTGTTGGCCGGGGCGCTCTATCCTTTCTGGATTTATTTCATGCTCGACCACGCCAGCCCCGCGCTACTCATGGCGCCGCTGGCTGCGTTATGGCTGGCGCGCGCGCTGCTTGCCCGATCGACTCAACCCGGAGGGCGCATGCTTCCCGTATTGGCGCTGGCCTTTTGCGGGGCTTTGGCGTGGGCGGGATCGCAGCAATGGTTGCGCGCCTATCCCGTGCTGGTCAGTGCCATGGGACTGGTGATTTTTGCCGGCAGTCTGTGGCGCGGCCGGCCCGTCATCGAACGCATCGCCCGCGTCCGTCATCCCGATCTGCCGCCGCAAGGCGTGCGCTACACCCGCCGCGTCACGCAGGTATGGTGCGTTTTTTTTCTTTGTAACGGCAGTATTGCCGCTGCCTTGGGCCTGTGGGCACCGTGGAGCTGGTGGACGCTCTATAACGGCATCATCAGCTATCTGCTGATTGGCCTTCTGATTGCCGGCGAGTGGCTGGTGCGCCCCGCAATGGGGCGCGCGCCATGAGCAAACTCTGCTGGATAGACCCGCAAAACCTGCTGATCGCACAGGATGCCGACCGCTTGGTCGCGCATGACCCCGAACTGCGCTTGGGTGAGCTGATACGGCGCAGTCTGGCGCTGGCTGGCGGCTTGCGTGCTCAAGGCGCACGACGCGCGGGCCTGTGGTTTGAAGACGCCGCGGAACTGGCTTGTGCCCTGTTGGCCTGCTGGTGTGCCGATGTCCAGGCGGTTCTGCCCCCGGATAGTCTGCCCGCCACCTGTACCAGCCTGAATGAACACGTGGATTTGTGGTTGAGCGACACGTTCCTGCCCCCTGCCGCGAAGCGTCGGACAGACCTGCACGCGCTACAGCGACATGTACCGCTGGATGCCCGGGTGCTGGATGCCGATAAAGGCGGCGTGCTGTTGCTGACCTCAGGTTCCAGTGGGCAACCCAAGCACATCGTAAAAACCTGGACGCAATTATCCGAAGAAGTCCGCTCGATTGAGCAGCAATGGCCCAATCAGGGCGACTCCACGATCACCGTGCTGGGCAGCGTCAGCGTCCAGCATATGTATGGCTTGCCGTTTCGCCTGCTATGGCCGCTCTGCAGCGGCCGTCCCATCGTGCGCAAGCAATTGGCCTATCCCGAAGACATCCAGCGAGCCAGCCTTGCCCATGCACCCTGTGTCTGGATAAGCAGCCCGGCCCTGCTGCGCCGCTTTGGCGAACACCTGAACCGGCTTGCCCTACGCGATGGCGTGATGCAGATCTTTTCCTCGGGCGGACCGTTGCCGCCCGAAGCGGCAGAGGCATTTCAGCAATTGTTGGGCTTGCGGCCAACGGAGATTTACGGCAGTTCGGAAACTGGTGCCGTGGCATGGCGGCAAGGCAATTCTCCGTGGACGCCTTTTTCCCGGGTGAGGGTCGGCGTGAATGCCGATCAGGCGCTCTGGGTCGAATCGCCCTGGCTCGCCCAGGCGCGCGAGCAGACCAGGGACGCCGTGGAATTTGCCGGACAGGGCTTTCAGTTGCTCGGAAGGCTGGACCGGATAGCCAAGATTGAGGAAAAACGCATCGCGTTGCCCGCGTTGGAACGCCATCTGCTCCAGCATCCCTGGGTCGGCGACGCGCATGTCGACAAACGCGACGACACAACCCGCCTGACCGCCCTGATCGCCTTGACCCCTTTGGGTTTGCACGTGCTGCGTAACCAGGGCCGCCGCCAGGTCAGTCTTGCCTTGCAAAAGCATCTGATGGGGCAGTTCATGTCCGTTGCCATCCCGCGTAGCTGGCGCCTGTTCGGGAAACTGCCGCGCAATGCGCAGGACAAGCTGACCCGTTCGGTGTTTGAAAACCTGTCGGGGCCGCGCCCGACATCGCCGATCATCCGTGAATTGCCCGCGCAAGGAGATGAAAATCTGCGCTGCGCCATTGAAGTCCCGCTCGATCTAGCCTATTTCTCCGGCCATTTTCCCGGCGTTCCGGTGGTTCCCGGCGTGGCGCAAATTGGCTGGGCCGTGGATATTGCCCGTCAGAAATTATTTCCCGATCTGCAATGCCGAGGCATGGAAGTATTGAAATTTCAAAAACTATTGCGCCCCGGAGATACCGCCGAACTCTCCCTGCGCTGGAACGCGGGCAATGCCAAGCTTTACTTCGCCTACACGCTGAAAGACGAACCCTGTTCTTCCGGCCGCATCATTCACCAAGCCGACCATGTATAAGCTCTGCGCCATCATTCCAGTCTTCAACCACGGCGCGACGGTAGCCCAGGTGGTCGAGCGGGTGCGCGCCCACGGCATGGACGTATTGCTGGTCGACGATGGTTCGGAACCCGGCTGCGCCGCCCTACTCGACGAAGTGGCAAGAACCCCCGGTATCTCCCTGTTGCGGCGCGAGCAAAATGGCGGCAAGGGAGCCGCCGTACTCGACGGATTGCGGCACGCTGCACGGCGGAATTACAGCCATGCCTTGCAGATCGACGCGGACGGGCAACATGCGCTGCGCGACATTCCGCTTTTTGTCGATATGTCCCGCAAAAATCCCGACGCGCTAATAGGCGGCAACCCGGTCTATGGCGATGATGCTCCCAGGGCGCGCTTGTATGGCCGCTGGCTCACGCGCATCTGGGTATGGATCAACACCTTGTCGCGTGACATACCGGACGCCATGTGCGGCTTCCGAATTTATCCCCTGGCGGGCGTCTTGCCCATCATCGACAGAACGGCCATTGCCCAGCGCATGGATTTTGACATCGACATCATCGTGCACCTGCACTGGCAAGGCGTACCGATGTTGTGGTTGCCGACGGAAGTGAGCTACCCGGCCGACGGTATATCGCATTTTCGCGCGGTGCAGGACAACGCGCTCATCAGCAGAACGCATGCACGGCTGTTTTTCGGCATGCTGATACGCCTGCCGGGATTATTGGCACAACGCTTCTCCCGAAAGGCATTGGGATGAACCAGGCGTCCGCCTCCCGCCACTGGGCACAGCGCAAAGAGCGCGGCAACGCCCTGCTGCTGCGCCTGACCGCGTGGGCGGTTCGCACCTTCGGGCGAAAAATGCTGATGCCCGTCGTCAAATTGGTCGTCCTGTATTTTTACGCGACGGGAGCCGGTTCCCGCCGCGCCATCGCCGAATATCAACAGCGCTTGATAAGCCACACCGGACGCGCCGATCTCTTCCCGGCGCATCATGCCGTCTATCGTCATTACATAGAATTCGCGGAATTCATTCTCGACAGGCTGGATGCCTGGCAGGGGAAAATCCGTATCGAAGACATCGCCATCGACGATCCCGACCAACTCCAGGCGCAAATGGGGCATGGCCGCGGGCAAATGCTGGTCTGCTCGCACCTCGGCAATGTCGAAGTCTGCCGGACGCTGGCGGCGCATAGGCCGGGGCTGCGTCTGAATATATTGGTTCACAGCCGCAATGCCCTACGTTTTCATCAGATGATGGAGCGCGCCGGTGCCAACACGCTGAACATGATCGAAGTGAGCGATCTCGATGCTGAAATCATGCTGGAACTGAGCCGGCGCATCGATCGCGGCGAATGGCTGGCTATCGCGGCGGATCGCATTCCCGTGCGGGGCAACCGCACCCTGCCCGTGCAATTTCTCGGCGCCGCGGCCTGTTTCCCCCAAGGCCCCTGGCTGCTGGCCGGATTGCTGCGATGTCCCGTCAATACCCTGTCCTGCATTCGGCAACAGGGCCGCTATCATATGAGCTTCGGGCGTTTGTGCGATTGCCTGAACTGGACCCGAACGACCCGGGCAGCGGAAATTGCCCGCTGGATGCAGCGCTATGCCGACACGCTGGCGCTGGATTGCGAAAACGCCCCCTTGCAATGGTTCAATTTTTATCCTTTCTGGGCGGATCATGCGTAAACGCGGCGTGCTGGCTACCGACATCCAGATCAAAGTGCCTTTCTACGATGTCGATATGGTGAATATCGTCTGGCATGGGCACTATGCAAAATACCTTGAGGACGCGCGCTGTGCTCTTTTTGACGCGATCGGCTACAACTATGACGACATGTTCAGAGATGGCTATGTCTGGCCCATCATCGACATGCACTTGCGCTATGTGCAACCCGCGAAGTTCAAGCAGATATTGAATGTGCGCGCGGAGCTGATCGAATGGCAGGAGCGCCTGGTCGTCAATTATCTGATCAGCGATGCGCAAACCGGACAGCGGCTGACGCGTGCCGCCACCACCCAGGTCGCTGTTCGCATGGCGACGCAGGAAATGCTTTACGCCTCGCCGCCGCAACTGTTGAGTGCCGTCGAACTCGCCCTGGCCAACCGGAATTCATGATGAAAACAATGCGCTATTTTATTTTCCTGCTGCTTTTCCTTTCCGGTGGAGCCGCGCGCGCTTTCGATCTGGCGCAACTGCAAGCGCAACTGCAAGCCTACCCTGTCGTTCGCGGCCAATTCACGCAGCAGAAATTTCTGCGCTCCCTGGAAACGCCGCTGACCAGCCAGGGAGACTTCAGCCTGGCCCTGAACAAAGGACTGCTGTGGCGATTGCGGCAACCCTTCGCGCAAGAACTGCGGATTTCCCCCAAGGGCATCGCACGGCGTGATGAGCAGGGGCGCTGGCAGGATCTGCCTTCCCAGGCGGGTGGCGGGCGCGAAAACCGCCTGTTTCTATCGCTACTGTCCGGCGACACGCAAGGCATCCTCGACAACTTTGAAATCGCCCTGCAAGGCAACAGCGCCGACTGGCGCATGACGCTGACGCCGCGTTCCGCCCTGCTGCGTCAAATCTTCACTGACATCACCATAGAAGGCGGCGCGACGGTCAAGCGGATAGAACTGCGCGAAACCCAAGGCGACCGCACACTGGTCAAGATGGCAAATACCCAGACCGCGCAACAATTGACGGACGAGGAAGCGCGTGCCTGGAATGGATGAGCGCTGGCTGCCCAGGGCATTCCTGTTCGCCCTGCTGCTTTTGCTGTTGTCCGCGTTGTGGTTGTGCCGGCAGGGCTGGCCCGTATCTTCCAACCTGCTGGAACTATTGCCCCGCTCCACCGCCGACGCCGTTCAGCAGCAGGCCGAAGCACGCGTGCGCGATCCGCTGACGCGCAGCCTGATCGTTCTGATCGGTTCGGCCGACGGCAATCAAGCCGCCGAGCAGGCGCGCGAACTGGAAAAGCGCTGGCAGGCCAGCGGTCTGTTCACCACCGTGCAGGCGGGCATGGGAATGGATATCGCCGCCATGCGCCAATGGCTGCTGCAACAGCGTATTGCCAGCCTGCCCGCGAGCGAGCGCAGGAAACTGGCGGAAAACCCAGGCGCCTGGGCGCTACGACGCGCCCGCGAAATCGCCGATCCGTTTTCCTCGACCGACCTCGTGCCGACTGCACAAGACTGGCTGGGCCTGACGCGCCAGGTGGCGCAAGCCTTGCGCCCCGAATCCGCCATGCGCCTGGACCTGGCGACCGACACACTGCAAACCACCGCGGACGGCATCACCTGGGTCATGGTGCGCGCGCAGACGCGCGACAGCGCCTTCGACCAAACCTCTGCCGCCGGGCTTGCCGCGTTGGTTCAGCGCGATCAGGCGGCGCTGGCGGACCGTGGCATGCAAATGCTGGCCATTGGCGGCGCGCTGTACGCCGAAGTGGGACGCGCGCAGGCCATCAAGGAAGGCAGCCGCATCGGCGTGCTGTCGGTGTTGGGCATCATCCTGGTGCTGTGCGCCGCATTTCGCGGCTGGCGTCCGCTGCTGGCCTTTACCGCCTGCATGGTTGGTCTGTTAACGGGATTTGTCGCTTGCATTGCGATATTTGGCAGCATTCATGTGATGACGCTGGTGGTCAGCGCCAGTCTCATCGGCGTGGTCATCAACTTTCCTATGCATTGGCTGGGCAAAAGCTATGGACTACCGGACTGGCAGGCGTGGCCGGCAATGCGGCTGGTCTTGCCGGGCTTGAGCCTGAGTCTGGTCATTTGTCTCATCGGCTATCTGGCCCTGGTCATCGCACCGTTTCCGGCACTGGCGCAGATTGCCGTGTTTTCCTCGGCAGGACTATTGGGCGCCTATGCCTGCACGGTTTGCCTGCTTCCAGTTTTTTACCAAAACTGGAAACCGCGCCCGTCCGCCGCATTGTTCAGGGTCGCCCAGACGCTCCTGGGCACGTACCGGAAGCTCTCCGGCCGCCGCGCGTTCTGGTATTCGAGCCTGCCCTTGCTGACTGCCTTCTGCACGCTCGGCATCATGCAATTGAATCTGCACGACGACCTGCGGCAATGGCTGAGTCTGCCGACCGGCATGATGCAGCAAGCCAGAAAAATCGGCGAGATCGCCGGCTTCATGCCGGGCAGTCAATTTCTCCTCGTGCGCGCCTCCGACAGCGACGAACTGCTGCGCCGCCAGGCCAGGGTATCGGCCGATCTAGACCAGCTCAAGGCGCAGGGAAAACTGGCTTCCTACCAATCCCTCAATCAATTGGTCGCGCCCCTTGAAGACCAACGCGCCCTGCAAGACAAACTGGCGCAATTCGCCACGCAAGACTCGATCTGGCAGCCCATGCAACAAATGGGCATCCCGCTGGCGCTGGTGCAACGCGAACTCAAGACCCTGGCTGCCCAGTCCGCCATGACGCTCGAAACCGCGCTGACGCCCTCTTTCGCGGAACCCTGGAGGGCGCTGTGGCTGGGCAGCAACGACCAAGGCAGCGAAGTCGCCGGCATCATCACTCTGCAAGGTCTGCGCGACACCAGCGGCTTCGCCGCTATCGCGGCCAATACCCCAGGCGCACAATTCATCGATCCCAGTGGGGATTTGAACCGGCACTTCACGGCGACCCGCCTGAAAGCAGCCGAATTGAAACTGGCCTCTTACGTACTCGCGGCGGTGCTCTTGCTGTGGTTCCTGGGCAAAGCTGCCGCCTGGCGCATCCTCGCCGTACCGCTTGTTGCCACCTTGTGTTGTCTGGCGATGCTTGGGTTTCTGGGACAGCCCTTGACGCTATTCAGCCTGTTCGGGCTGCTGCTGATTTCCGCCATCGGCATGGACTACGCTATCTTCATGTGGGAAAGCGTGGCGGGCGCTCCAGCCAGCCTGATCGGTATCCTGCTGGCAGCGGTTTTCACTTTATGCTCTTTTGGTTTGCTTGCGCTCAGTCAGACACCCGCCATTGCGAATTTCGGACTCTCGGTTACGCTGGGCATCTTTTTTTGCTTGCTTATGGCGCCATTTCTGGCTTTATCCCCGGAGCCTTGAGTAAGCCCCCCTCCTGTGTATGGCATTGTAATTATTAATAACTTTTCAACGAAGGACAAATTATGAAAATAACATCAGCCTTGGCAGGCACCTTGGTATTTGCACTTGTAGTTACTGGCTGCGCATCGAAGGTCAAGGCATCACGCACTGATAACCCGCCCCCCATAGAGGCCTATTCAAAGTTTGGCCGAATCGAGATTAAACCCGTGACTCTGGCGCCAGAATTTCGTGGGCAAAGTGCTAACGAAAAGTCACTGGAAAAGATCAACGCAAATTTTTTCAAACGCTTGGGGGATAATCCAAAGAAGTGGAATGAGCGTCCAGATAACGGCCGCACGCTCGTCATTGAGCCTATTGTTACAGACATTCGCTTTATCGGAGTGGGTGCACGGATTTTTACTGGCCCGTTGTCTGGTAGTTCTGGTGTAGTAATTCACATAAAAGCTACGGAAGTCAGCACAGGAAAACTGATCGATCACCCAGAATTTTATCAGCGCTCAAGCGCAGGGGCAGGTTTTGCTTTGGGCGTTGCAGACAATCTGATGTTGACGCGTATTGGTGAATTGGTGGGCGACTACCTGCTGCGAAATTATGATGCTCCGATTGGCGGCAAGACAGGTGCCACAGATGAGTTGGTCAGTGCGGACACCAAGGCTGCAAATGAATATCGCTAACGTTTAGTTGTTGACCATGGACGAAATATCTCAATGTCCATCTTCTCGCTGATACGTGATTTTCGCCATATCATGCACGGCCATCCCCACTCGCTTCCGATCATCGCGGTTTTTCTCCTTTCGCTGGCTGGCTGCGCCAGTCAATCGCCCATGCCCATGCAGGAACCCATCGTCGCAACGCCGCGCATGCTGCATGTGGCGCAACAAGATGCAAAAGGCCAGAAACTGGATGCGATCCTGATCGTGCAGCGTGAAGATCAAGCCCTGCGCTGGTCATTGCTCAATCCGCTCGGTGCGCCGCTCGCGCGGCAAATGCTGGAAAACGGCGATTGGCGCGGCGATGGCCTGGCCCCGCCCAATCCGCTTGCGCGGCAGCTCTTCGCCGCGCTGCTTTTCGCCTGGATGCCGCGCGCCGTTTTGGACGCCGCCTATGGGCCGGGCACATGGCAGGATGAACCTTTACCCGGGGGTGGCTACCGCCGTTCCCTGAAAATTGATGGCAAACCGTGGTGGACCTTGCAATGTTCCGATGCCGCACGGCAAACGTGCGTCATCGAACAGAATGATGGTTTGCGTTGGACCATCGCGCCTTTGCAAACACAGCCATGACCGTCTGGCTCAACTCCCCCGGCATTGTCTGCGCCCTGGGCGACGATCCGGATACAGTTCGCTCCCGGCTATACGCGGGCGACACTTCCGGCCTGCGCGCCACCCCTGGCTGGCTGGAAAATCGCACGCCCTTTCTCGGTGCCTGCGAGGTCAATCTGAATGATTGGCCCGCGCAGATGGCCACACATCACGATAGCCGCAATAATCGTCTGCTTCTGAAAGCGGCTCGCCAGATCGAATCTTCGATACGCCATGCCGTTGATCGTCATGGCGCGCACCGGGTTGCGATCGTGCTGGGAACCAGCACCTCCGGTGTTAACGACAACCTGACGGCATTCGCTGATTTTCTGAAATCCGGAAACTGGCCCGACGGCTACGATTACCGGCGTCAGGTTCGCTCCGCGCCGGCTGCTTTTCTGGCGGACTGGCTGCAAACCTCGGGGCCGGCCTACACGATTTCCACTGCCTGCACATCGAGTGCCCGCGCTTTCTTGAGCGCGCGCAGCCTGTTACGGATGGATCTGTGCGACGCGGTCGTCTGTGGTGGTGTCGATACGCTGTGCCGCCTGACCATCGGCGGCTTTGCTTCCCTGGGGGCGATTTCCGACACCCTGTGTTCCCCCTTTTCTGCTGATCGCAATGGCATCAATATCGGCGAGGCAGCCGTACTGTTCCTGATGGAGCGCACCCCCTCCCCGGACCGTGCCCAGGTCGCCCTGCTCGGCGGCGGCGCGAGTTCCGACGCCTGGCATATGTCGTCTCCCGAGCCGAGCGGAAAAGGGGCGTGCCAAGCCATGACCGCCGCGCTTCTCGATGCCGGATTGACCTCGGCCGATATCGGCTGGGTCAATCTGCACGGCACCGGCACCCAGCACAACGATGCCATGGAAAGCCTCGCCATGGATGCCATTTTTCCCGATGCCGGCGTGCCTTGCGCCTCCACCAAGGCGCTGACGGGACATGCGCTGGGGACGGCCGGCGCCTTGGAAGCGGCCCTGGTCTGGTTCAGCCTGACCAAGGACGATGGCGCCCTTCCCCCCCATGCCTGGCACGGCAATGCCGATCCGGCCCTGCCGCGGCTGGATTTCAGCACCACTCTCCACCGCTATGCGGCGGGCAAGCGCCGCATCGCCATGAGCAATTCTTTCGCGTTTGGCGGCAGCAATGTCAGCTTGATTTTGGGAGCCGGCCGATGAGCGCATTTCCTCCGGTCGCCGAGCTGCTTCCGCATGCTGGCAACATGATTCTGCTGGATGAGGTGCTGTCCTGCGAAAACGATGCGCTGACGGCTCGATTCACCATCCGGCCATGTCCCTACAGTCTGGAAAATGGCGGGCTGCCACCGTGGATGGGCCTGGAAATACTGGCCCAGGGCATTGCCGCTTGGGCGGGCATTCAGACCAGACGGGCGGGAGAATCCGTCAAGCTGGGATTCTTGCTGGGCACTCGTCGCTACGACTGTCATGTCGATATTTTCCCCGCCAATGCCGCCTACGTCATACGCGTAGAAAACACCATGCAGGACGCGAACGGCATGTGCATTTTTGAATGCCGGATGCAAGACGCGGACCAGGCGGTGGTCGCTCAAGCGCGACTTAACGTCTATCAACCGTCGGATAGTTCGCTTTACACCCAGGAACCAACCTCCACATGAGCGCCAGAAGTATACTCGTCACCGGATCTAGCCGCGGCATCGGTCGCGCCATCGCGCTTGCGCTGGCCGACACAGGTCATGACATCGTGCTGCATTGCCGATCCCGCATCGAAGAGGCTCATGCCGCACAGGAGCAAATAGCCGCCAAGGGGGCGCGGGCGCGTGTATTGCAATTCGACGTGGCCGATCGCGCGCAATGCAAAGCCGTGCTGGAAGCGGATATGGACGCGTACGGCGCGTACTACGGCGTCGTTCTGAATGCCGGCATGAGCCGGGACGGTGCCTTTCCGGCGCTCACCGACGCCGACTGGGACCAGGTTTTGCAGACCAATCTGGATGGTTTCTACAATGTGTTGCACCCCTTGATTATGCCCATGATTCGCCGTCGCGCGCCGGGGCGCATCGTTTGCATGACATCCGTCTCCGGCCTGATCGGCAATCGCGGCCAAGTCAATTACAGCGCGGCCAAAGCCGGCATCATCGGCGCGGCCAAGGCGCTGGCCGTCGAACTGGCGAAGCGGCAGATCACCGTCAATTGTGTTGCTCCCGGCCTGATTGAAACCGATATGATCGATGCCAATGTTCCCGTGGACGAAATTTTGAAAGCCGTTCCCGCCCAACGCATGGGTCAGCCGGACGAGGTCGCCGCGGCCGTGGTGTTTCTGATGTCACCCTCCGCCTCTTATATCACCCGACAGGTTCTGGCGGTCAATGGAGGATTATGCTGATGCACCGTGTCGTCATCACTGGTATGGCCGGCATCAGTGCGCTGGGTTCTGACTGGGCTTCGATTGAGGCGGGTTTTCTCTCCAACCGGAATGCCGTGCGCGTCATGCCGGAATGGGACAGATACGTCGACCTCAACACCCGCCTGGCCGCTCCTGTGATCGGCTTTTCCGCGCCGGTGCACTGGACGCGCAAGCAACTGCGCAGCATGGGAAGAGTCTCACAACTGGCCGTATGCGCCGCCGAACGCGCCCTGGACGACGCCGGTCTGCTCAACGATCCCCGTATCAAGGATGGCCGCATGGGCGTGGCCTGCGGCTCTTCTACCGGCAGCACTGCGGAAATCCGTGCCTTTGGCAACATGCTGCTGAATAATGTGACGGACGATCTGAACGCCAACACCTATGTGCGCATGATGCCGCACACCACAGCGGCGAACATCAGCATATTTTTCGAGCTCAAAGGCCGCATCATTCCCACTTCCAGCGCCTGCACCTCGGGCAGTCAGGGCATAGGCTATGCTTACGAAGCCATCCGCTTTGGCCGGCAGTCCATGATGCTGGCCGGCGGCGCCGAGGAACTGTGCGCCAGCGAAGCCGTCGTTTTTGACGCGCTCTATGCCACGAGCCAAAAAAACACCACGCCCGAACTGACGCCGCGCCCCTACGACAGCCAGCGCGACGGCTTGGTGATCGGCGAAGGAGCCGGCATTTTCGTGCTGGAATCGCTCGAACACGCGCAGGCCCGCGGCGCGCGAATCCATGCGGAAATCGTCGGTTTCGGCAGCAATTCCGACGGCAGCCACATCACGCGGCCCCAAGCGGCTACCATGCAGGTCGCCATGGAGCTGGCGCTGGCCGATGCCGGACTGCCGCCGCAGGCCATCGGCTATGTAAATGGTCACGGTACCGCCACTGAACAAGGTGATATCGCCGAATCCCACGCGACTCTAGCCGTATTCGGCCCCAATATGATGATCAGTTCGCAGAAGAGCTATCTGGGCCATACGCTGGGCGCCTGCGGGTCGCTGGAATCGTGGTTCAGCATTGAGATGATGAATCACGATCGCTATCATGCGACGCTCAATCTGACACAGCCCGACCCACGATGCGGGGAACTGGACTACATCATGAATGGGCCGCGCAGCGCACACCATGAGTACGTGATGAACAACAATTTTGCTTTTGGCGGCGTCAATACATCGTTGATCTTCCAGCGTTGGGGTTGAGCAATCGTCAGTATCACTGTTTTATGAAAAGGAGCTTCCACATGAAGCTATTTGGCAAAATCGTCATCTCCTTCGTGCTGGCGCTGGGAGTTTACTCTGGAGCTTATGCTGCCCGCGCGGGAGTACCCATGGAGCTTTTTCTCAATAATCCCATCCCGGCCCTGAATACACCCGAAGCCACGAAAAAAAACGAGGATGCCGTTGCACGTGCGGGCGCCATGCATGGCTGGGTTATCAGCAAAAACACGGATGGTACTCTGAACGCGCACCTGTCCATACGCTCCCATTCGCTGGATTTGACCATCAAATTCCATAACAACCAGTACGATATCGTTTACAAAGACAGTAGAAATCTGGGATATGCTCCCAATCCAGAAAATCCGGACCAACCGATAATTCATCCCAGCGTAAACCGCTGGATCAGGAATTTGATCTCGGATATCAACGCCCAATTCGCTGCGCTCAATTAAATCCGCGTACTGCTCACCCGGCAATTAAGGGTTGTTTCCGTTTGTCCTTTCAGCCCAGATGGGGAGTTTCTCGAAATTGCCGGAGCAGTAGCCCGGAAAACTTTGTTCTACGCGGGATCTGTGGAGCCTCTGAAAATCGGGGGCTTTCCTTACCTGCCGCCATAATGAGACTGTTCCGCCCCGCCTCTTTCGATGCGCTGTCTGCGCATTACGGCCAAAATTACAAATGGATCGTGCTGTTCGTTCTCAGTCTCGGGACGGTGGCGAGCGTCTTGTGCACCTCCAGCTTCAACGTTGCCGTTCCGGCGCTGGCCAGGCATTTTGGACTCGGTCAGGACCATGTTCAGTGGGCGATGACCGGTTTCCTGGCAGCGATGACCGTTTCCATGCTGCCGACCTCCTGGCTGCTCGACCGTCTAGGCTTTCGCACCGTTTTCCTCTTGGCCTTGGGCATTCTGCTCTTGGCCAGCATTGCCGGTTTCCTCGCGCCGACCTTCACGCTCGTCGTCGTTACCCGCATCCTGCAAGGCGTCGCCGCCGGTATCCTGCAACCGATGGGTACGCTGGCGCTGATGCGTCTGTTTCCGCCAGAAATCCAGGGCCGCGCCTCTGGTCTGCTGATCTTCGGTATTGCCCTGACGCCGGCCATTGCTCCGGCCCTGGGCGGCGTTTTACTCGACCGTTTCGGCTGGGAGTCGATTTTCCTCCTCGGCACACCCTTTGCCGTCATCGCCGGCCTAGCCGCCATTCGCCTGCTGCCGGCGCCGCGCCGGATCGAAGCCAAGCCCTTCGACTGGCCCGGCCTGGGCTGGCTGACCCTGAGCGCTATCGCGCTGATTGAGTGCGTCTCCAGTCTCCAGCACAGCGGCCTTGCCTCGCCGTGGATGCTGGGCCAAAGCCTGCTCGTCGTCGGTGGTGCTGGGTTTTACTACCGCCATGCCAAACGCAAAGAGCAGCCGATCATCAACTTGCGGCTGTTCGAGCAACGCACCTTTTCGATGGGAACGATCGTCTCCTTCGCCTACGGCTTCGGCCTGTACGGCTCGACCTACCTGATCCCAGTATTCCTGCAGAACGCCCTGTCGTTCTCCGCCAGTTCGGCCGGCATGGCCCTGCTGCCCTCCGGCATCGCGCTGGTCGCCATGCTGCCACTGGCCGGTCGGATGGCCGACCATTACGCCCCGAAATGGCTGACGGTGCTGGGGCTGACCGTCTTCGGCGCCTCCTTTCTGATTTTTGCCGCTCTCGGCGGCACCATTTCCTACTTGGCGATTATCGCGGCGACGGTGATTGGGCGCATTGGCCTCGGTATGATCCTGCCTGCCTTGAACCTGGCAACGCTGCGCTACATGGAGCCGCACCAGCTCGGGCAATCCTCGGTGGTCGTCAGCTATGCCCGACAACTGGGTGGCGTCATGGGTGTGGCGATCATGGCCGTCTTCGTCGAATGGCGCGAAACGGTATATGGCATCATGCCGCCCGGTATCTACACCGCCTATGCCCAAGGCTTCCTGTTCCTGGCCTTGGTCTTGGCACTGGCGGTGCTGGCCGCTTCGTTCATGAAACGGGAACGGGAAATGAACCCAACGGCGCCATAGCGCAGCTTGCCGCCAACCAAGTATCAACACAGTTTGTGATGAACCGCACCTTCGGCGAAAATGCCGCATTTGAGAGTCGGATCACGGGCTGATATACCCAATCCCGCCCAGACAAACACGAGTCGACCATTGAACCCGAAAGACAATAACGAAACCGCCGGGGACCTCACCAAGCACACCCCGATGATGCGGCAGTACCTGGCGCTCAAGGCACAGCATCCGCACACCCTGCTCTTCTACCGGATGGGCGATTTCTATGAGTTGTTCTACGAGGATGCTGAGAAGGCAGCGCGCCTGCTCGACATTACGCTGACCACGCGCGGCCAGTCGGCCGGCATCCCGATCAAGATGGCCGGTATACCCTTCCATTCGCTCGAACCTTATCTCGCCCGCCTGGTGAAGATGGGTGAATCGGCGGTGATTTGCGAGCAGATCGGCGATCCGGCAACCAGCAAGGGGCCGGTCGAGCGCGCAGTGTCGCGTATCGTGACGCCGGGCACGCTGACCGATGCCTCGCTGGTCGACGACAAGCAGGATATCTGGCTACTGGCCGTGACGACCTTGCGCAATACGGCTGGCATTGCCCGGTTGAACCTCGCCAGTGGCGAATTTATCCTGATCGAGGTGGCAGCCGAGCAGATTCCGGCGACGCTGGAACGCATCCGGCCAGCGGAAATCCTCCATCCGGAAAGCTGGACACCCAACTTTGGGCTCGACGCTGCCCGTACCCGCCAGCCGGATTGGTTCTTCGATGTCGATTCGGCCCGGCGCTTGCTGTGCGAACAGTTTGCCGTCGCCTCACTGGTCGGTTTCGGTGCTGAAGGGCTGAAGCCGGCGATTGCTGCGGCCGGCGCCCTGCTGCAGTATGCGCAGGCGACGCAGTCGGGGAAATTGCCGCATCTGCGCGGGCTGACGGTGGAAATGGAAAGCGCCTATCTCGGCCTTGACCTCGCTACCCGGCGCAATCTGGAACTGACCGAAACGCTGCGCGGCCAGCCGTCGCCGACGTTGTTTTCGCTGCTCGACAACTGTATTACCAGCATGGGTTCGCGCCTGTTGCGCCATACCCTGCACCATCCGCTGCGCGACCGGGCGGTTCCCGCCGCTCGCCACGGCGCCGTCGCAGCGCTGCTTGACGATGTCGGCCGTTTGGCCGGCGAGGTGCGCAGAGCGTTGCGTGGTATCGCCGACATCGAGCGCATTGCCGGCCGTATCGCACTGCGGAACGCCCGGCCGCGCGACCTGGCCAGCCTGCGCGAATCGCTGTTGCGTTTGCCGGAACTGCGTGCGCCACTGGCCGGTACAGTTTCCGACCTGCTGACGCAGACCTTCGACGAACTTGACGCGCCGGCCGCGGCGCTCGATCTGCTGGTCCGCGCCATCGCCGCCGAACCCGGCGCCCAGGTGCGCGACGGCGGCGTGATCGCTCCGGGCTTCGATGCCGATCTCGACGAGTTGCGGTCGCTGAACGACAACTGTGGCGCCTTCCTAGTCGACATGGAAGCGCGCGAACGCGAACGTACCGGCATCGCCAGCCTCAAGGTTGAGTACAACAAGGTACACGGCTTCTACATCGAGGTTACGCACGCCAATGTCGACAAGATTCCCGACGACTACCGCCGCCGCCAGACGCTGAAGAACGCCGAGCGCTACATCACGCCGGAACTGAAAGCCTTCGAGGACAAGGCGCTGTCGGCGCAGGAGCGTTCGCTGGCCCGCGAAAAGCTGCTCTACGAGCAGATCCTCGATGCGCTGCTGCCGGTCGTCCCGACGCTACAGACCATCGCCCGCGCCGTCGCCCAGCTCGACCTGCTGGCCGGCTTCGCCGAGTCGGCGCTGAAGCGCAACTGGTGCCAGCCGGAATTCGTCGCCGAGACCCGGCTGGCTGTCGTCGGCGGCCGCCATCCGGTGGTCGAGAACGAACTGGCCAACCAGGCCGAGACCTTCATCGCCAACGACTGCCTCCTCGCCGACGAGCGGCGCCTGCTATTGATCACCGGCCCGAACATGGGCGGCAAATCCACCTACATGCGCCAAGTGGCGCTGATTGCCCTGCTCGCCCACATCGGCAGCTACGTGCCAGCAGACCGCTGCACGCTCGGGCCGCTCGACCGCATCTTCACCCGCATCGGCGCTTCCGACGACCTCGCCTCGGGCCGCTCGACCTTCATGGTCGAGATGACCGAAGCCGCCGCCATCCTGCACCACGCCACCGCCCAGAGTCTCGTGCTGATGGACGAGATTGGCCGCGGCACCTCGACCTTCGACGGCATGGCACTGGCCTTTGCCATCCTGCGCCATCTGGTCGAGAAGAACCGCAGCCTGACGCTGTTTGCCACCCACTATTTCGAGTTGACACGGTTGGCGCACGAATACGCCGAACTGGCCAACGTCCATCTCGGCGCCGTCGAACACAACGATCGCATCATCTTCATGCACGCCGTCGAGGAAGGCCCGGCCAACCAGAGCTACGGCATCCAGGTCGCCGCCTTGGCTGGCATTCCGCCCACCGTGGTGCGCGCCGCACGCAAGCAGTTGCGCGAATTCGAGCAACGCGCCGCCGTCGATCCGCTACAGCCCGATCTCTTCGCCCAAGGCGCACCGGAACCCGAAGTGGTGGAATCGCCGCCGCACCCGGTTGTTGAACGACTGGCCGTCCTCGACCCGGACAGCCTGACACCGCGCGAGGCGCTTGACGCGCTGTATGCCTTGAAAAACCTGCTGCGCTGAACGAACCAGGCCGGTATTCGGAACCGGCCTCAAGCCCGATGCTCCAGATTTAACCGCCGCTCGTCCGGATACGCGACGACCGGCGCCAGCAGGCTGGCAACTGGAGACTGGCCAGATCGGTATCGCTGGCCGCAAAAATTTCCCTGGCCCGTGCCAGACGCGCCATCTCATCCCGTGAAATACCGGCGATCCGCTCGAACCACGCCTGGATATGTTTCATGTCGGCTCCCATGTCAAAGTCGATTGCAGAGGATGCGGCGCACCTTAGCCGCCGCCCATGGGTGCAATATAGTCAATGACTGTATGTTTGTACAGTACATGTGCCAACGTATCCAGGAACATACCCTCGCCAGAAACGACAATGCCCGTCGCAACGGGCATTGGAGGGGCATCGGCGGAGCGGAACTCAGTGGCAGGTTTCCTCGTCGTCATCCGGGTCGTGCACGTGGCCGTGCTCGATTTCCTCGGCGCTGGCGGGGCGAATGGTTCGCACGGTGCAAGTGAAGACCAGCGCCATGCCGGCGAGCGGATGGTTGCCGTCGAGTACCACCTTGTCGTCGGTGATGTCGGTGACGCGATAGATGACTAATTCATCATCGTCGCCATCTTCCGGGCCGCCCTCAAACTGCATGCCGACCTGCAATTCCTTGGGGAAGTCCTGGCGCGGCTCGATCTCGACCATTTCGGCGTCATAGTCGCCGAAGGCTTCGTCCGGTTGCAGCTTGACCTGAATCGATTCGCCGATCTTCTTTCCCTGTAGCGCCTCTTCGATCTTCGGGAAGATGTCGTCGTACCCGCCGTGCAGGTAGACGATGGGCTCGCGCCCTTCGTCGACGACCTCGCCATCGGGATCGGTGACGTGGTAGTCGAGGGTGATGACGGTATCCTTGGCAACCTGCATGTTCATGAATTCATTTCCTTGACGAGGCGCAGCACATCGAGTGCATGGCCTTTGGTATTGATGTTGTACAGCGCGTGGCGAATGATACCCGCACGATCGATGATGAAGGTGGAACGGACGATGCCGAATTTCTTCCGGCCGTCCACTTCCTTGGCCTGCCAGACGCCGTACTGCTTGCACACTTTGCCGTCGGCGTCCGATAGCAAGGCCAGCCCGATGCCTTCCCGGTCGCGGAATTCCGCGTGCTGCAGGCAATCGTCGCGGCTGATACCGAACACCAGGCAATTCTGCTCGCTGAATTCCTTGTCGTGATCGGAAAAGTCAGTTGCTTCCCGAATGCAGCAGGGCGTTCCATCCTTGGCATAGAAGAACAGCACGATGTTCTTCCGTCCGAGATATGAAGCCAGATCAACAGTCTCCATATCGGCGTCTGGCAAGGAAAATGACGGGGCGGTCTCGCCAGCGTTGAGCAGCATGGTGTTCTCCTGGAGCGCTGTCGTCGATGGACTGCTGAGACCCATTCTAATGGAGACACCCGACCGGGGTCGACGCCTTTGTTTTCTATTTGCCGGGAGCCCTTTCGGGAATCTGCACGAAATTCTCGTCCTGGCGGATCATCCCCAGTTCGAAGCGAGCCCGTTCCTCGATGGCGTCGTAACCCTGCTTCAGATCGCGGACCTCGGCATCGAGGCCCGCGTTCCGAATTTCCAGCTTCTTCGTCGCTTCCTTCTGCACCTGTAACTGACGGTCGTGCTCCCAGACCCGAAGCCATCCCCCCTTACCCAGCCACAGCGGGTATTGCAGGAGGACGATCAGGGCGATCAGGCCGCCCGTCAGCCAGCGCATGGCACGTGATCAGCGCAGGTTGTAGAACGTCTCGCGGCCCGGGTAGGAAGCGGTATCGCCCAGGTCTTCCTCGATACGGATCAACTGGTTGTACTTGGCGATACGATCGGAGCGCGACAAGGAGCCGGTCTTAATCTGGCCGGCATTGAGGCCGACGGCGATGTCAGCGATGGTGCTGTCCTCGGTCTCGCCCGAACGGTGCGAGATCACCGCCGTGTAGCCGGCGCGCTTGGCCATCTCGATGGCGGCAAAGGTTTCCGACAGCGTGCCGATCTGGTTGATCTTGATCAGGATCGAGTTGGCGATGCCCTTCTGGATGCCTTCCTTGAGGATTTTGGTGTTGGTGACGAACAGGTCGTCGCCAACGATCTGCACCTTGGCGCCCAAGCGGTCGGTCAGTTGCTTCCAACCATCCCAATCGCCTTCGGCCATGCCGTCCTCGATCGAGACGATCGGGAACTGGTCGGCCAAGTTGGCCAAGTAATCGGTGAACTGCGTCGAGGTCAGTTGCAGGCCCTCGCCGGACAGGTGGTACTTGCCGTCCTTGTAGAACTCAGAGGCGGCGCAGTCGAGCGCCAGCAGCACGTCCTGGCCGGGCACGTAGCCGGCGGCCTCGATCGCCTGCATGATGATCTGCAGAGCTTCGGCATGGCTGCCCAAGTTCGGTGCGAAACCGCCTTCGTCGCCGACGGCGGTCGAGTGGCCGGCCTTGTCCAGCAACTTCTTCAGCGCGTGGAAAATTTCGGCGCCGCAGCGCAGGGCTTCACGGAAAGTGTTGGCACCGACCGGCATCACCATGAATTCCTGGATATCCAGACTGTTGTTGGCATGCGCGCCGCCGTTGATGATGTTCATCATCGGCACCGGCATCTGCATCGGGCTCATACCGCCGAAGTAACGGTATAGCGGTAGGCCGGATTCCTCGGCGGCGGCCTTGGCGACGGCCATCGACACGGCAAGGATGGCATTGGCGCCCAAACGCGACTTGTTGTCAGTGCCGTCGAGTTCGATCATCGTTTGGTCGATAAAAGCCTGCTCCTGAGCGTCAAGACCGATGATCGCCTCGGAAATTTCGGTGTTGATGTTCTCGATCGCTTGCATCACACCCTTGCCGAGATAACGGCTCTTGTCGCCGTCGCGCAACTCGATCGCCTCGCGCGAGCCGGTCGAAGCACCAGACGGCACGGCAGCCCGGCCCATGACGCCCGATTCGAGCAGCACATCGGCCTCGACCGTAGGGTTGCCGCGGGAATCGAGGATTTCACGGGCGACGACATCAACGATTGAACTCATGTTTCTTCCTTATAAACAGAATGTTAAGAAGACAAATTAAAGCAAATTATTAACAGTGACGATGGCCAGCACCGAGTTCACCACAGTTCCTCGAACCCAGCCACCTTGGTCGCCTTATCGAGCGCTACTAACGTCGTCAGCAAGCTCTCCATGCGCTCCAGCGGCCAACTATTGGGACCATCCGACCAAGCCTTCTCCGGGCACGGATGAGTTTCCATGAACAGGCCGGAAATGCCGACCGCCACTGCCGCCCGCGCCAGCACTGGGACGAATTCGCGCTGACCGCCGGAAGTCGTCCCCTGCCCGCCCGGCAACTGTACTGAATGGGTGGCGTCGAAAACCACCGGGCAGCCGGTTTCGCGCATGATGGCCAGCGAGCGCATGTCGGAGACTAGGTTGTTGTAGCCGAAGGATGCGCCGCGCTCGCAGACCAGCAGGTTGTCAGCGCCGTTGTTGACCTCGCGGGCCTTGGCGATGACGTTTTTCATGTCGCCCGGCGCTAGGAACTGGCCTTTCTTGATGTTTACCGGCTTGCCGCAAGCCGCCACGGCGTGGATGAAGTCGGTCTGCCGGCAGAGGAAAGCCGGTGTCTGCAACACGTCAACGGCAGCCGCCACCTGGGCGATCTGGTCAATCGCGTGGACGTCGGTCAGCACCGGCACGCCGAGTTGGCGCCGCACCTCGGACAGAATGCGCAGCCCCTCGTCGATGCCCAGCCCGCGCACCGACTTGCCGGAACTGCGATTGGCCTTGTCGTAGGAAGCCTTGAAGATGTAGTGGATACCCAGCCGGGCGCAGATTTCTTTCAAGTGGCCGGCGACATCCAGGCACAGTTGTTCGGATTCCGCCGTGCACGGCCCGGCGATCAGGAACAGGGGCTGGTCGAGACCGGCCTCGAAGCCGCACAGATTCACTTCGCTTCCGCCTGCTGTTGACTGGCCAGGGCCGCCTTCACGTAGGAAGTAAACAGCGGATGGCCTTGCCGCGGGTTGGAGGTGAATTCCGGATGGAACTGGCAGGCGACGAACCAGGGGTGAACGTCAGCTGACAATTCGACCATTTCGCACAGATCGGTGCCAGGTGCGCGACCGGAAACGACCAGACCTTTTTCTTCGAGGCGGGCCAGCAGCGTGTTGTTGACTTCGTAGCGATGACGGTGGCGCTCGGTGATTTCGCCGGCGCCATAGATGTCGCGGGCTAGCGAACCTTCGGCCAGGCGACAGACCTGGGCGCCGAGGCGCATGGTGCCGCCAAGGTCGGAATCCTCGCCACGTTTCTCGACCTTGCCGGAAGCGTCGAGCCATTCGGTAATCAGGCCGATCACCGGGTAGGGCGTGTCGGGGACGAACTCGGTGGAATGTGCCCCTTCCAAGCCAGCGACGTGGCGGGCGAATTCGACGACGGCCATCTGCATGCCGAGGCAAATGCCGAGGTAAGGCACCTTGTGCTCGCGGGCGTAGCGAATCGCCGCGATCTTGCCCTCAGTGCCGCGCCTGCCGAAACCGCCCGGCACCAGGATGGCATCCATGCGCTCGAGCACGCCGGTACCGTCCTTCTCGATGCTCTCGGAATCGATGTACTCGATATCGACCTTGCAGCGAGTGTGGATGCCGGCGTGCTTGATCGCCTCGATCAGCGACTTGTAAGACTCGGTCAGGTCGACATATTTGCCGACGAAGGCGATGCGCACCGTGTTCTGCGGATGCTCCATGGCCTCGATCAGCTTCTCCCACACCGACAGGTCGGCGGCCTTGGCCAGGATGTTGAGCTTGTGGCAGACGATCTCGTCGAGCATCTGCTCGTGCAGCATGCCCGGGATCTTGTAGATCGAATCGGCATCCAGGCACTCGATCACGGCTTCCGGCATGACGTTGCAGAACAGCGCAATCTTGCGCCGCTCCTCGACCGGGATCGAACGGTCGGCACGGCAGAGCAGGATGTCCGGCTGGATACCGATCTCGCGCAATTCCTTGACCGAATGCTGGGTCGGCTTGGTCTTCAGTTCGCCGGCGGTCGGAATGTAGGGCAGCAAGGTCAGATGCATGTAGCAGACGTTGTTGCGGCCCTCCTCGATGCCCATCTGGCGAATCGCCTCAAGGAAGGGCAACGACTCGATGTCGCCGACCGTGCCGCCCACCTCGACGATGGCCACGTCGGCACCCTCGGCGCCAGCCTTGACCTTACCCTTGATTTCGTCGGTGATATGCGGAATGACCTGGACCGTCTTGCCGAGATATTCGCCGCGCCGCTCCTTCTTCAGCACCGAGTCGTACACCTGGCCGGTGGTGAAATTGTTGCGCTTGGTCATCTTGGCGCTAGTGAAGCGCTCGTAGTGCCCCAGATCGAGGTCGGTTTCGGCACCATCCTCGGTGACGAACACCTCCCCATGCTGGAAGGGACTCATCGTGCCGGGATCGACGTTGATGTAGGGGTCAAGCTTGAGATGGGTAACCTTGATGCCGCGCGATTCCAGAATGGCCCCCAGCGACGCGGCGGCAATGCCTTTGCCCAACGAGGACACGACACCACCCGTAACGAAAACAAATTTGGTCATGTAAAGACAGGCTGCGGGAAATTGAAATTGTAGCCGAAAAGCAGCGAATACCCAAACCAGGAGCGTGCCGGACGGCACACGGTGCGCGACGAACTACCCCAAGCGCAGGCCAGATTCAATTGTCCAAATCCTGCCGCCAACTTGATAAGCATGCTGCGTCTGTACTTTCCCGCCGCTGCCAAGCTGGCGTTAGAATTCGCCCGACCCCCATCCTGTAACCGAGATTCCTATGTCCCCATTCGCCTTTGACATTTCCCTCGAAGAATTTGAAGCCAAGGTACTGCTGCCGGCCGAGACCGTGCCGGTGCTGGTCGACTTTTGGGCCCCGTGGTGCGAGCCATGCAAGGTTCTGAAGCCGCTGCTGGAAAAACTGGCCGAGGAATATGCCGGGCGCTTCCTGCTGGCCAAGGTCAATGCCGACGAAAACCAGGAACTGGCACAGCATTTCGGCGTGCGCAGCATTCCCTCGGTCAAAGTGCTGTTCCAGGGCCAACTGGTCGACGAGTTCAACGGCGCCCTGCCGGAAAACCAGTTGCGCGCCTTCATCGACCGCGTCGCGCTGCCGGCCGGACCAGCTACCGCCTCGCCACGCGAACAGGCTGCCGCACTGGCTGCCGAAGGCCAGCCCGAAGCCGCGCTTGCTATCCTGGCCGAAGCCAGCCGCCAAGCCCCCAACGATGAAGCTATCCGCCTCGACGCCGCCGAACTGCTGATTGGACTCGGCCGCAACGACGAGGCGCAACAACTGCTGGCCGCCGAATACGCGCAAGAAAGCGCCCGCGCCGCCGCCCTGCGCGCCCGCCTGGCGCTGGCCGCCGGCTCCGCCGACACGGCGCCGCTGGAGGCAAAACTCGCCGCCAACCCGGACGACCACGCCACGCGCCTCGAACTGGCCCGTGCCTACGCCGCCCAGAACCGCTTCCGCGAAGCGCTCGAAGCAGCGCTCGAAGTCGTCCGCCGCGACCGTTTCTTCGACGAAGGCGCCGGCCGCAAGGCGCTGCTGCAACTCTTCGAAGCCCTGGCCGGCGAGCAGTACGACGATCTGGTCCGTGAATACCGGCGCAAGCTGTCGGCCGCGCTGAATTGAAGATCGACCCGTGATCAAGCGCTGATTGCCGTCCCTGGTAACCGGCGCGAAATTGCCATAAATTGAAAAGTGCTTTAACGGAGGAAACGCATCAACGCGGAACCGAACCGCCTGAAGAAACAAGCAAAACGTTCCGCACGCAAGTGGTCATGACGAAAAAAGCAAGAAACATAACAAAAGCCAAGATTCGACAAGACGCGCCAGCGCGTTGGCTTCACCATATACCGTCATGCCCGAAGTATCCTTCATCACCCAGTTCAAGGCCGTCACCGCCGACGGTACTGTCGTCCCCGCCATTCACACTCAGGCGCTCTACGGCAGCCAGGCGCAACAGTGGGACGGTTTCGTGTTCGAGCGCCATCTGGCGCCGCCCGGCATGTTGTCGGAAAGCATCATGGCCGAGCACTGCTTCGCCGTGCCCCTGAACACCCGGCGCGTGCCGATCGAGTGGTGGATCAATGGCCGATTGCAGTCTGGCGCCATGACGATGGACCACATCTTCTTCCGGGCGGCCGGTGATGCGCTTGCCAGCCAGTGGCATCGACCGCTCGACGCCTTGTTCGTCTCCGTCTCCGTCTCCGTTTCCGCTCTGCAAAAAATCCTGGGGGGAGACATCTCAATACCCCACTTGTACACCCATCTGGACGGTATCAGCGACGCGCCGCTGCTATATACCCTGCAAGCCCTGCATGCCCATCTGCGGGAGCATCGTCCCGGCGGACGGCTGCTCAACGAAACTCTGCTCGCCGCCATCGGCCTGCGCCTGGTCGATTTGTTCGGACAACCCGCCGAACCGTGGAGCACCGCTGATTTCAGGCAACACACCGCCTCGCCGGCCCTGCTCGAATACGTGGAGGACTACATCCACGCCAATCTGGCGCGGAATTTTTCCATTGCCGACATCGCCGGCAGCGTCAACCTAAACACCTTCTACCTGTGCAGGATGTTCAAGAAAATGAAAGGCATCAGCCTGTGGCAGTACGTTCTGCGCTGCCGCATCGAACAGGCCACCCGCTGGATGTGCCTCCACCCCGGTGACTCGCTGACCGCGGTCGCCCTGGCCAGTGGTTTCGAGTCATATACGCAGTTCCTGTCGGCCTTCAGGAAATACACTGGCACCGTGCCCCGCCAGTTTCGCGCACAAGTAATCATGGCAATAAAAGAACAAGATTCATGAGAAAAGCCAAGATTCGATAAGACGCCCCCACACGTTGGCTTCATCATTCTGCGCTGTTGCTCATCAGGGATGCCAGGGGGCCCATCTTGAACCGCAGTTACAAACCCAACTACAAGCGCGCAATCAGAGCATCTGGCAGCATTCCCGGCATATACCGTGGGCATTCCTTGAATCGGCGGGTCTTGACCCGCCGATTCAACTACGGGCTTTATCTCGCCCAATGACATTTGTCACTCACCTGTCAGCCACGCGGCGTATAAAATGTTTGGGTGATGCCTTCCAATTCCCCCCCGGGTTTTCCCTATGACATTCGCTCCCCAATTCATGGTGGTGGATGACCATGAACTCGTGCGCCTGGGGTTGAGCACCCTGATCTCTGCGCAGAAAAACAACGCACAGTCGTCGCCTTCCATGCTTGAAGTCAGCACGCTCGCCAAAGCGTTGTGCCAGTACGCCCTGCACCAGGACACCATTTCGCTGGTGCTGCTGGACTTGCACCTGCCCGACGCGCATGGCCTGTCCGGTCTGCGCGAATTTCTGGCCCGCTTCCCCGACGCGCCCATTGCCGTGCTGTCGGGCGATAGCGACCCCGCACTCAAGCTGCAAGCGCTGCAAGTCGGCGCCCGCGCCTATTTCACCAAAGCCGGCCAGATGACCGATGTCATCGCCTACATGCGCTCCCAGGGGCTGCTGGCCCAGCCCGTCACCCCCGTGCAGTGCGAGTGCCCCGACGCATCCACGCCACTGGAGAACACACCGCACAACGGCACCATGCGCACCGTGTGCACGCCCACAGGCCAACCCCTGCATCTGAGCCAGCGCCAGTCCGACATACTCGACGGGTTGCTGGCCGGTCAATCCAACCGTGAAATTGCCCAACACTCCTGTCTGGCTGAAGGCACCGTCAGAAACCACGTCTCCACGCTGCTGCTGATGTTCAACGTGCGTACCCGCGCAGAACTCATCAGCCAACTGCGCTGATCGACCCCTACGATGGCAACCCTGCCCGCATCCTCCACCAGCTCGGCCCCGATTGACGAACGTGTCTTCTGCGCCCAGGTGGGCATGCTGTACGCCATCTGCCGTACCAGTGGCCCGTACCCCACCTTCATCCTCCCTCTGGCCTACGCATCGTTCAATTACTGGCTCAGTGGCAATGCGCATATCTGGTGGTGGCTGGCCTTGCGCGCCGTCTCGTGGGCCGTGTACATCCCACTCCTTATCAGGCGCAAACCGGCCACGTTGCCAGAGTACCAACGCTGGCTGAACCTTTACCTCCAGGCACTACTCTCCCACGGCCTTACCTGGGGGCTGGCGCCCTGGCTGTTCATGCCGATGCAGGACTTTCCCCTCGTTCTGGCCACTACAGCGGTGCTCATCATGATGTGTGGCGCTGGCCTGAACGTGGTGACGCCGCGCTGGTCGACTGTGCTTGCCTTCCTGCTGCCCCCGCTGTTGAGTCTGGCTGCCGCATTGCTGTGGCATGGGCACGATATGCGTGAATACTTCCTGGCCTTCTGCACCCTGCTCGCCCTGGTGCTGGGCTTGAGCAGCGGACGTGACCACTGCCGCCTGCTGGCGGACTCGATACGCATACGCTTCGAGAACGAAGCCCTGAACAAACAACTGGCCGAGCAGGTGCGTGCAGTGCAACTGGCCAACGAGGAAAAAAACCGTTTTCTGGCCGCCGCCAGCCATGACCTGCGCCAGCCTGTACATGCCATCGGCATGTTCGGCGCCGTGCTGGAGAATGGGTTGCACGATCACCCCCTGCACGACAACGCGCAGCAGCTTCTGCGTGCCGTCAATATGCTGGGCCAATCGCTGGACACCATGCTCGACGTCTCACGCCTGGACGCTGGCCTCGTCACCCCCACCATCACCGCCACGCCACTGAACCCGCTGTTTCAGACGCTCAACCACATCTTCATCGGCAAGGCCGACGAGAAAGCCTTGCAACTGCGCATACGCGCCACCCCGCTGTGGGCGCAGACCGATGCCCAACTGCTGCAGCGAATGCTGGGCAACCTGATCGAAAACGCCCTCAAATACACAACGCGCGGCGGCGTCATCGTGCGGGCACGCGCACGCGGCGCGCACGTGTGGATCGACGTGGTGGACACCGGCATCGGCATCGCGCCTGAATTGCAGGAGCAGGTATTCGCCGAGTTCTACCAGATCGGCAACCCCGGGCGCGACCGTTCACGTGGTCTGGGCATCGGTCTGTCCATCGTGCGGCGCCTGTCGGGCCTGCTGGACCACCCCGTCTGGCTGCACTCCCGGCCCGGGCGCGGCAGCCGCTTTCGCGTCGTGCTGCCAGCCGCGCCCGCCGGGCTGCTGGCAGCACAGGGACAAGGCCCGCCCTCCGTCACCATGCCGCGCCCCGGCGCGCAGCCTATCACCCATGTGCTGCTGGTGGAGGATGAAGACAGCATCGCTCATGCCATGGCTGAACTGCTGCGCACCCACGGCATCACGCTGACCCACGCGGCCACGCCCCAACAGGCCGAGCAACTCGTGACCCAATCGCGCGCCAACGGCCCGCCGTTTGACATCGCCATCTGCGACCTGCGCCTGGCCGATGGCGCCGACGGCCTGGCCCTGGCCTTGAAACTGAGTGATCCAGCCGGCTCCGCGCTGCCCACCCTGCTGATTACCGGCGAAACGGCCCCCGAACCGCTCAACCGCGTGCGTGCCGCCGGCCTGCCCGTGCTGTTCAAGCCCATCACCGCCCACGTTCTGCTGGAAGCCCTGGCCCGCGTGCGGGGCTGAGGAAACTTCTGCCCCCCTTTTTTGCGTCATTGCGAGGCGCGTAGCCGAAGCAATCCACGTTGTTGTCTGGATTGCCACGACGCTACGCGTCTCGCAATGACAGTAGAGACGCAAAAGCCTGTCTGCAAACTTTTTTCGTCTCCAACCACATCAAGAATGACATTTGACACTGGCGCTACGCCCGCACAAATCGCACAGTGAGGTCTGATCCGTTGCTGCCATTGCCAGATTGATATGGACATGACCTTTACGATGGAACCGCCGTGCCCGAGCGTCACGCGGGCAACCGTCGGACGCCGCCGGAAGCGGCCCGGCCAGTTTCGCGCACAAGCGGCCATGGCAATAAAAACAAGACTCACATGATGCGCAAAGCCAAAATACCTCCCGTCACCGCCGACGGCACCGTTGTTCCCGCCATTCACACCCAGGCGCTCAATGAACGCCAGGCACAGCAGTGGGGCGGCTTCGTGTTCAAGCGTCATCTGCTGCCGCCCGGTATGCTGCCGGAGGCCATCATGGCCGAGCACTGCTTCGTCGTACCCCTGAGTACGCGGTGCGTGCCGATTGAGTGGCGGGTCAATGGCCGATTGCAGTCCGGCATCATGACGATGGACCGCATCTTTTTCCTGGCCGCCGGCGATGCGTTTGCCAGCCGATGGCATCAACCACTCGATGTCCTGTTCGTCTCCGTCAGCGTTTCCGCTTTGCAAAAAATCCTTGGGACAGACATGGCATTACCCCGCTTGTACACCCATCTGGACGGTATCAGCGACGCGCCGCTGCTGCACACCATACGAGCCCTGCACGCCCACATGCGGGAGCATCGCCCCGGCGAACGGCTACTCAACGAAACCCTGCTCGCTGCCATCGGCCTGCGTCTGGTCGATCTGTTCGGACAGCCCGCCAAACCGTGTGCCGCCCATTCCAGACAACACGCCTCGCCAGCCCTGCTCGGATACGTGGAGGATTACATCCATGCCCACATGGCTCGGAATTTTTCCATTGCCGACATCGCCGGCAGCGTCAACCTGAGCACCTTCCATCTGTGCAAGGTGTTCAAGAAAGCAAAAGGCATCAGCCTGTGGCAGTACGTTCTGCGCTGCCGCATCGAACAGGCCACCCGCTGGATGCGCCTCCACCCCGCTGACTCGCTGACCGCGGTCGCCCTGGCCAGCGGTTTCGAGTCATATACGCAGTTCCTGTCGGCCTTCAGGAAATACACCGGCACCGTGCCCCGCCAGTTTCGCGCACAAGTAATCATGGCAATAAAAGAACAAGATTCATGAGAAAAGCCAGGATTCGATAAGACACGTCCGCGCGTTAGCCCCATCATCCCAAACCGTATAAGGAACCTCTGCATAACCCCGCATTCAGCGGGTGAGTTCAATGTCGGCAAACCCGGCATCGGCACGCTGAATGTATTCAGCCAAGGAGTTTTACCATGCGGACAAATATGAAATTGATCATCACGGCAGCGTTTGTCATGCTTGTCGCCAGCAGCGCCAGTGCTGCGCCTATGCCTGTTTGTGGTGGCTTCGATATGCCGCCGTGCCCGCCGGGCTGGTCGCCGGGAACGCCGTTGCTGAGTGATTTCGATCCAGATATAGGCGGCTACCGGTTCTATTTCGAAGTCGTACCGGGTCAGCGCGTCTATGTCGATCCGGATGTAGCCGTCGGCTATATCTACCAAGTCGATTCGGCCAGCCCACTGATCGCATCGGCTCATTTCGCCACCGCGCTCACCGATGCGGACGGCTATCAGATTTATGCGCTGGATGCCGGCGGCGCGCGCGGTGATTTCCTCGGTGATGTCGCGGTTGGCGGCACGTTCACCTTCGCTTCTGCCGTGAGCGGCTTCTGGCTGGAAGGCATCGATCCCATCAACATGGTGGATCCGCTCAACCCGCAGGCTTTCGTCGCCGGTTTCACCTTTGACGGAGCGGGCATGGTGAGCCTCACCCAAACGCCGATCACTACCAACGTACCGGAACCGACGACCTGGGCGATGCTGCTGGCCGGTATGGGTGTTGTGGGCGCGATCACGCGCAGGCGGCGTATGTGGGCTTGATGAAGAATGCGGCGCAAGTGTTTTCCTTGATTGGCCTGACCAATCTGTATCTGAAGCGGAGAGCCTTGATGACTTGACGGGCAAAATCCGCCCGCTGTGCCCGAAAAGGGGCATCGAAGGCCGAAATGGCCTCGAAATATGGCGAAAAATTTCACTTCCGGGTCGGCTTGAAACTCTCAAAACCGCTGACTTGAGGGTGTGTGCTCTAAAAGAGGTTTGATCAGAGGTTCCCTAACACTATCCTGTCCAGCGGCTTCGAGTCGTATACGCAGTTCCTGTTGGCTTTCAAGAAATACACCGGCACCATGCCCCGCCAGTTTCGCAGGCAAGTGGTCATGGCAATAAAAAAAACAAGAACCATAAGACAGGAAACATGACAAAAGCCAAGATTCGATAAGACACGCCAGCGCGTTGGCTTCATCATCTTGCGCCATTACTCATCAGGGATGCCAAGGGGGCCAAGCATGAACCGCAGCTACAAAACCATCTACAACCGCAGCCTGGGCGTCTGGCAGGCGGTTTCTGAAATCGCCAGGGCGCACGGCAAAGCGGGACGGAGCACGGCCACGCTGATCGGGCTGGTCGCCGGGCTGACGCTCGCGGTTTCGGCGCAGGCAGGCAATGTCACCGGTGGCGACGTGGTCGCCGGCGGCGGCACCCCGGTTGCGGCTGGCCCTCAGGCGGACCCCTGGACTACTGGCCACCTCATCGTCGGCCAGACCAGCAACGGCACGCTGGACATCACAGGCGGCGGCAGCGTTTTCAGCACCAGCAGCGAGATCGGCTGTGGCATATGCACCGGCGGCCATAACGGCACCCGTTTGCCATGAGGTTCTGAATGGCAAAGCCCTCCTTTGGGGCAATGCAAACTCGTGTTGTTTAGCAATACGAGTTTGCACCTTCCGATCAAACACGATCAAAACGGCAACAAAACCTGATGAAAGGGGAAAATCTTGAAGATCAAAAATATAGGTATTTCCTATATGGGTATTACCTTGATGATGGCGCTGCTGTGCACGAGCGCCAATGCGGGCATCATCATGAACCATTTTGCGACGATATCAGGTGCCGTAACCTTTCTCGGACAAGACGGCAACATATGGTCGTCTGCCTCTATCGGCCCGGCAACAACGAACTCCGTGACGGTACCAGCGGGAGGCTACGAATGTGTGTACTACAGCACTTGCGTCGGCGCAGACGCCTATGCGAATGGAACATTCTTGGCCTGGGCCGAGGGCATTGGTGAGTTCTCGGCTCAGAGCAAGGTCACCAACACCTTCACCCTTCTCAATGACTCATCCGAATCAGTCGCTTATACGCTTCATCTGGTGCTCACCGGGGGAAGCGCCTTCACCATCCTGCCAGACTTCGGCACAGGCGAAGCCGGCTTCCAGATAGCGATCTCCATGAATGGCGCCGAAATCTACGACCGCTCCGTCGCATTCAGATCTGATGGAACGACCAGCAACGACTTCGGCTCGGCGTTCTCGTTCAACGCTCTTGGCAGCCGGGGGGGCATAGAGCCAAATTATTACAGTTGGTCGGACACATGGCTCGATATTGATCTCGGCACGCTCGCGCCCAATCAGGCGGTCAACATCTCCTATGATTTTATCGCCTATGCCTTCGGCCACACGGATTGCTACATGGATGCGTGCAGAAACGGCATTCTTGTTGGTGATCCCTTCTCCGTCGGTGGAACGGGGCCGGGGTACACCCTGGAAGTGCGTGAGCCTACTGGAGGCGGTAGTTCGGTACCAGAGCCGGCTTCGCTGCTGCTCGGCGCGACCGGCCTGTTCGGGCTCGCGGCAATGCGCCGGAGAACGCGCTCGCAAGCCCTGGGATGGAACCAAGGACGACGATGAGCAACGGAACATGGGATGGACATGATCGGCGCAGCGGCCACGACCGGCGCGGACATGACGTCGGCGTATCCGATGAGCGACGCTGGGTGGCCCCGGAGCGGCGCACCTACCTCGTCGAGGAGATGAAGTTCGACGACGTGATCGAAATGCCGCCCGTGGGCGACTCCCCAGACCCTGGCAAGAAAAGGCCGGAAACCGATTAGGCTGACCCGTAGCGGTTGCGAGCCACCCTCACCCGCCGCTATCTATTGGGGCTAGAATCATCTGATGGACGACGATCTCTACCTCAGCCCGGCCTTGCGGGCACTGGAAAGCCACCATGCCGGCGATAGGCTGATGCAGCGCGCCGGTTTGGCGGCGGCGGACTGGGCCGGCGAACTGGTGACACCCGGCGGCCTGCCGGTGCTCGTCGTGGCCGGCCCCGGCAACAATGGCGGCGATGCCCTGGTGGTTGCCCGTCTGTTGCGCGAACGCTTTTTCGCTGTGACCGTGGTCTTTGCCGGCGATGCCAAGCGCCTGCCACCCGATGCGGCCGGCGCTTGGCGGGATTTCGTTGCCGCCGGCGGCAATGCCATTAATGCGATCCCGGCCGAGAGCCGTTGGTCATTGGTCATCGACGGCCTGTTCGGCATTGGTCTCGCCCGCCCGCCGGCTGGTCGCCATGCCGCGCTGATCGGCGCGATCAACGACATTGCCGGGCGCGACCGCTGCCCGGTGCTAGCGCTCGATTGCCCTTCCGGCCTCGATGCCGAGCGCGGCACGGTGCCGGGCATCGCGGTTCGCGCCACGCACACGCTGACTTTCATTGCCGGCAAGCCGGGCCTGTTAACCGCCGACGGTCCCGATTACTGCGGGCAACTCCGCCTCACCCGGCTCGATCTCGACCCACCGGCCGAACTGCCGCCCGATGGCCGCCGCATCGCTCTCACCACCTTTGCCGAGCATCTCGCGCCACGTCTGAAAAACACCCACAAGGGGAGTTTCGGCAGCGTCGGCGTGGTCGGCGGCGCCCCGTCCATGGTTGGCGCCACTTTCCTGGCTGCCCGTGCCGCGCTCAAACTTGGCGCCGGCCGGGTCTATGCCGGCCTGATCGATCCGCAGGCGCCGAGTTTCGACCCGCTACAGCCGGAACTGATGCTGCGCCGGCCGCAGGCGCTGCTGCAATCGGCGCTGGCTGCGCTGGCCTGCGGTCCGGGCCTGGGTATCTCGCTGGAGGCCTCAGAACTGCTGGAAACCGCCATCGCCCTTGACCAGCCGTTGCTGCTCGATGCCGACGCGCTCAACTTGGTGGCCAGCGAAGAAAATTTGCAGCAGTCCCTGGCCAGCCGCCGGGTTCCGGCCATTCTGACGCCGCACCCGGCCGAGGCCGGGCGTCTGCTGGAAACCGCCGCTGCCGAGATTCAGGCCGACCGCCTCGGCGCCGCCTGCGAGATTGCCCGCCGCTATCGCAGCCACGTCGCTCTCAAAGGTTGCGGTACGGTGGTGGCGACGGCGGATGGATCATGGTGGATCAACGATAACGGCAATCCCGGTATGGCCAGCGCCGGCATGGGCGACGTGTTGAGCGGCCTGGTGCTCGCCCTGCTCGGCCAGTGCTGGCCGGCGGTGCCAGCACTGCTGGCCGGGGTACATCTGCACGGGGCCGCTGCCGACCGGCTGGTCGCCGCCGGCGTTGGACCGGTCGGCCTGACCGCCGGCGAGGTCGCCGACGCTGCCCGCAGCGTGTTCAACGACTGGCTGCACCGTTGCCGCTAACGGCACGCCAGCGCGTCGTTCGGGCGGTACAATTCGCCTCTCACCTGCCCACCGCGCGCACCATGACTATCGACTTCGCCGTTCCGCTCGCTCCTGAAATCGCCCGCAACGTGACCGCCGCCCTGGAGGAGGATCTCGGTGTCGGCGACCTGACCGCCAGCTTGATCGATGCCAACCGGAGAAGCCGGGCCACGGTCATTTCGCGCGAACCGGGCGTGCTCTGCGGTTGCGACTGGTTCGATGAATGCGTGCGCCGCCTCGACCCGCAGGCCCGTATCATCTGGCAGGCCGCCGACGGCGAGCGGATCGCCGCCAACCAGACGTTGTGCGACATCGAGGCCAACGCCCGCGCCCTGCTCTCGGCCGAGCGCAGCGCTCTCAATTTTCTCCAGTTACTGTCGGCGGTGGCCAGCAAGGCGCGCCGCTATGCCGATGCCATCGATGGCACCCGGGCGCAGGTGGTCGATACGCGCAAGACTCTGCCCGGCCTGCGCATCGCCCAGAAATACGCGGTCCGCTGCGGTGGCGGCGGCAATCACCGGCTGGCACTGTGGGATGCCATCCTGATCAAGGAAAACCACATTCATGCTGCCGGCGGTATCGCGCCAGCGCTGGCGGCAGCTCGCCGCATCGCCGAACAGGCCGGCGAGCGCTGCCGTTTCATCCAGATCGAGGTCGAGTCGCTCGACGAGCTCGATACCGCGCTGGCGGCCGGCGCGACGATGATCCTGCTCGATAATTTCAGCCTCGATACGATGCGCGAGGCGGTCCGCCGCAATGCTGGCCGGGCTGTGCTCGAAGCCTCCGGCAACGTCTCGCTGGAAACCATCCGCGCCATCGCCGAGATCGGCGTCGACCGCATCTCGATCGGGGCGCTGAGTAAGGACGTCAAGGCCCTTGATCTGTCGATGCGCTTCGTCGACTGACGCTGCTATTGCTGGTGGCGCAGCGGCTTTGGGGTCATAATCCCGCAGGCAAGCCGATAATCAGGGAGTTCCCATGTTGTTCGCGCTGTTCTATGTGATCGCCATTACCATTCTGGTCCTGCATTTCACCGGTTTCCTGGCCCGGCACAATCTGGAATGGCTGGTGCTGGTTCTCGCCGTCGCCGTCTTCCCGGCTGTCATCTACCTGTAGCACAAAAATACCAAGGGCCGCCCAGAGGCGGCCCGTTTCCTTTGGGCGGCAGCACTCAGACCCGTTCGACGATGAAGCGCTTGACCGCCTCGACATCCGGCGCCATGACGACAACGCGCTGCGGCAAAGCTTCGATGCCAGCAAGATCGGCCGGACGCACCGGCTCGGTGCCCAGTGCCTCGCGGATGGTTTCTTCGAACTTGGCCGGTTGGGCGGTCTCCAGCACAATCATCGGTACGCCCGGCAAGCGATGTTCCAGCGCCACCTTGAGGCCGTCGGCGGTATGGGTGTCGAGCATCACGTGATAGCGCCCGTGGGCAAAGCGGATGGTGTTGATACGGTCGAGGTGGGTGCTCTTGCCGGAGACGAAGCCAAACTGCACCATCTTGGCCCAGTGCGGGGTGGCCGACAGGTCGAAGGCCTCGCCCTTGTCCACCTTGGCCCATAGCTCGCGAATGACCGCCGGATCGCGGCCGACCAGATCGAAAACGAAACGCTCGAAATTGGAAGCCTTGGAAATATCCATCGACGGGCTGGAGGTGACGCTGGTTTCGACCGAGGTACGCGGACGGTAGACACCGGTACGGAAAAACTCGTCGAGCACGTCGTTCTCGTTGGTGGCCAGCACCAGGCGGGCAATCGGCAAGCCCATCCGGCGGGCGATATGGCCGGCGCAGATATTGCCGAAATTGCCCGAGGGCACGGCAAAGGCGACCTGTTCGTCGTTCGATTTCGTGGCCAGGAAATAACCCTGGAAGTAATAGACGATCTGCGCCACGACACGCGCCCAGTTGATCGAGTTGACCGCCCCGATTTTGTATTGGGCCTTGAAGGCGGCGTCGTTGGAAACCGCTTTCACGATGTCCTGGGCGTCGTCGAACATGCCGGTGACGGCAATGTTGAAGATGTTGGCGTCCTGCAGCGAATACATCTGGGCGCGCTGGAAGGCACTCATCTTGCCGTCCGGCGAGAGCATGAAGACCTTGACGTTGTGCTTGCCGCGCATCGCATATTCGGCCGCCGAGCCAGTGTCGCCGGACGTGGCGCCAAGGATGTTGATCGACTCGCCGCGCTGGTCCAGCACGTACTCGAACAGGTTGCCGAGCAACTGCATGGCCATGTCCTTGAAGGCCAGCGTCGGGCCGTTCGAGAGTTCTTGTGTATATAGGCCATCTTCCAACCGGGTCAGCGGCGTGATCTGTTTCGCGTCGCCGCCGTTGCGGGCGTGACGGTAGACATCGGCAGTATAGGTCTTGGCGGCGATGGCCTTGAGGTCGGCGGCCGGAATGTCGTCGATGAACTTGGCCAGGATCTCGTAGGCCAGGTCGGCGTAGGACAACCGGCGCCAGGCGTCGAGCTCGCTACGACTGACCTGCGGATAGCTTTCCGGCAGGTAGAGGCCGCCATCGGGTGCCAGGCCGCCGAGAAGGATGTCGCAGAAAGCCTGGGATGCGGCGTGACCGCGAGTCGAGATATAGCGCATGGCGTGGCCCTGAAAAGCGAAAAAACGTGATTTTACCGCGCCATGCGCTGGACGCGCATGGCGCGCAACAGTGCTACGGCAAACAGCAGCAGGGCCGCCACGGCGCACGCCACGGCAACGCGGTCGCGGCTGGCCAGGGCCAGCGCAGCGGCGGTGAAGAACAACAGTGCCCGCCAGCCACCGCCGGTGGCCAACCGGCAACGCATTTCCAGCCGTGATGGCAATTGCGGCCCCGGCCAGCGCCAGACCGGTAGCAATTGACTGAGCGCGCCGCTAACCAGCGGCAGCAGAAAGCCGAACACCCAGGCGGACAACGTCGGCCGCGCCGACATCAGGCCAAGCCCATGGGCCAGACCGGCGACCAGCGTCAGCACCAGACCGCTGGTAGCGGCCAGCAACGAACAGGTAACGCCATCAGCCAACAATATGCGCAAACCGAAACTGCGCCTCCACTGCAACAGCAGGCTAAACAGCGCTGCCAGTAGCAGACCACTCCCAGCGGCAGCCAATGTCCAATGCAGTGTGCTGCCGCCAGCGATCGACAATACGCCGCCGAGGGCCAACCACAGGTAGTGCCCGAGCCAGGCGCCGGCAGCGGGATCGGGCCGGGCGCAGGCGGTCGGCAACAGCACCGGCAAGGTGCCGAGCGCGGCCAGGCCGACCAGGCCCAGGGTATTCAAGTGCAGGTGCAACAGGCGCAACGCCGGCCACTGCTGCGGCCAGACGACCATGGTCAGAATCGCCGCCAGCGCCAGAACCAGACAGGCCAGCGCCGCCGCGTACCAGCGCCAGCCGGGGTGCGGCCGGCCCAGCGCGGCACGAGCGCGGACGGCGATCCACGACAACAGGACGAGAGCCAGCAACAGGTCGGACAAGGCCGCCGGATGCAGAACCCAATATGGCAGCAGCCCCTGCAATGCGGCCACGACCAGCAGGCCGCTGATCTGAGCCGCCGTGGGCAGCAAACGCAGCCCACGGCCGGGATTGCCGGTGCGTGTCAACACTGGTACGAAGTGCAGCATCGCCGCGAAAATCAGCGGCACGATGCCGACAGCAAAAGCCAGATGGGCCACCGCCAGCGGTGCGCCTTTGCCAGCCAGCGTCAACGCGACACTGGCGAACAGGGCAAGCAGGGTCAGGCTGGTAGTGGCGAGCAACGATCAGCCGACGACGGAAAAATCAATGACGATGGCGCCCGGCTCGCGCTGGCGGTACTCGATTGCCAGATGGTTGCCGTAGCGCTGCTGCAACTGGGCGAGCAACGGCAGGGGGTCGTGGTCGTTGCAAAAACGCATGGTTTCGCCTGGATGCAGGGCGTCGAGCGCGCCAAAAATAGCGGCGTGGCGGAAACGCTTGGCAACGCCGCGGGCATCGAACGGGTACAGGGCTTCGGGGGTCGTGTGGTTGCAGGCCATCGGTCTTCTCCTTGCAGGGTTGCGCCACAATCGTGGCGTTCGCGGATTCTGCCGGGCGGCCGACGGTGATTCCTTGATCGGTGTCGCAATCCGCGAAATGAATGGCCGGCACAAAAACGGGGGCCGCAGCCCCCGCCTTCAATCCGCTACCGCCGCTGCTTACTGCTTACTGCAGCTCCTCCAAGCGGATGCGCTTGACTTTGCCCTTTTGCGCCGCCAGCCCCTCGATCCTGGCGATCGCGGCATCGGCCGCGCTTTCCTTGCAGACGTGGGTCAGGATGATGATGTCGGTTTCGCCCTCGCCCTCTTCCGGCTCGCGTTGCAGCATCGCATCGATGGAAATGCCCTGGTCGGCCAGGATGCGGGTGATGTCGGCCAGCACGCCCGGCTTGTCCTCGACACGCAGGCGCAAGTAGTAACCGGTCTCGACCTCGCTCATCGGCAGAATCGGCAGGTCGGACATCGCATTCGGCTGGAAAGCCAGGTGCGGCACGCGATGCTCGGGGTCGGCGGTGGCCAGGCGGGTGACGTCGACTAGGTCGGCGATCACTGCTGAAGCAGTCGGCTCGGCGCCGGCGCCCTTGCCGTAATACAGCGTGGCACCGACGGCATCGCCCTTGACGAGAACGGCGTTCATCGCCCCTTCGACGTTGGCGATCAGGCGCTTGGTCGGGATCAGGGTCGGATGCACACGCAACTCGACGCCCTGTTCGCGGCGCTTGGCGATGCCGAGCAGCTTGATGCGGTAACCAAGTTGCTCGGCGTACTTGATGTCGGCGGCTTCCAGTTGGGTGATGCCCTCGACGTGGGCCTTGTCAAACTGCACCGGGATGCCGAAGGCGATGGCCGAGATGATGGTCGCCTTGTGCGCCGCATCGACGCCCTCGATGTCGAAAGTCGGATCGGCTTCGGCATAGCCCAGGCGTTGCGCTTCCTTGAGCACCTCGGCAAAGGACAGGCCCTTGTCGCGCATTTCCGACAGGATGAAGTTGGTGGTGCCATTGATGATGCCGGCGGCCCATTCGATGCGATTGGCGGTCAGTCCTTCGCGCAATGCCTTGATGATCGGAATGCCACCGGCCACGGCTGCCTCGAAGGCGACCATGACGCCTTGCTGCTGGGCGGCGGTGAAGATTTCGGTGCCATGCACGGCAAGCAGCGCCTTGTTGGCGGTCACGACATGTTTGCCGTTGGCGATCGACTGCATGACGATTTCCTTGGCCACGCCATAGCCGCCAATCAGTTCGACGATGATGTCGATCTCGGGATCGTTGACCAGCGAGAACGCATCGTCGGTGATCCGGGCCGCGCCACCGGTGATTTGCCTCGCCAACTCTAGGTTCTTGTCGGCCACGGCGGTAATGCGGATCGGCCGGCCGGCGCGCCGAGTGATTTCTTCCGTATTGCGCTTGAGAACGTTCCAGGTGCCGCCGCCGACGGTACCGATGCCGATAAGACCTACGTTGATGGGTTTCATGTGTTGATCGCCTTCCTGAAGCAAAACGAGGGAATATGCATGCCCTCACGAAAATAGAATTTATGCGCCTCGGCGCACGCCAACCACTCGGGCCCGGCCAGCGCGCCGTTTACCTTGGTGATCTCGATTACCTCAAGCGGTGCCATGCCGCTTGCGGTAATTTTCCAGGAAGCGGGCAAGGCGGCCGATGGCTTCGCGCAGGTCGTCCTCATGCGGCAGGAAAACCAGGCGGAAGTGGTCGGGATGCACCCAGTTGAAGCCGGTCCCCTGGACCAGCAACACCTTTTCCTCCTGCAGCAACTCGGAGACAAAGGCTTGGTCGTTCTTGATCGGGTAAATCTTCGGGTCGAGCCGGGGGAACATGTACAGCGCCGCCTTGGGCTTGACGCAGGAGACGCCGGGAATGGCCGTGATCAACTCGTGCGCGATGTCGCGCTGACGGCGCAGGCGGCCGCTGTCGGCCACCAGGTCGTCGATGCTCTGGTAACCGCCCAGGGCCGTCTGGATGCCGTGCTGGCCCGGCGCGTTGGAACACAGGCGCATCGAGGCCAGCATGTCGAGGCCCTCGATGTAGTCCTTGGCATGGCGCTTTTCACCGGAAACCACCAGCCAACCGGCGCGATAGCCGCAGGAACGGTAGTTTTTCGATAGGCCGTTGAAGGTGATGGTCAGCACATCTTCGGACAGGGCAGCGATCGAGGTGTGCTTGGCCTCTTCGTACAGCACCTTGTCGTACACTTCGTCGGCGTAGATGATCAGGTGGTGCTGGCGGGCGATCTCGATGATCTCGTGCAGCAGGTCGTCCGGGTACAGCGCGCCGGTCGGGTTGTTCGGGTTGATGATGACGATGGCCCGGGTGTTTTTGTTGATCTTGCTGCGGATGTCGTTCAGATTCGGCAGCCAGCCCTTCTCTTCGTCACACAGGTAATGCACCGGCTTGCCGCCAGAGAGGCTGATCGCTGCCGTCCACAGCGGATAGTCCGGGGCCGGCACCAGCACCTCGTCGCCAGCGTCGAGCAGCGCGTTCATGGCCATCACGATCAATTCGGAGACGCCGTTGCCAACATAGATGTCTTCCAGCGTCACGCCCTTGATGTGCTTCTGCTGGGTGTAGTGCATGATCGCCTTGCGCGCCGCGAAGATGCCCTTCGAATCCGTATAGCCGGCCGCGTTCGGCAAGTTGCGGATGATGTCCTGCTGGATTTCCTCGGGCGCATCGAAGCCGAACGCGGCTAGGTTGCCGATGTTCAGCTTGATGATCTTGTGGCCCTCTTCCTCCATCTGCTTGGCCATCTGCAGCACCGGGCCGCGGATGTCATAGCAGACGTTGGCAAGTTTGGCAGATTTCTTGACATGTTTCATGAAGGCAGTCCGTCTCGGCGCAATTCGGCCAAAGCTATAATCCTACTTTAACGTATGGGGCACCGCAATTTCGGCGGGCCTTTCGGGACAATTGCTCAGTGAAACTCCATCTTTCCAACGCTGCCGGCCTCAATTTGTTTACCGCCCATGGCGACGGCTATGTCGCCGTCAACCACGAACGGCACACCGGCAATCTGATCGTGCGGCCGGAATCGATCGTCACCGGCTGGACCGAAGCCACGGCCGCGACGCTCAGCGCTGGAGATCTGGAGCGGCTGCTCGAACTGCAAGTCGGCATCATCCTGCTCGGCACCGGCAGCCGGCTGCGCTTTCCGCCGGCACAATGGCTGAAGCCCTTCGCCCAGACTGGCATCGGTCTGGAAATCATGGATCTGCCAGCCGCCTGCCGGACTTACAACATCCTCGCCAGCGAAGGCCGCCAAGTAGCGGCGGCCCTGCTTTTCGACTAATTCCATTTCCAAATCAACCGATTACTTTGTCGGCTTCGCTTGTCGTACAGCCGTACTGTCTGCGCTTCGCCTTCGCGTACTCGGCTGATTTAAAAACGGAATAAAACCGATCAACGCCGGCCGTAGGTATCTTCGAAGCGGACGATGTCGTCCTCGCCGAGATAGCTACCCGACTGCACCTCGATCATCTCAAGCGGCACGATCCCCGGATTTTCCAGGCGATGCTTGACGCCAAGCGGAATGTAGGTGGACTGGTTCTCGCTGACTAGGAACACTTCGTCATCCTTGGTCACGCGCGCCGTGCCACTGACCACGATCCAGTGCTCGGCACGGTGGTGATGCATCTGCAGCGACAGCGCAGCACCGGGTTTGACGCCGATGCGCTTGACCTGGAAACGCTCGCCGGAATCGACGCCGTCATACCAGCCCCAGGGCCGGTAGACCTTGCGATGCCACTGTGCCACGGCCCGCCCCTCGCCTTTCAGGCGATCGACGACCTTCTTCACATCCTGGGTTGCCTCGTGGTGGGCGACCAGTACCGCATCGTTGGTTTCAACCACCACCATGTTGCGCAGCCCGATGCAGGCAACCAGACGGTTTTCGGCAATGGCCAGAGTGTCGCGACACCCCTCCAGCAGCACGTCGCCACGCCAGGCATTGCCGTCCTCACTCTTGGGCAGGACTTTCCACAACGCATCCCAGGCTCCGACATCGGACCAGCCTGCTGCCAGCGGAATCACCGCGCTTTTCGGCAAGCCGGCGGTGCTGCCGGTGAGTCGCTCCATCACTGCGTAGTCGATCGAATCGGCAGGGCACTGGGCAAAGGCGGCCGGATCGGCACGCACGAAATCGCCATCTTCGCAGCCCCTCTCCAGCGATGCTCGACAGGCGGCCAGAATATCCGGCCGACACAATTCAAGCGCCGTCAGCCAGGTCGAGGCGCGCATTACAAAGATACCGCTGTTCCATAGAAAATCGCCGGCATCCAGATAAGCTTGCGCCGTCTGGCGATCTGGCTTCTCGACGAAACGAGCCAGTTCATAAGCGCCGCTGTCGCCGGCCAGGGCCGCTCCTTGCTGGATATAGCCGTACCCCGTCTCGGGGCAATCCGGCGTGATGCCGAATGTCACTGCCCTGCCTGCCTCGGCCAGCGCCACGGCACGTGCCACCGCCTCCCGAAAAAGCGCTTCGTCGAGAATCACATGGTCGGCCGGCATCACCACCAGCACCGGGTCACCCCCCTGCTTTCTCGCCCATAATGCGGCCAGTGTCAGTGCCGGCGCGGTATTGCGCCCGACCGGCTCAAGCAGCACTCGTCCCTGCTTGCCGAGCAGACGCATCTGCTCGGCAACGACGAAACGATGCTCCTCGTTGCACACCAGCAGCGGCTCGGCCAAACCGTCCAGCCCATCGAGACGAGTCACTGTGGCTTGCAACATTGACTGCTTGCCGATCAACGGTAGTAACTGCTTGGGATATTTTTCCCGCGACAGCGGCCACAGACGTGTACCGGAGCCGCCAGAAAGGACAACCGGAAGAATTTTGTTCATGTTGTTCTAGTGAAAAACGAGCCAACGCAGAGCATAGCAATAATCCGTACAACAAATAGAGCGGGGCCGCCCGGCGCCCTGTCCTGCTGGCCGCGTCTCTAACGCTTGCCGCTCGACAGGTAGATCTGGTCGAAGGTGCCGCCGTCGGCGAAATGCGCCTTCTGGGCGTTACGCCAGCCGCCGAAGACCTTGTCGATGGTCACCAGTTTGGTCTTGACGAACTGCTTGTCGTACTTGGCTGCCACCTTGGCGTCCTGCGGCCGGTAGAAGTTGCGTGCAGCAATTTCCTGGCCCTCCGGCGAGTACAGGTAATCGAGGTAGGCTTGGGCGACGTTGCGCGTGCCATGCTTGTCGACGCTCTTGTCGACCAGCGCCACCGGCGGTTCGGCAAGAATGGACAGCGAGGGGACAACGATCTCGAACTTGTTACCCAGTTCCTTCAACGACAGATAGGCTTCGTTTTCCCAGGCCAGCAGTACGTCGCCGATGCCGCGCTCGACAAAGGTGGTGGTTGAACCGCGGGCGCCGGAATCGAGCACTTTGACGTTGCGGAAGATCTGGCCGACGAATTCCTTAGCCTTGGTTTCATTGCCGCCCGGCTGTTCGAGGGCGTAGGCCCAGGCCGCCAGGTAGTTCCAGCGGGCACCACCGGAAGTCTTCGGGTTCGGCGTGACGATAGCCACATCCGGCTTGACCAAGTCCTTCCAGTCCTTGATGCCCTTCGGGTTGCCCTTGCGCACCAGGAAGACGATGGTCGAGGTATAGGGCGAGGCATTGTGCGGCAGGCGCTTCTGCCAATCCAGGGGAACCAGCCCTCTGTCGGCGATAGCGTCGATGTCGTAAGCCAGCGCCAGCGTCGTCACATCGGCGTCCAGGCCGTAGATGACTGACTGCGCCTGCTTGCCGGAACCGCCGTGCGACTGCCTGACGGTCACGTTGTCGCCGGTCTTCGCCTTCCAATACTTGGCGAAGGCGGCGTTGTAGTCCTGATATAGCTCACGAGTCGGATCGTAGGAGACGTTGAGCAGGGTAATGTCGGCGGCCAGCGCTTGGCCAGCGACAAGAGAAGCGGCTAGCAGACGGCCGAGGATGGTTTTGACTTTCATGAGGGACTCCGCTGAGTTCATTTCGGGTGGAACGGAGTCTAGGGAGGTCAGCCGTGCCGCCGAAAGAATGATTGTCTATTTGCTTATCACAATCCGGCAATAGCTCGTGCCGGACTAGCGGTTCTTCCTGCGTAACGACGGGACGCCAAGCTGCAGTGGGTACCGGCCGGCGCGGTGTTTGGACGAAGCGGCGGGTGGCGGTAGAATTTGACCAGATCGTCTGCCGCCGGTCCTGAGCCGGCTTCCGGCCCGCCCATCACGACGACAAGGCCCATCATGAGCAAGCGCGCGACCGTCGATCATCCGCCAATCCCGCCTTGGCACACCCGGACCACGGCCGAGGTCGAGCAGCTGCTGCAGACCGGAACGAACGGCCTGAGCGACGAGGAAGCCAGCCACCGCCGGGCGCAGCATGGGCCAAACCGGCTGGCGCCGCCGCAACAGCGTGGCCCGTTGCGGCGCCTGCTCGGGCAGTTCCACAACATTCTGCTGTACGTGATGATGGGAGCCGCCGTGATCACCGCCCTGCTCGGGCACTGGATCGACACCGGCGTGCTGATGGCGGCGGTGGTGATCAACGCCGTCATCGGCTTCATCCAGGAAGGCAAGGCCGAATCGGCACTCGACGCCATCCGCGCCATGCTGTCGCCGCATGCCACGGTGATTCGCGACGGACACCGACGGGAAATCGACGCCGCCGACCTGGTGCCGGGCGATCGTGTCGTGCTGACTTCCGGCGACCGGGTGCCGGCCGATCTGCGCCTGGTCGCGGTTAAGGAACTACGCGTCGAGGAAGCCGCCCTGACCGGCGAATCGCTGCCAGTCGAGAAGTCCGCCACCGTTGTCGCTGCCGACGCGCCGCTGGCCGACCGCTTCGGCATGGCCTATTCGGGCACGCTGGTGGTTTACGGCCAAGCCGCCGGCTTTGTCGTAGCGACCGGTGCAGCGACCGAACTGGGCCGGATCAACCAGATGTTGTCCGGCATCCAGCATCTGACGACGCCCCTACTGCGCCAGATCGACCGCTTCGGCCGCTTCCTGGGCATCGCCATCCTCGGCATCTCGGCCGCTACCTTCTTGCTCGGCACTGTCTGGCGCGGACATGCGCCAGCGGAAATGTTCATGATGGTTGTGGCGCTGGCCGCCTCGGCGATTCCCGAGGGCCTACCGGCAATCATGACCGTCACCCTGGCGCTCGGCGTGCAGCGCATGGCCCGCCGCCACGCCATCGTCCGCCGCTTGCCGGCGGTTGAGGCGCTCGGTTCGGTGACGGTGATCTGCTCCGACAAGACCGGCACATTGACCCGAAACGAGATGACGGTGCAGCGCGTCGTCTGTAGCAACCAGGTGTTCGACGTCGGCGGCGTCGGCTATGCCCCGGTCGGCGACCTGAGCATCGACGGCCGCATCGTCGACCCCAAACATTATCCGGCGCTACGGCTGGCGATCCGCGCCGGCGTGCTGTGCAACGACGCCCGCTTGCGCGAGGAGGACGGCTCGTGGCGCGTCGAGGGCGATCCGACCGAAGGCGCGTTGCTGGTCCTCGGGGCCAAGACCGGCTTTACCCGGCAGCTGGGCAGCGAAACCTGGCCGCGGCTCGACGCCATTCCCTTCGAATCGCAGCACCGCTTCATGGCTACCTACCATACCGACGGCGGCAACGCGCCGTGGCTGTTCGTCAAAGGCGCGCCGGAGCGCATCCTCGACATGTGCGCCCGGCAGTTGGAACACGATGGCGAACGGCCGCTCGGTGTCGACACCTGGCGGCGCATGGCCACCGACACCGCCGCCCAGGGACTGCGGGTGCTGGCCCTGGCCTATAAGCGGGCCGCGCCGCAAGGGCCGTGGCTGGACTTCGCCGATACGGAATCCGGCTATGTCATGCTGGCCTTGGCCGGCATCGTCGACCCGCCGCGCGAGGAAGCCGTGCGCGCCGTCGGCGAGTGCCACCGCGCCGGCATCCGGGTCAAGATGATCACCGGCGATCATGCCGAGACGGCGCGCGCCATCGGCGCGCAATTGGCCATCGGCGTCGGCAAGCCGGCCATCACCGGTGCCGAGATCGGGCTCATGGACGACGACGCCTTGCGCCGCGTGGCCTGGGAAGTGGACGTGTTCGCCCGGGCCAGCCCGGAACACAAGCTGCGCCTGGTCCAGGCGCTGCAGGACGACGGCCAGGTGGTGGCGATGACCGGCGACGGCGTCAACGACGCTCCTGCCCTCAAACGCGCCGATGTCGGCGTGGCGATGGGCGGCAAGGGTACCGAAGCAGCCAAGGAGGCTGCCGACATGGTGCTGGCCGACGACAATTTCGCCACCATCGCGGCGGCGGTACGCGAAGGCCGTGCCGTGTACGACAACCTGAAGAAATTCATCCTCTTCATGCTGCCGACCAATGGCGGCGAGGGCCTGGTCGTGATCGCCGCCATTCTCTTCGAACTGGCCCTGCCGCTGACGCCGGCCCAGGTGCTGTGGATCAACATGGTCACTTCCAGCACGCTCGGGCTGGCCCTGGCCTTCGAGCCGGCCGAGCGCGGCATCATGAACCGCCGCCCGCGCCCGCCCGGTACAGCATTGCTGTCCGGCTTCTTCATCTGGCGCGTGGTGCTGATCTCGGTGCTGATGATGACCGGCGCGCTCGGGCTGTTCCTGTGGGAGCTGCACCACGGCACGAGCATCGAAACAGCGCGCACGATGGCCGTCAATGCCGTGGTCGCGGCGGAAATGTTCTACCTGCTGAACAGCCGCTTCATCTTCGCCCCGGTGCTCAACCGTGACGGCCTGACCGGCAACCGCGCCGTCCTGCTGGCCATCGCCGCCTGCCTGCCGCTGCAATTCGCCTATACCCACCTGCCGGCGATGCATGCCGTGTTCGGTTCGACCGACCTGAGTCCGCTCGAATGGCTCAAGGTGGCGGGGGCTGGCCTGCTGGTGTTTGTCGTTGCCGAACTGGAAAAACTAGCCATCCGCCGCAGCGGTTTGGCGATCTACCTGAACCGCTGAAGCGCAAAAAAACTGCGACGCGGATGCCACCATTCACACCCACCGGCACTCGTTGACCAGCGGTTTGTTGATCTTGCCATTGAACAGCAGATTCTTCCTTCTCGGGGAAACACCGGCCCAACGCTTCGAGTTCTACCTCGGACAGCATCTGCCATAGCGGCTTAGCAGTTGGCTGAAACCGCTGACCGGTCGGTCAATAGCCGTTCCGGGTTGAAGGGTAGCTCGGGATCGGGAAGGGGCTATATTCCCGCATAGACTGTCGGAAAACCTTACACAGCCCATGCGCCACACAGCCATGAAGTTCATCAACCACATGTTTTTATTATCTATTTTAGATATGGCATATGACTTGCATGCTATAGGAATTTTAACAGGAGGTATCGTGATAACAAAACGACATATGACCGCGCTGGCCGGCGTTTTCTCGCTGGCTGCTCTGTGCGCTCCCCAGGCGCAGGCTGAATGGATACAACTGGACCACGTGACCGGTGAAGTTACCCAGGTTGGCGGAAGTTACCAGTATGCCTTCGGGGTTTATAACGACAGCTACTGGAACGGGAATGGGGACGAGGATTGGAGTGCCGCACCCTTTATCATCGATTTCGAGCTTCCCTATTATGCCGATATGGGGATCACAAACATTACATCTCCGTGGGGGTGGGACTACGAGATCGCTAAGATCGGCGTCGCCAATCCCGATACCGGATGGACCGGTGTCGCGGCCTGGATGACCGACCCCGACTGGTCGAATTCGCCATTCGCAGGCGTTACCGAGGTGATCCATTGGTACGGATACTGCGTTTGGGGTGGGGAATGGTGTACGGGTATGAGTGCTATTACTCCGGGCAATTATTTAGCCCCTGGTGAAATTGTTGATGGAGGCAGCCCATTCGGATTCACCGCCAGTTATGGTGCGACCGATGCGCCTTACCAAACCTCATGGCTCTATGCCCCTCTTAACGTCGGCGACCCCCCCATGCCCATGATGCCCGCTTCGCCTTGCGCCTTGGGGCAATGCGGTGGTGGCAGCAGCAATGTCCCGGAGCCGGGAAGCCTGGCGCTTGCCAGCGCCGCCCTCCTCGCCGCCGTGGGCATCCGGCGTCGTAACAAGCTGGCTTCCTGAATAGCGGAAATCTGCCAGTCAAACCAGAAAACGGGCCTGATGGCCCGTTTTTTTGTTTGGCAGCGGATTACGCCCCACCCCGTCGTTACGGAACCGATTTTGCTACTATCGGGACGATTATTCGGGGTTTTATCGCCGGCCATCCAGCGCGGATCTGGCGGAACCGTCCGCCGCAGGGGATTGGATGAATTTATTCCGCACCAAGAACATCGACGCCATGCTGGCCGTGGCCCGCAACGATGGCCTGAAGAAGGTACTCGGTCCGCTTGATCTGGTTCTGATGGGCATCGGCGCCATCGTCGGTACCGGCATCTTCGTGCTCACCGGCACCGGCGCGCTGACCGCCGGACCGGCGCTGATGCTGTCCTTCGTCATCGCCGCCCTGGCCTGCGGCTTGGCCGCGCTGTGCTATGCCGAGTTCGCCTCGGCGATCCCGGTTTCCGGCTCCATATACACCTATTGCTACGCCACGCTGGGCGAAATTGTCGCCTGGATGATCGGTTGGGACATGCTGCTGGAGTACGGGTTGGCCACCTCGGCGGTGTCGGTCGGCTGGTCCGGCTATTTCCAGTCACTGTTGGCCGGGTTTGGCCTGGGCCTGCCGACGGCGCTGACCGCCGCGCCCGGTGCGCTGCCGGGGGTCGTCACCCTGATCAATCTGCCGGCCCTGCTGATCATGCTGACCATCACCGCCCTGGTGGCCCATGGCGTGCGCGAGTCGGCCCGTTTCAACAACGTGATGGTGATCATCAAGATCAGCGTCGTGCTGCTCTTCATCGCCGTCGGCGTCTGGCATGTGGAGCCGGCCAATTGGCGGCCGTTCGCCCCTTTCGGCGCGGCCGGCGTGTTCAGCGCGGCGGCGCTGGTGTTTTTCGCCTTCATCGGTTTCGACGCCGTGACCTCGGCCGCCGAGGAAGTACGCAATCCACGCCGCGACCTGCCGATCGGCATCATCGGCTCGCTGGCGGTGTGCACCGTGCTGTACGTGGCGATGGCGGCGATCATGACCGGCATCGTGCCCTTCCAGCAATTCGCCGGGATCGACCATCCGGTTTCCCTGGCGCTGCAAGTGGCCGGCCAGAAGTGGGTAGCGGGCTTCGTCGACCTGGGCGCCATCGTCGGCATGACGACGGTGATTCTGGTCATGACCTACGGGCAGACCCGCATCATTTTCGCCATGTCGCGCGACGGCCTGCTGCCCCGGCGGCTGTCGGCGGTGCACCCGGTGCACGCGACGCCCCATGTCGCCACCTGGGCCGTCGGCATCGTCTTTTCCGCCATCGCCGCCTTCGTGCCGCTCAACGTGCTGGCTGAATTGATCAATATCGGTACGCTGGCGGCCTTCACGTTGATTTCCATTTCCGTGCTGGTGCTGCGCCGCACCCACCCGGAACTGCCGCGCGCCTTCCTCTGCCCCGGCGTGCCGGTGGTGCCGCTGCTGTCGGTGGCTTTCTGCCTGTTCCTGATGGCCCACTTGCAAAAGATGACCTGGATCGCCTTCCTGGTCTGGCTGGCGCTGGGGTTGGTCGTTTATTTCCTCTACGCCCGGCGCCACGCGGTGCTACACAACGACGGGGCCTGAGCCGCGACTTCCAGCGGGTGCAAACGCCCGGGCGTCGTCTAGCTCTCTGACTCACGAGTAATTGAACGATAGAATCCGGCTGCTCTCATTTTTCCCTTCTCCCCATGGAATCCTCAACTCTTTCCAGACGCATGTTCTGGCTACTGCTGCTGGCCGTTGCCGCCATCTGGTTTGGCAATATCGAACACCGCAAAATCATCCCTACCGACGAAGGCCGTTATGCCGAGATAGCGCGCGAGATGGCGGCAAGCGGCGATTGGGTCACGCCGCGTCTGAATGACATCAAGTATTTCGAGAAGCCGCCGCTGCAATACTGGGCAACGGCGACGGCTTACAAAATTTTCGGCGTGCATCAATGGACGGCGCGGCTGTGGGTTGCGCTGACGGGGTTTGCCGGCGTTCTGCTGGTCGGGTTCGCGGGCAAACGGCTATTCGGGCCGGCGGCCGGACTTTACGCCGCCATGCTGCTCGGTAGCAGCCAGCTCTATGTGCAGATGGCGCATATCAATACGCTGGACATGGGCGTGACCTTTTTCCTGACGCTGGGCATCGTCAGCTTGCTGCTGGCGCAGCAGGAAGTCGCCGATGCCGGGGCTGTCGGCGCTCAGGGCAACAAGGCGGCGCGCAACTGGATGTGGCTGGCCTGGATTGCGCTGGCGCTGGCGATGATGAGCAAGGGATTGATGGGGCCGGTGCTGCCCGGTGCGGCGCTGTTCCTGTATTGCGTATTCCAGCGCGATTGGTCCGTATGGAAACGCATGCACTGGGGCATCGGATTGCTGCTGTTCCTGCTGGTTTCGGCACCGTGGTTTTATCTGGTGATGCAGGCAAATCCGGAATTCTTCCAGAAATTTTTCATCTACGAGCACTGGACACGCTTCACTACCAAGGAGCTGGATCGTTATCAGCCTTGGCACTACTTTATTCCCATCCTGCTGTTCGGCATGTTGCCGTGGACGCTGTTGATGTTCGATACCGTGCTGCGCGCCTGGAAAAACAGCGCGGGCCGTGTCGGCGCATTCAATCCGGTGCGCTTCCTGCTGGTCTGGAGCGGATTCGTCTACGTATTTTTCTCGGTGTCCGGCTCCAAATTGCCGTCCTACCTGTTGCCGATGTTCCCCGCGCTGGCGCTGCTGATGGGACGGCAACTGACCCTGATGAGCGAGCGCCGCCTGTTCTGGCTGATCGCGCCGACCATTCCGCTACCCTTGCTGGTGCTGGCGGCGGTGCCGTTCAGCGACCATTTCGCTCAAACGCCGACGCGGCAACAGATGGTCGCCGAATACGCCCTGTGGCTGGGGGGCGCGGCGCTGTGCTGGCTGGCCGGCATCGTCGCCGCGCTGCTGTTGTTGCGCCGCACACGCAAGATGGCGGCGGTACTGGTGCTGGCGCTCGGCTCGCTCACCGCGGCGCAGCTTGCCGCGTCGGGCTACAACACCATCGCCAGGGAACGCTCCTCTTATCTGCTCGCCGATGCAGTCCGGCCTTACCTGAAACCGGACATGCCGTTCTACTCGGTTGGCATGTACGATCAGACCCTGCCGTTCTACCTCAAGCGCACGCTGACACTGGTTGACAATAGAGAGAAGGAGTTGAATTTCGGTATCGACCAGGAACCATGGCGCGTGCTGCCGGATCTGCCCAGTCTGGCGAAAGCCTGGCAGGCACAGCCGGAGGCGCTGGCGATCATGCCAACTCGTTACTATCCCTTGCTGGAACAGGAAGGCTTGGCGATGAAAATTCTCTACCAGAACGAAGCAAGTATCGTGGTGAGCAAACCATGAGTCTTGCCCCAGGTTGAGATCGGGTGGCGCAAGGGAGGTGCGCTGGCCTATACGTTGCGGCTTTACGGTCATCTGGGTTGGAACCAATGTCGCGGAAACCCCTCCAAGGGCGGACAAATTTGAAATATCGCCATCACCCCTGGTTTTGACATTTTGTTGACAACGCCTTGACACGCTCTTGACAATGCGCCCCCCAGACTGCGCCTCACTCCCGATTCTCGCCCGTTCCATGCCTCTTCTCCGCCACGCCCAAACCCGCTATCTCGGCCTGCTCATCGCCTGCTGGCTGGCGGTGTTCTTTCTGACGCGCAGTGTCTTGCTGTTGACCCACCTGCCCGAAGCCGCGGCCAGCGTGCCCGACATCCTGCGCATCTATGCACTCGGTGCGGTTTACGACCTGGCCTTCCTGCTCTACGCCGTATTGCCGCTCGCCTTCTATCTGGCGCTGTGCCCGGAAAGGCTGTGGCGAAGCCGTGGCCACCGCGCCTTTTTGGTCGCGCTGACCGGTGTCAGCCTGTTCGCCATGCTGTTCGTGGCCGCCGCCGAGTGGTTGTTCTGGGACGAGTTCGGCGTGCGCTTCAATTTCATCGCTGTTGACTACCTGGTCTATTCAAAGGAGGTGGTCAACAACATCCTGGAGTCCTATCCGATCTATCGGCTGCTGGCGCTGCTGGCGCTGCTGGCCGGCATCGCCACCCTGGCTTTGCGCCGGCCGCTGACGGCAGCGCTGACGGCCCCATCGCTACCCCGTGCCGCGCGGCTGTACGGTCTCGGCTTGCTGCTCGCCGTCGCTGGCCTCAATCTGGCCGTGATCGGCCAGGACTTTCCCCGTCCCCAGGGCGGCAATATCTACCAGGCGGAACTGGCCGGCAACGGACCGTTCCAGTTCTTCGCCGCCTTCCGCAACAACGAACTCGACTACCGCCAGTTCTACGCCGCCTTACCCGACAGCGAAGTGGCCACGCTGCTGCGCGCCGAAGTAGCCGAGCCGAACGCCCGCTTCCTGGGCAGCGACCCGCTGGACATCCGCCGGGCCATCGCCAATCCGGGTAGCGAACAACATCGCAACATCGTGCTCGTCACCATCGAGAGTCTCAGCGCCAAGTACCTCGGCAGTTTCGGCGATACCCGGGGATTGACGCCCAATCTCGATGCACTACGCCAACAGAGCCTGTTCTTCAACAACTTCCAGGCTACCGGCACACGCACCGACCGTGGTCTCGAAGCCATCACCCTGTCGATCCCGCCAACGCCCGGCCGCTCGATCGTCAAGCGCATCGGCCGCGAGAGCGGCTATGCCAGCCTCGGCCAGCAACTGACCGCCAAAGGCTACGACAGCGTGTTCGTCTACGGCGGCCGCGGCTATTTCGACAACATGAACAGTTTTTTCGCCGGCAATGGCTATCGCATCGTCGACCAGAGCAGCGTTCCCGACGCCGAAATGCAGTTCCGCAACGCCTGGGGCATGTCGGACGAAGATCTTTACGCCCAGGCGCTGAAGCTCGCCGACCAGAATCACGCCGCCGGCCAGCCCTTCTTCCTGCACTTGATGACCACCTCCAACCACCGCCCTTACACCTATCCAGACGGCCGTATCGACATTCCCTCCGGCAGCGGGCGCGAAGGCGCGGTCAAGTACACCGACTACGCCATCGGCCACTTTCTCGAACAGGCGCGCGCCCGGCCGTGGTTCGCCGACACCGTGTTCATCTTCGTCGCCGACCATACGGCTGGCAGTGCGGGGCAGGAGGATTTGCCGGTCGCCAATTACCACATCCCGCTGTTCATCTACGCCCCTGGCTGGATCGCCCCGCGCGAGGTGTCGACGCTGACCAGCCAGATCGATCTCGCCCCGACACTGCTCGGGCTGCTGCACATGGATTACATATCGACCTTCTTCGGCCGCAATATGCTGCTCGACGAGAACCGGCCGGGCCGCACGGTGATTGGCAATTATCAGCACCTCGGCCTGTTCGACGGCAAGGATCTGGCGATCCTCAGTCCGCGCAAGGTCATCCGCCGCCATGACGACGCTCTCGGCGAAAGCCACGAACAAGCCGGCACGCTGGCCGACCCGCTGATCCGCCGCGCCATCGCCTATTACCAGGGAGCCAGCCACGCCTTCCGCGAGGGTCTGCTTGCCTGGCGGCCGGAATTGCGGCCGGAAAACGAGGCATCGCACTGAGCGGAGTTGGCGATGCGACTACTGTACGACCGCTGGACTGTCCAGCCGCTGCTCTTGCTGCCGGCTTCCAACGGGGATTTTTTCTAACTCATACTGTCCATGCCAAACGATAAGCCGCTTTCTTCCGCTTCCCCCATCCCGTCTCAAGCCATCTCTCCCGCAACCATCCGCCTGAAGGACCATCTGTCCTTCACCGCCCTGAGCCTGCTGGTGCTGCTGCTGATGTACTCCCTGCTGCGGCTGGCACTGCTGGTTTACAACCGGGCGCAGATCGGTAGCGCCTCGGCCGGCGACTTGGCCGAAGCCTTCGTCAACGGCCTGCGTTTCGATCTGCGGCTGGCCATCTGGGGCTGCCTGCCGCTGCTGCTTGTCATGCTCAGCCGCAAGGCGATGCAGGCGCGGCGGCTGATGGTCGGCTGGCTGACCCTGTTCGCCAGCCTGACGCTGTTCCTCGGCCTGATCGAACTGGATTTCTACCGTGAATTCAACCAACGACTGAACGGACTGGTGTTCCAGTATCTGAGGGAAGATCCCAGAACGGTTCTCAGCATGATCTGGTACGGCTTCCCGGTGATCCGCTACCTGCTGGCCTGGGGCTTGGTTTCCGCTGCATTGGCCTGGGGCTTCCGGTGGATCGGCCGGCGCTGCCGGTCCGCTCCGGCGGCAGTCCCGACCGCTGCGCCGGCGTGGTCCGAGCGGCTGCCCGTGCGTCTCGCCGCTTTCGCGCTTTGCCTCGTGCTCGCGCTCCTCGGCTCGCGCGGCACCCTGCGCCAGGGGCCGCCGCTGCGCTGGGGCGATGCCTTCACCACCGAGTCGGTATTCGCCAACCAGCTTGGACTGAATGGCACGCTGTCGCTGATTTCCGCCGCCCAATCGCAATTTTCCAGCCATCGGAGCACTGCCTGGCGGAGCAGCCGCCCCTATCCCGAGGCGCTGCAGATCGTCCGCCGCATGTTGCTGACCGACCATGACACACCGCTCGCCGAGGAGCGGTCGGCGGTGCTGCGGACCACCACGCCGCCGGCCGCCGGCACGCTGCCGGTAAAGAACGTCGTGTTGATCCTGATGGAAAGCTTTGCTGGCCGCCACGTCGGCGTTCTCGGCGGCCAGGGCGATGTCACTCCGTATTTCGACAAGCTGGCCGGCGAAGGGTTGTTGTTTACCCGCTTTTTCGCCAACGGCACCCACACCCATCAAGGGACTTTCGCCTCGATCAGTTGTTTCCCCAACCTGCCGGCCTTCGAATACCTGATGCAGACGCCGGAGGGCAACAACGATTTTTCCGGGCTGCCAGTGCTGCTCAAGCCGCGCAAGCTGGACAACCTCTATGTCTATAACGGCGATTTCGCCTGGGACAACCAGCGCGGCTTTTTCGGCAAACAGGGCATCAGCAACTTCATCGGCCGCTTCGATTACGACAACCCCGTCGTCTTCGATCCGACCTGGGGCGTTTCCGACCAAGACATGTTCGACCGTGCTGCCGCCGAACTGAGCAAGCGCCCAAGTGACAAGCCCTTCTACGCCATCCTGCAGACGCTCTCCAACCACACGCCCTACGCCCTGCCGGCGCAACTGCCGGTGGCGCCGGTCAGCGGCCATGGCGGTGGGCTAGACCAACACCTGACGGCGATGCGTTATTCCGACTGGGCGCTTGGCCGCTTCTTTGAACAAATCCGCGACCAGCCCTTCTTCAAGGAAACGCTGTTCGTCATCGTTGGCGACCACGGCTTCGGTAGCGGCGAGCAACTGACCGAAATGAATCTGGCCCGCTTCAATGTGCCGCTGCTACTGATTGCCCCCGGCATCCAGGAAAAATTCGGTGCCGTGCGCGACACCGTCGGTACCCAGGTCGACATCGTGCCCACCATCATGGGCCGGCTCGGCGGACCGACCCGCCACCAGTGCTGGGGCCGTGACCTGCTGACCCTGCCGGCCGGCGATCCAGGTTTCGGCATTATCAAACCCTCGGGTGACGAGCAGGTCGTCGCCATCATCCGCGGCGACCGGATCCTGATCCAAGCCAAGGGGCAGGCTCCCAAGCTGTACCAATACCAACTCTGGCATGACCCGAAGGCTACGGAAATCAAGGATGAAGCCGGCGAACGCGAATTGCGCGAACAGCTGGACGCTTTCCTGCAAGCTGCCACACAAAGCCTGCTGAACAACACGGCCGGGGCAGACTGATTCCCTGGCGGATGCCCAGCAAAAAGGCCGGCGCCAACGCCGGCCTTTTCTTTACCCAGGGTGAGCGGGGTCAGGTCGGAGTCGAAGCGCGCTTAGCGAAATACGGCAGCAGTGCCTTGGCCGCTTCGATGCGGTGGCCGGCGCTGGCCGACGGGTCGTTCATCACCGCCAGCAGAAAGCTTTGCGGATCACCGTAGATACCGGCCAGCATCAGTCGCTGGCCGGCCTCGACCGGCGCCTGGGCCGCCACCGGGGTAGCGGATTGTTCCTCGAGCCATTGCAGCGCACGTTGCAGGTCACCGGGCGGGATGCTGGCAAGTCCCACCAGCAGGTCGGCCTGGCGCTCTGGGTTGGGCGCAATGTCGAGGCCGGCTTCGGCAACGAACAGGCTGCCCATACCTGGGTCGATGAAGGCCGACCATTTGCCGTTCGCCGCCTGCAGTGACGGCACCGGCCGAAGTAAACTCGGTGTGGTTTTGCCCCCGGGGATGCAAGTCAGGCTGGCCAGCGGTAGGCCAGCCAGGTAGTGCCGGCGCAGCGCGGCCAGAAATGCGCCGGCTATCGCCAGCGGCACCGCCTCGGCCAACGACAGCCACAACTGGTAGCCGGCCTCGGTATCAACCGCGACCGCCGGTGCCGGCAGCGCCAAGTCTTCCTGCAACGCTTGGCAGAGCGCTGCCACCTGCGGCCAGTCGTCACCGCGGGCGAAGCACAGCACCAGGCAGCGGGTGGTGTTGTTGGTAGTGGGATCGAGTAGTAGCACTGCGTCGCCGGCCAGACCGCGAGTCAGATCGGCGATTGTCAGTTCGGTTACCGCCATCGTTTCCAACGGCGCATCGGTGGCCATGACGCAGCCATGCAGGGGCAATGGGAAATAGAGGCGTTGCAGTTCGCCGATCAGCCGGTTCATAGCCGTGTCCGTTCAGGACGCCAAGGCCAGCGGCCGGCATTGTGTGCACAGCTGCCACGGCGGGCAGGCGCAGAGCGGTAGTACTTCCCGGTAGGCGCTGCCGATCACCAGTTTGCCGGCCGACTGGCGCGGCTTCGCGGCCGGACCGGCAAGGACGGTGCCGTCGTCCGCTGCATGCGGCGTTGGCGACCAGCGGGCGAAGGCGGCGAGCTTGCCATCGTTGTCGATGTACCAAAGCTTGCGGGCGGCATCCCAGCGGGCGCCGAGCTTCTTGGCTTCATCCTTTTCGGCGAACGGGACCTTCAGGTTCATTCTCATCGTCGGTATTCGGCAATATCGGGCGGTGGGGCGGGCATTATAAGGAAACACGCGGCGCGTTAGGCCGACGCGGCCAGCCACAGGCAGCGAACAGGTGCAGGAGGTGGCGGCGTTTCATCGGGTATCGGTTCCGGTCGCCGTGGATTTGGGCATGAAGTAAAGACACTGCTCGCCGGAAGCGGAGATCACGTCGAGGCAGGGCTGGTGGCGGCTCTTGAAACCGAGCGCCCGACAACCGTAGCGGAAGTCCGGATCGTGGGTGATGTGGTAGTGCTTGCAGTGGCGGCAGGTCGGCTGGCCGTCGTCGGCCGGTTGCGCGGGGTTAGGTGGCATGGATCGGGGGAGAGGAATGACGATGCCGCCAGTTTACCTCCTCACCCGAACAAGGCCTGACGGCGGCCCGGATGCATCGCCGTGGTGTACCGAAGGCCGGATTCGCGCCCTACTTCAGGATATATCGGCTATCTCCGGCTTATTCGTCCCCGAATTGCCAGATCTGGTCGGCATCGAGTTGCAGGCGATAGACCTGCTCCAGGGCTTCGAGCTGGTTGCTGCGACTGGCGAGTTGCGCTTCGTTGGCCAGGCGCAAGGCGGTCAGCCATTCGTTGAGGCTGCCCTCGCCCAACTGGTAGGCCCGAGCTTCCATGTTGGCTGCCTGCTGCAACTGCGCTGCCGCCGTGCGGCTGGCTTGCCAAGCAGCATGCGCCGAGCGAGCGGAATGCACGGCGGTCGCGGTGGCCAGGGCGATCTGCCGGGTCAACGCCGCTTCGCGGTAGCGGGCGGCATCGGCAGCCGCCTGCGCGCCCTGCTCGGCCGCCCGGCGCGCCCCGCCAGCCAGCGGAATTCTGATGAAGGCACCAACCACCTGTTCCTCGCCGCCGCGCTCGTTGGAGAACGCCAGCCCGATGCTGGGATCGGGCATGCGCTCCTGGCGCTGACGCGTTGCGGCAAGCTCGGCCAAACGGGTTTGCCGGCGAGCCAACGCGAGTTCATGGCTGTGCTCGGCGACGGCGGCCAGCCATTCCTCGTCGCTGCCGGTCGGCATCGGCGGTTCGCCGATGTCCGCTGGTTCGCCGAGCGCCAAGGCCGGATAACGGCGGCGCAGCGTTTCGCGGGCAGCCTGCTGCCGCGCAGCGGCCTGGATAGCCTGGGCCTGGGCCTGGGCCAGCGCCGCCTCCGCCTGGACGCTTTCCCGCCGCGCCGCGTCGCCCAGTTGCAGCCGGCGGCCGATCATCCGTGCCTGGCGCTCGATCAGTTCGGCCTGCGCTGCCCATTGGCTGGCGGTCGCACTTTCCTTGAGCCAGGCGAACCAGGACTTGAGTAAATCTCGCTTGGTTTCATGCACCGCGTCGCCATACGCGGTTTCCGCCCGGGCGATGCCGCCGGCACCGATCTCGGCGTCGGTGGCCGCCTTGCCCGGCAGGCGTAGCGGCCGTTCGAGCGCGACATTCCATTCGTTGAAATTCTCATTTGCCCTGCCGGGCGGCTTGGTCCGCCGCTGGTGGCCGCCAATGCTCAGGTTCCACTCGTATTCACCCGCTTCCAGGCGATCGCGATTGGCCGTTTCCTGGCGCACTTCGCTGGCTGCCGCCAGGGTATCGGGATGGCTTTGCAGCGCCTGCCGGACCATGTCGTCCGGCGGCAGGCCCGGCAGCGAGTTGGGCAACGGCTGGGCCAGGGTCAGGCCGGCCCAGGTGGCGAGCGCGATGGCTGACAAGCGTTTCATATGCGCCCCATGTCGATGATCGGCACCAGCCAGAAATAGACGTTAGCCCGTGGCAGTTCTTGCTTGATCAGCGCAATCACGGCCCGCATGGCGGTTTCGCTGCCGACCGAGCGGATTACCGTGCGCGGTACATGGCCGGCCACCAGTTCCCCGGCCTCGACCAGTTCGACGGCCGCACCGTGGCCCTCGGCATGGGTGGCGGTGAAGCCCTTGATCAAGTCGGCGCGCGACAACAGTAGATCCTCGATCTCTTGGGCCAGTTCGTCCGGCATAACCAGGGTCAGTAATACCTTATTCATCGGCTTTTTCCTTCAACGAAAGGCCAGGAGTAGCGCCGAAGCGGCGGAACAGGATGGGCAGCAGCACCAGCGTCAGCGCGGTCGAGGTGACCAGGCCGCCGATGACGACGATAGCCAGCGGCCGCTGCACTTCCGAACCAGGACCGCTGGCGAACAGCATCGGTACCAGGCCGAAGGTGGCGATCGAGGCAGTCATCATCACCGGTCGCAAGCGCCGCCGCGCGCCTTCGACAACTGCCTCGGCAATGGGCAAGCCACGCGCCAGCAACTGATTGAAATAGGAGACCATCACGACGCCGTTCAGGACAGCCACGCCGAGCAGCGCGATGAAACCGACGGAGGCCGGCACGGACAGGTATTCGCCGGTCAGCAGCAAGGCAAAGATGCCACCGACCAGGGCGAAGGGAACGTTCGACAGGACCAGCAGCGCCTGGCGGACCGAACCGAAGGTCGAGAACAGGATGAAGAAGATCAGCGCCAGCGCCACCGGCACCACCACCATCAGACGAGCCGCCGCCCGCTGCTGGTTCTCGAACTGGCCGCCCCAGGCCAAGCGGTAGCCCGGCGGCAGGTCGACGTCGCGCGCTACCTGCGCCTTGGCCTCGTCGACGAAGCCGACCAGATCACGATCGCGAACGTTGGACTGGACCACCACGTAGCGCTCCGCATGCTCGCGGTCGATCTTGACCGGGCCGTCGATCCGCTCGATGCGGGCAACCTCGGCCAGCGGCACGCTGCCGCCACCGGGGAGCGAAATCGGCAGCATGGCGAAATCAGCAGGCGAGGCCCGCAGCCCTTCCGGGCCGCGCAGGACGACGGGAATCCGCCGCCCGGCCTCGATCACGGTGCCGACCGTGCGCCCCTCAAGCAGGGCTTTCAGGTCGTTCTGGATGGTGTCGACGTTGAGGCCGACCCGTCCAGCAGCCAGCCGGTCGATCGCCAGTTTCAGGTACTGCACCCCGTCGTTTTTCAACGTGAAAGTGTCCTCGGCGCCGTGAATCTTCTTGATCGATTGCTCGATCTCACCGGCCAGCCGGTTCAATTGCGCCAGGTCGGGGCCGTAGATCTTGACCGCCAAATCGCCACGCACTCCGGTCAGCATTTCCGAGACGCGCATTTCGATCGGCTGGGTGAATGAGTAGACGATGCCCGGAAAATCGCCCATCACCGCCCGCAACTGGTCGGCCAGCCAGGCCGGATTGGGATTGCGCCATTCGTTGCGTGGTTTGAGCACCATGAAGGTATCGGTCTGGTTCAGGCCCATCGGGTCGAGGCCGAGTTCGTCGGCTCCGGCCCGCGCGACGATGGCCTTGACCTCCGGCACAGCGGCCAGGATCGCCTGCTGCACGCTGCTGTCGAGTTCGATGCTCTGCTCCAGGCCGATCGAGGGCAGTTTTTCCAGCTGCATGATCAGGTCGCCCTCGTCCATCGACGGCATGAAGCTCTTGCCTAGGGCGAAAAAGGCTACGGCGGCGGCAAGCAAGGCGGCGACGGCAGTAATGATGTAGCGACGGCTGTGAGTCAGGGCCGAGGCCAGCACCCGATCGTAGAGCGCGGCCAGCTTGCGGACCAGCCACGGTTCGTGGTGCATACCGCGGCGGATCAGGTAGGAAGCCAGCACCGGCACTACGGTCAGCGATAGCAGCAGGGACGACGACAGGGCGAAGACGATGGTCATCGCCACCGGAGCGAACATCTTGCCTTCGAACCCCTGCAGGGTAAGCAGCGGCAGGAAGACGATGATGATGATGGCGATGCCCGAGGCAACCGGCATCGCCACCTCCCGCGCAGCGCGGAACATCAGGTGCAGGGTCGGCAGATTTTTCGGGGCGTCGGCGAGCTGGCTCTCGATGTTTTCGACCACGACGACCGCCGCGTCGACCAATATGCCGATGGCGATAGCCAGGCCGCCGAGGCTCATCAGGTTGGCCGACAGCCCGAACAGGCGCATCAGGATGAAGGTCGCCAGTGCCGACAGGGGCAGCATCAGGGCAACGACCAGCGCCGCCCGCAGATTGCCGAGGAAGGCCAGCAACAGCAGGATGACCAGGGCGATGGCCTCGAACAAGGCCTTGGAAACGGTGCCCACCGCGCGCCCGACCAAGGTACCGCGATCGTAGAAAGGCTCGATATGCACGCCCTCCGGCAGGCTAGGCGCGATCTCGGCCAAGCGCTGCTTGACGCCATTGACGACCATTTGGGCATTGGCCCCGCGCAGGCCGAGGACCAATCCCTGTACCGCCTCGCCTTCGCCGTTCTTGGTCACGGCGCCGTAGCGGGTCAAGGCGCCGTAGCGCACATCGGCGACGTCGCCGATACGGACGACCGTGGAGTCGCTAGCCCGGACGACGATGGCGCGCACATCGTCGAGCGTGGCGATGGCGCCCTCGGCACGGACCAGCAGCGCCTCCTCGCCGTCACTCAGGAGACCGGCGCCGTCGTTGCGATTGTTTGCCTCCAGCGCCGCTTCCAGATCGCTCAATGCCAGGCCGCGGGCGGCCAGCAAGCGCGGATTGGGCACCACCTCGAAAGTGCGCACCCGGCCGCCCAGGCTGTTGACTTCGGCGACGCCGGGCAAGGTGCGCAGTTGCGGCCGGATCACCCATTCGAGCAGGGAGCGCTTTTCATCCAGCGGCAGATCGCCCTCCACCGTGAACATGAACATCTCCCCCAGCGGCGTGGTGATCGGCGCCATACCGCCACTGACTCCAGGCGGCAGATTGCCCATTGCCGCCGCCAGGCGTTCGCCAACCTGCTGGCGCGCCCAGTAAATATCGGTGCCATCCTCAAAATCGATCGTGATGTCGGTCAGCGCGTACTTGGACATCGAGCGCAACAGCCGCTGCTGCGGAATCCCCAGCAATTCCTGCTCGACCGGCACCGCCAGACGGGTTTCCACCTCTTCCGGCGTCATGCCCGGTGCTTTCAGGATGATCTTGACCTGAGTCGTCGAAACATCCGGGAAAGCGTCGATCGGCAAGCCGAGAAAGGCCTGGATACCAGCCCCGGCCAAAGCCACCGTCAGCACCAGGACAAGCAGACGCTGGGTCAGCGAAAAGCGGATCAACGCACCGAGCATCACATTCCCCCGGTTTCGCCGAGCAGCGCCTTGAGACCGGAAGTTCCTTTGACCACCACCCGCTCATCTGGCTGCAGGCCGTCGACCCGGACGGTCCCGCCGCCCTGGCTGACGATGCGGACCGGGCGCGCGGTGAAACGGCCCGGCGCATCGCCGAGGACAAAGACCAGCACTGCCCCTTCATGGCGGATGACGGCTGCCGCCGGGATGGGAATGCCGTGGCTGGCCTGACTGTCGAATTCGACTTCGAGCATCTGGCCGGTAGTCAGCAACTCGGAGCCGGCGGCGATTTCGCCGCGTACCAGCACGCCGTTGCTGAGCGGATCGACGGAACGCCCGACGGCGACAATTTTTCCGCTCACCGGCGGCGCAACAACCTTCAGCGGCATGCCAACCTTCAAGGTGGCGGCCAGCGGCAACGGCACCTGGATGTCGAGCCAGAGCGGCGACAGGCGGGCTATCTGGTAGATCGGCGTAGCGGCCTCGACACGCTGCCCAAGCTGTACCCCCTGCTCCAGAACGATACCGTCGATCGGGGCGACCAGCGCCAAGGGTTCTCCGGGCTTGCCACGGTCGCCGCCGGCCAGCTCCAGACTGTGGCGCCGTTCGTCATGCTGGGCGAAGGCCTGGCTTGCCGCCGCCCGCGTTTCGCGCAGCCGCGACTCGGCGATCAGGCCCTCGGCGAAAAGCTGTTCGTCCCGCTGCAAATTCTGGCGCCACAGGGCCGCTTGCGCCGCCGACTGCTGGACGTCGCGCTGCAACTCGAGCGCCTGCGGGCTGCTCAGTTTGGCGATCACCTGTCCGCGCCGGACCGCTTCTCCCGGAACGACCGCCAGCATTTCCATCCGTCCGGCGACCGGTGCCGCCAGCACGCGCATCTGCGCCGGCGGAACCACCACGCGGGCCGGCAACCGGCTGCTGGCGGCGGCGATGCTGCCGGCCGGCTGCGTCTCGATACCCAGCGCCCGCTGCTGCGCGGCCGACAAATCGAGGCTAGGCGCGGCGCTGAGCATACCGCTGCCCGCCAGCAGGAAAAAAGCAAAAAACAAAGGAATGAGTCGGCTCATGCCTCTCCTCGGCAAAGAAAAATGATTGGACCAGGGCGCCGGGACCGGAACGCCAGTGGCGTCCCTATTTGACCTGTACACAGATGAACTCAGGCTGAATGCCGCCGTTCCCCCGGCTGCGCTGTCCGGACAATTGTGCCACGCCGGCGGCGGCAGGCGCTGTAGCGACGGTACGGCAGGCCCGTATAATGCGCCTCCCCTTCGTTACCATTCCGACTCCTGCCCCGACCATGCGCTTCGCCCTGCCCGCCGCCCTGTTCCTTTCCGCTACCACCCTGCTCACCGCCTGTTCCGGCGAGGTTGAGGACACCCGCCCGGGCCAACCGGTGAAGACCCGGCAGCAGGCGTTCAAGGCCATGATCCGCAGCTTCGAGCCGATGGGCGTGATGTTGCGTGGCAAGACCTACGATGCCGACAAGTTCCTGACCCTGGCCAATGAACTGGTCGCTCAGCGCGACGCGCCGTGGGCGCATTTCGGCCCGGACACCAACTACCCTCCAACCAAGGCGACAGCGGAAGTCTGGCAGCTGCCGGAAAAATTCGCTCAGGACAGACAGGCTTTCATCGCCGCCATCGATACCTTGTTGGTGGCCGCGCAGACGAAAGATCGCAAGCAACTGGATGCACCCTACCAAGCGGTATACGACGCCTGCCAGAGTTGCCACAAGACTTTCAAGCAGCGCTGAACCGCCCGTTGAAGCAGCGGTGAGCCCCCAGGCTGAAGTCTGGGGCTTCCTCGCCACGAGTTTGTCACCCCAAAAGTATTGCACTCCAGGGCGATGGTACCGTCGCGCATCGCGATATATTTCATTTGCATCAAAATCTGAGCCGCTTTGGGGAAAACGCGGGTTCTATCTGTCTTGCGCCGGGAGAAGCAGCGAAATAGCGCCATGCTAAACTTTCGCCTCCCGATTTCACCCTCTGGCCGCACCCGAAAGCTCCTCATGCCGCAAGCAGCCCGTTCTTCGCACGATTCGTCGCTGAAAATCTACTTCCGGCTGCTGCAATACCTTCGTCCCTTCGTCAGCCTGTTTTTCATCAGCCTTCTCGGCTACGTGATCTTTGCTTCGGCCCAGCCGATGCTGGCGGTGATTCTCAAGTATTTCGTCGATGGCCTGACCGCGCCGACCGGCACCACCCTGTACGAGTTCCCACTAATCGGCCGCTTCGAACTGATGTACGGCGTGCCGATCCTGCTGGTGCTGATCATCGCCTGGCAGGGCTTCGGTTCCTTTCTCGGCAACTATTATCTGGCACGCGTCTCGCTCGGTCTGATCCACGATCTGCGGCGGGCGTTGTTCGACAGTTTGCTCAAGCTGCCCAACCGCTATTTCGATCAGACCAACTCGGGCCACCTGATCTCGCGCATTACCTACAACGTGACCATGGTCACCGGCGCCGCCACCGACGCCATCAAGGTGGTGATCCGCGAAGGTCTGAGCGTGGTCTTCCTGTTCGGCTACCTGCTGTGGATGAACTGGAAGCTGACTCTGGTCATCGTCTGCGTGCTGCCCATCATCAGCTTTATGGTTAACAGCGCCAGCCGTCGCTTCCGCAAGCAGGCCAGGAAAATCCAGGTGGCGATGGGCGACCTGACCCACATCGCCTCGGAAACCATCCAAGGTTTTCGTGTCGTGCGCAGCTTCGGCGGCGAGGATTACGAATCGGCGCGATTCAAGAAGGCCAGCGAGGAAAATACCGCCAAGCAACTGCGGATGGTCAAGACTTCCACGACGTTTACACCAGCGCTGCAATTCGTCACCTTCTCCAGCATGTCGGTGATCCTGTTCCTGGTCCTGGCCCTGCGTGGCGAGGCCTCGGTCGGCGACCTGGTCGCCTACCTTTCCGCCGCCGGCATGCTGCCCAAGCCGATTCGCCAGTTGTCGGAAGTCAACGAGACTATTCAGAGGGGACTGGCTGGTGCCGAAAGCATCTTCTCGCAACTCGACGAACAGCCGGAAAGCGACCAGGGCACCATCGAGCGCGAAAAGATCACCGGCCATGTCGAGGTGCGCAACCTGAGCTTCACCTACCCCGGTGCCGAGCAGCCGGCGCTGCAGGATATCAATTTCGTCGCCGAACCGGGGCAGATGGTCGCACTGGTCGGCCGCTCCGGCAGCGGCAAATCGACGCTGGCCAACCTGATCCCGCGCTTCTACCACCACGAGCAGGGGCAGATTCTGCTCGACGGCGTCGATGTCGAGGACTACACCCTGCGCAACCTGCGCCGGCACATCGCGCTGGTCACGCAGCAGGTCTCGCTGTTCAATGACACCATCGCCAACAATATCGCCTACGGCGACCTCGCCAGCTTGCCGCGCGAACGCATCGAGCAAGCCGCCCGGGCCGCCAATGCGGCCGAATTCATCGAACGCCAGGCGCAGGGCTACGACACCCTGATCGGCGAAAATGGCGTCATGCTCTCCGGCGGCCAGCGCCAGCGCCTGGCCATCGCCCGCGCCATCCTCAAGGATGCTCCGCTGCTGATTCTCGATGAGGCAACCTCGGCCCTCGATACCGAATCGGAGCGCCACATCCAGGCCGCGCTGGAAAGTGCCACGCTCAACCGCACCACGCTGGTCATCGCCCATCGCCTGTCGACCATCGAAAAAGCCGACCTGATCCTGGTCATGGACCAGGGGCGAATCGTCGAACGCGGTACGCACGCCGAATTGCTGCCGCAGAACGGACACTACGCCCGCCTGCACGCCATGCAGTTCGCCGAAGCCGACGGTGATGATGAGGCATCCGCCGGGCCATCCGAACCATCGGCTTTGATCGTTTGAAAGGCATCGCTGGCGGACGAACCAGCTAGTGCAAAAAAAAGAAAGGCCGGGAGCAATCCCGGCCTTTACCTCTTTCCTTCCAGACAAACCTGTCGATCAGGCCTTCTTGTGCGAGGCCAAGCGGGTCCAGGTGTCGACCACGGTATCCGGGTTCAGCGAGATGGACGAGATGCCCTGGTCCATCAGCCATTCGGCGAGATCGGGATGGTCGGACGGACCCTGGCCGCAGATACCGATGTACTTCCCAGCCTTGTTGGCGGCGGTAATGGCCAGGGACAGCAGTTGCTTGACGGCCGGATCGCGCTCGTCGAACAGGTTGGCGACCAAGCCGGAGTCGCGGTCGAGGCCGAGCGTCAGTTGGGTCAGGTCATTGGAGCCGATTGAGAAGCCGTCGAAGATTTGCAGGAAATCGTCGGCCAGCAGCGCGTTGGACGGAATTTCGCACATCATGATCAGCTTCAGGTCGTGCTCGCCTTGCTTCAGGCCGTGTTCAGCCAGCAGGTCGACGACGGCCTGGCCTTCGCCAAGGGTGCGGACGAAGGGCACCATCAACTGGACGTTGGTCAGGCCCATCTCCTCGCGCACCTTTTTCATGGCGCGGCATTCCATCTCGAAGCAGTCCTCGAAGGTCTTGGCGATGTAGCGCGAGGCGCCGCGGAAGCCGAGCATCGGATTTTCTTCTTCCGGTTCGTACAACTCGCCGCCGAGCAACTTACGGTATTCGTTGGACTTGAAGTCGGAAAGGCGAACGATCACCGGGTTCGGCCAGAAGGCGGCGGCAATGGTGGCGACGCCCTCGACCAGCTTTTCGACGAAGAAGTCCTTGGGACTGGCGTAGCCGCGGGCGCGGCGTTTGATCTCGTCACGCTTGGAGGCCGGCAGGCGTTCGACATCAAGGATGGCCTTGGGGTGGATGCCGATGACGTTGTTGATGATGAACTCGACACGGGCCAAGCCGACGCCGGCATTGGGCAGTTGCGCGAACTCGAAGGCCAGTTCAGGGTTGCCGACGTTCATCATGACCTTGACCGGCACTTCCGGCATAGCCGAGATGTCACGGGAGGTGATTTCGTAGTCGAGCTTGCCGCGATAGACGTGGCCAGTGTCGCCCTCGGTGCACGACACGGTGACGACATCGCCTTCGTGCAGCGTCTCGGTCGCGTCGCCGCAACCGACGATGGCCGGAATGCCGAGTTCGCGGGCGATGATGGCAGCGTGGCAGGTGCGCCCGCCCCTGTTCGTGACGATGGCCGAGGCGCGCTTCATCACCGGCTCCCAGTTTGGGTCGGTCATGTCAGCGACCAGCACGTCGCCCGGTTTGACCTGATCCATCTCCTTTGGGTCCTTGACCACGCGCACGGGGCCAACGCCGATCTTCTGACCGATGGCGCGGCCGGAAGCGAGCACCTTGGAGAAAGACTTCAGCCTGAACTTCTCCTGCTTGCCGGCATGCGCCTGCGACTGCACGGTTTCCGGGCGGGCCTGCAGGATGTAGAGCTTGCCGTCGACGCCGTCCTTGCCCCATTCGATATCCATTGGCCGGCCGTAATGCCGCTCGATGATCTGGGCATAGCGGGCCAGTTCCATGACTTCCTCGTCATTGATCGAGAACTGGTGGCGCAGGCTTTCTTCAACCTCTTCGGTGATGGTCGATTTGCCGGCGATTTTTTCGGCGGCGAACGTCATCCTGATCATTTTCGAGCCGAGGTTGCGGCGCACGACGGCTTTCTTGCCGGCCGCCAGCATCGGTTTGTGCACGTAGAACTCATCCGGGTTGACGGCGCCCTGCACCACCGTTTCTCCCAGACCGTAGCCGGAGGTGACGAACACCGCGTCGCGAAAGCCGGATTCGGTATCCAGCGTGAACATCACGCCGGCGGCCCCCTTGTCGGAACGGACCATGCGCTGGATACCGGCCGACAGCGCGACATCGGCATGGATGAAGCCCTTGTGCACGCGGTAGGAAATGGCGCGGTCGTTGTACAGCGAGGCGAACACTTCCTTGATCGCGTGCATGATGTTTTCCAGGCCGACGATGTTGAGGAAAGTTTCCTGCTGGCCGGCGAAGGAAGCGTCGGGCAGGTCTTCGGCGGTGGCCGAGGAACGGACGGCGAAGGACATGCCGGCCGAGGAGTCGGCGACCAGGCGCTGGTACTGCTCGGTGATGGCGATGGTCAGTTCCATCGGGAACGGCGTGTCGAGTACCCATTGGCGAATCTCGGCGCCGGCCCGGGCCAGGGCATTGACATCGTCGACATCGAGCGCGTCGAGGGCAGCATTGCTTTTCTCGTCGAGGCCGGACTGGGCCAGAAAAATGCGGTAGGCGTGCGCCGTGGTAGCCAAGCCGCCCGGAACACGGACGCCGGTATCGGCCAGTTGGCTGATCATCTCGCCGAGCGAGGCATT
>JAISPT010000055.1 GCA_031274715.1 Azonexus sp. | reverse complement strand
GCGTTGTTCTTGCCGCCGCCGGAACCCGTTTCCGACATCGAGCAGGCGCGCCGCCTGATCGCCGCGATCGACCGCGGCGGCATCCCGCTCAACCCGGCGCGGGTTAACGCCGTGGCCCGCAATCTCGGGCTGGAAGTCTCGAAACAGGCGGCCGTCGAGGACACCGTCGCCCGCCTGCGCGCCGCCATCCGGCGCGCGGACTCAATGAGTCTCTGAACAGCCCCCTCGCGACAGGCAGAAAAAAGCCGGCACACGGCCGGCTGCGGTGTCGGGCGGCTGGCGCTTACTTGGCGTCGGCCTCACACTTTTTCATGAACGACTTCTTCGCCGCGCCGGCCAGTGCCTTGCCGTTCTTATCCACGGCCTTGTCCTTGCAGGCAGCGGTGATGCCGTCGCGCTCGCATTTCTTCATGAAAGAAACCTTGGCGGCGCCGGCCAGCGCCTTGCCATTCTTGTCGATCGCCTTGGCCTCGCAATCGGCCGCAGTGGCCTCGGCATGCGCGACATTGACGGCAAACAATGCAACCAGAACTGATGCCAGAATCTTGTTCATCTCTCTTGCTCCTTGGGTGAAGTAAAAGGCGGTCTGCCTCAGGCACACAACGCACAAACAGCCGCAGCGTTGACGACGGAATAATAACCGCGAATCGGCGGCGCCCACAGTACCCCACCAACCACGGCCGAACAACAATCACTGCGCCCCCATCGATCAATCGCCGGTGGCAGCAGGCACGCCACACACAACGGCACGCTCTGTTGCAATCGGTTACTTGAACTGCGGCCAACGAGCCCTTATCTTGGACCCATGCGCTGATCAAACATCAGCCTGACGGTTACCCCCCTCCAACCGTCCGAAGGCCCGCACTCCCCCCCTGGTGCGGGCCTTCATCTTTTCCCGCGCCGCAATTGCGGCGACGATTGAAAGGTGGCCATCCACATTCTCGAATTCTTCGATCGTATCGGCTACACTCGCCGGGTGCGCGATACTCACGTGTGCGCGGCACACCGGAGCAATTTGGTTCATGAACAAGGGAAGGAATCGCGCCCCAGTGTGGCGGATGGTCTTCAAAACCATCAGGACCTGTCAGACAGGCTTGGGTAGGTTCGACTCCTGCTTCCTTCCGCCACTTTTTCCGTACTAGATGTCCCACACCCCGTTTTCCGGCACCATTCCCGATGATCGCCTGTACTGCCCGGCCCACAACATGTGGGGGCAAGAGGCCGGCGATGGCACGGTGCTGATCGGTTCCACCGCCTTCGTTGCCCGCAGCGTCGACCCTGCCTGGCGGACGTTGGTGTATTGATGGGCGCTCCGGCCATCACCGGCGTCATCCTAGCTGGCGGCCTCGGCCGGCGCATGGGCGGCGTGGATAAGGGCTTGCAGTTGCTCGCCGGGCAGCCACTGGCGGCTCATGTTGCCGCACGCCTGGGGCCGCAGGTCGACGAACTGCTGATCAACGCCAATCAGAACGCCACCGCCTACGCCGCACTCGGCCATCCGGTGGTGGCCGACCGCATTGCCGGTTTTGCCGGGCCGCTGGCCGGCCTGCACACCGCCCTGAACATCGCCCGTCATCCGCTGGTAGCCACCGCTCCCTGCGATTCGCCTTTCCTGCCAGCCGATCTGGTCGCCCGGCTGGCGGCGGCGCTGGCCGATGGCGGCCACGATATCGCCATCGCCCGTACCGCGGAGCGCATCCATCCGGTGTTCTGCCTCTGCCGGCGCTCGCTCGCAGTGCCGCTCGGCGCCTTTTTGACGGCCGGCCACCGGCGCTTCAGCCAGTGGCTCGACGAGCAGTGCACAGTGGAAGTGAGCTTTCCCGACGAAGCGGCATTCGCCAATATCAACACGGCTGCCGAACTGGCGCTTTTGGCGCCCCGCAACTGACACTGCACGGTACCGGCGATCCGGCTTGGAGCCTGTTTGCGATCTCGGCGCGAGGTGTAGGGATGCGGATTGGGATGGGCTGCAAGGCGCAAGCCGCAGCCAATGGTTGTGCCATTGGCAAGGGTTGCAACGCAGCAGACCGCCCAAGCCCGCGCCCACACACCCGTGCAGGGATCGCAAACAGGCTCTAATATAAGCGCACCGCATTTCGATCGGTGCCCGCCATGCTTCCCCGCTTTCCGTTGCACGTCCATATTTCGACGTTGTTTCTGTTGCTCCTCCTGGTGGTCGGCAGCCTGATCGGCGTTCTCGGTTACTCAACCGCCAATGACATCCTGAAAGATACGGCTGGCGAGATGAGCAACCGGATCGGCCGGGAAGCCGAAAGTGCCCTGGTCAACTTGCTCGCACCCGCCGAAATGGCCACCCGCCTGTTCAGCCGCAGCAACCTCACCGCCGCTACGACGCTTGAGCAACGGCTGGTCAGCCTGCCGCTGATGCGCGAGGCGCTACGCCAATCGGCGGCGCTCAACAGCCTCTACATCGGCTACGGCAACGGCGATTTCTTCTTGCTGCTGCGCCTGGAGAACGACGCCGAACGCCACCAGTTCGATGCCCCGGCGGCCAGCGCCTACATGGTGCGGAGCATCGACCGGCCGGACGGCCAGCCGCGTGGCCTCCGTATTTTTCTCGACGACGCGCTGAACACCTTGCGCATTGACGAGGAGCCCGATTACCCGCGCGGCTACGACCCCCGCAAGCGCAGTTGGTATCGTGCGGCACAGGCTTCCGCCGGCCAGGTCAAGACGGGCCCCTATGTCTTCTACACTACCCGGCAGGTCGGTATAAACATCGCCAACCGTTCAGAACGCGACCCAACAGCAGTGGTCGGCGCCGACGTTGAGTTGGCAACGCTCGACGACCTGCTGCTCCGGCAACTGCCGACGCCGGGATCGGACATCGCGCTGGTGGATAAGGCCGGCCACATCATCGCCTACCACCGGCCCCGCCCCGGGCCGATCACGCAAGATATTACCGGCAAGGCCGAGCTGCCGCCGATGAGCGACCTGACGCCGATCTTGCGCGCCCTCGCCCCGCGCCTCGGTAGCGATATCCCCAGGCAGGGTGGTCTACAAGACCAGAGCATCGACGGGGCTACCTGGCATACCGCCATCAACCCGGTGGCGCTGGAAGGCGCCGAGCCGCTCTACCTGATTACCGCCATTCCCGACCGCGAATTGATGGTCACCGCCAATCGACTGCTGGCCCAGGCCCTATTCGCCATCCTGTTCGTCATGATTCTGGCGATCCCGGCGACCTGGATGCTCGCCCGCGGCATCACCGGACCGCTGCGCAAGCTGGCCGGCGAGGCCGAGTCGATCCGCCACTTCGATTTCGCCAAGCCGATCACCGTCGATTCGCTGGTCACGGAAATCACCGAACTGGCGAAGACAATGGCCAGCATGAAGCGCACTATCCGCCGTTTTCTTGATATCAGCGCGACAGTCGCCGGTGAAAGCGATTTCACCCGCCTACTGCCCAGCCTATTGAGTGAAACCATTTCGGCGGCCGAAGCCGAGGCCGGCATCCTTTATCTCGCCGACGACGACAACCTGACGCCAGCCGCGGCATTGTTCGGCAACGGCACGCCGCTGCCCGGAACGGTGCCCGCCATCGCTACCGCCTCCGGTTCGCCGCTCGTTGTCGCCTTGAGCGTCGGCCGCGCCAGCGGTATGGCGCTCGCCGCTGATGAAGCTGAGGCACTCGGGTTGACGGCGGCGGCGAAAGCCTGCAGCGCCAGCCATGTCATCGCGGTGCCCTTGCTCAATCGCCAAGACGTCCTAGTCGGCGCGGTGTTGCTGTTTACCTGTCGAGCCGCCGATGAGGCCCGTATCAGCTTCGTCGAAGCGCTCTCCGGTTCGGCCGCGGTATCGCTGGAAAACAAAGCACTGATCCACGAGCAGAAGGCGCTGTTCGAGGCCATGATTCAACTGATCGCCGGCGCCATCGACGCCAAGAGTCCATACACCGGCGGCCACTGTGCCCGCGTGCCGGAACTAACCAAGATGCTGGTACAAGCCGCCTGCGCGGCCGAGGATGGCCTATACAAGGATTTCCAGCTCGACGACGCCGGCTGGGAAGCGGTGCACGTCGCCGCCTGGCTGCACGATTGCGGCAAGGTAACGACACCGGAATATGTGGTGGACAAGGCGACCAAGCTGGAGACGCTGTACGACCGCATCCACGAGGTACGCATGCGCTTCGAGGTGCTCAAGCGCGACGCCGAGATCGCCTGTCTCAAAGCCATCGCCGCCGGCACCCCGGAAACTGAGGCACGTGCCAAGCTGGCGGCCGAATGGCAGGCGCTCGACGCCGATTTCGCCTTCATCGCCGAATGCAATGAAGGTGGCGAGTTCATGGCACCGGAACGGCTTGCCCGGCTGCAGGAAATCGCCGGCCGCACCTGGCGGCGTACGCTCGACGACCGCATCGGCATCTCTCATGAGGAAAAGGAACGCAAAGCCCGCACTCCGGCCCCAGCGCTGCCGGTCGACGAACCACTGCTGGCCGACCGGCCGGATCACCGCTTCGAGCGCGGCCCCGGCGACCGTATGCCGTCCGACAACCGCTGGGGCTTCCGCATGACGGTGCCGGAACTGCTGTACGACAAGGGCGAGCTGCACAATCTGTCAGTGGCTCGCGGCACACTGTCGGCAGAGGAGCGCTACAAGATCAACGAGCACATGGTGCAAACCTTCATGATGCTGACCGCGCTACCCTTCCCGAAGCACTTGCGCGAGGTGCCGGAAATCGCCTCCTGCCACCACGAGACGATGGACGGCAAAGGCTATCCCCGCCGCCTGGTCCGCGAGCAGATGGGACCGGTGGCACGGATGATGGCCATCGCCGATATCTTCGAGGCGCTGACCGCCGTCGACCGACCGTACAAGAAGGGCAAGACGCTGACCGAGTCGCTGGCCATCATGGCCCGCATGCGCGACACGGCCCATATCGATGAAGAACAGTTCGAGCTGTTCCTGCGTGCCGGTGTCTGGCGCGACTACGCGGCCCGCTTCATGCGCCCGGAACAGATCGATACGGTCGACATCGAAACCTATCTGAGCACCGGAAGTCGCTAATGACTGAGCGGCAGCCCGGCCCGTACCGCTGGTGGCGGTTCACCCGGCCCGACCGGTTGCCGTCGGCATGGACAACCGTCATGGCGCAGCGCAACAATCCGTTACAGAAGGCTACGAAAGAATGACAGACGACAGCCAGCACGTTGGTTACACTGCAAAGCGTGAACTGAACCCCTCCTCTCGAAATCCCCCCTTTCGAGAACTTTCAACCCCGCCTCTGGCGGGGTTTTTTTTGGCCCGTTAAAAGCGAGCCGTTATAATGTTGGCTTCCATTATTTCTGCGTACCGAGGTACCTAGCATGGCCAAGCAGCATTCTTCCAAGGGCATCATGTGGGCGACGATCATCGTCGCCATCGTTCTGATCGCCATCATCTTTCCGCTGACCATGAAGCAAACCAAGTCCGCCGCCGATGCCGCCGCGGCTGACGAAGATCAGGCCGATGTCCGCATCCAGCCGGTCGCCCGTTTCGAACTGACGATGGCCGCCGCTCCGGCTGCCGACGAGGGGCCGAAGGATGGCCAGACGATTTACAACAGCGTCTGCGGCGCTTGCCACAACACCGGCGTAGCGGGTGCGCCAAAGATCGACTCAAAGAGCGATTGGGCACCGCGCATCGCGACCGGCACCGAAGCGCTGTACGCCTCGGTGCTCCACGGCAAGAACGCCATGCCACCCAAGGGTGGCGCCACCAACTTGTCCGATGATGAAATCAAGGGCGCTGTCGATTACATCCTGAGCCACGTCAAGTAAGACCGCTCGACCAGCCAATGCAAAGGGAGGCCACGGCCTCCCTTTTTTGTGCCCGGCGGCGCATCAGCGCTTGCCCGCCAGCATCGCCTTCAGCGACGCCAGGCGGGCGCTGCCGGTGGCTTTGTCGGTTTCAGCGGCCTGTTTGCCGCCGCTGAAGCGGATGTCGTCTTCGCCCATCTCGGCGATGAAGCGCGACGGCTCGCAGGGAATCAGTTCGCGCATCTGCTTGCGCCGCTCGCAGTAACTGATGCGCAGCGAAATCTGGGCGCGCGTGATGCCGACATACATCAGCCGTCGCTCTTCCTGCAGCTTGGCCGGGTCGAGCGACTCGCGGTGCGGCAGGATGCCTTCCTCGACGCCAACCAGGAAAACGTGCCGGTATTCCAGCCCCTTCGCAGCATGCAACGTGGACAGTTGAACGGCATCGAAGTCCTCGGCATTCTGTTTGTCCAGCATGTTGATCAGAGCGATGCTCTGGATCAAGTCGACCAGCGTTCGGCCGTCTTCCTCACCCTTGCGGCCAATCCACTGGGCAAACTCGCAGACGTTGGCCCAGCGCGTTTGCGCCGTGCGCTCCTCCTCATGGTCGTAGAGCCAAGTTTCGTAGTCGATGGCCTGGAGCAGGTCGGGCAGCACCTGGTGCGCTGGCTCGCGCTCGGCCCGTCCCTGGCTGCGATTGATGAACTGGCAGAATTCGAGCAACGGCTCCAACTGGCGGACCTGGATGCGCTGCACGAAACCTTCCTCGAAGGCAGCCTGGAACAGCGAAATGTGACGCTCGCCGGCATAGGTGCCGAGCGCTTGCAGGGTCGCCGCGCCGATGCCACGCTTAGGCGTGGTCGCCGCCCGGATGAAGGCCGGGTCGTCGTCCTCGTTGGCCAGAAGGCGCAGGTAGGCGGTGATGTCCTTGATCTCCGCCTTGTCGAAGAAGGACTTGCCACCCGACAGCAGGTAGGGAATGCGGTGGTCGCGCAGGTACTCCTCGAAAATCCGCGCCTGGTGGTTGGAGCGATAGAGGATGGCGTAATCCTTGAAGCGGGTGCGCTGTTCAAAGCGGTGCGCCTGGAGTTGCATGACCACGCCCTCGGCTTCGGCGTCGTTGTCGCGGCAGGCGGTGACGGCAATCTGCTCGCCATGCCCGAGCTCGGACCACAGCTTCTTGTCGAACAGCTTGTCGTTGTGGGCGATAACGTTGTTGGCGGCCTTCAGGATGCGCACCGTCGAGCGATAGTTCTGTTCGAGCTTGATGACCTTGAGGGTCGGAAACTCGGCCGGCAGCTTGCGCAGGTTGTCGATGTCGGCCCCGCGCCAACCGTAAATCGCTTGGTCGTCGTCGCCGACTGCCGTGAACTGGGCGCGGACACCGGTCAGCAGCTTGAGCAACTGGTATTGGCAAGCGTTGGTGTCCTGATATTCGTCCACCAGCAGGTAGCGCAGGCGATTCTGCCACTTGTCGGCGATCTCCGGATGCTCGCTGAACAGCTTGACCGGTAAGCCGATCAGATCATCGAAATCGACCGCCTGGTAGGCCTTCAGGGTCGCTTCATAACTCAGGTAGGCATGGGCGGCCAGCGCCTCGTGTTCGTCGCGGGCCAGGCCACGCGCCGCCTCCGGCGTGACCAGGGCGTTCTTCCAGTTGGAGATGATGGCCTGCACCCGGCGCAGCGTCCCCTTGTCGGTGGTGTTGGCCGTCTCGCCGACGATGCCGGCGCAGTCGGCGGCGTCGAAGATCGAGAAGCGCGGCTTGTAGCCCAGCACCTTGGCCTCCTCGCGCAAAATCCGCACGCCCAGGGAGTGGAAGGTGGAAATCTGCAACTCGTTGGCGACAGTGTTGCCGAGCAACTTGCCGACGCGCTCCTGCATTTCCTTGGCCGCTTTGTTGGTAAAGGTGATGGCGGCGACGTTGCGCGGTCGGAAACCGCAATCCTCGACCAGGTAGGCGATTTTCTGCGTGATTACCCGGGTCTTGCCCGAGCCGGCGCCGGCCAGCACCAACAGAGGGCCGTCGAGGTAATGGATCGCTTCGCGTTGCTGGGGATTGAGTCCGGACATTCGACAAAAGACAGCGCCCCGGCAGGGCGGGGCGCTGGACAAGGGGAAGCTGGATTTTACCCCGCCGGCAGCCCACCAGGTACGCGCCGGTCGTCAGGCCTGTTCATCGACCACGCAAAAACCGTTCGGCGGCAAGGGCTTGGCCAGGAGCGCCTGGGCCTCGGGCGGCAGTTCGGCCAGTTGCGCCGCGACCCGGTGCGCGTTTTCCCGGGCCTGGCCACCGACGTCGCTTTCTGCTTCGTTCAATTCCTCGCGCAAGCTGCGCTTCCGGTCGCCGGCTATGGCCTCGGCAGCCTCGACCCGGCGCGGCTCACCGGCAACGAGCGCCCGCTCGCTCCCCGGTTGGGCGTAGCGTTCGGTGGTCGAGATCAGACGGGCGGATGTCATGGCAAGCTCCTTGACTTATTTTCGTCAATGAGTGACCAAAACTTGAGGCGAGGGCCACCTCCACGTGCTGCTCAGAGGGCGCCGAAGACCTTTTTCAGTAGGGCGCTACCGGCAGCCACCGGATTGGCGCGTAGCTTCTTCTCTTCCTCGGCGATCATCAAGAACAAACCGTCCATCGCCTTCTGCGTGACATAGGCATTGATGTCGGCGTCCTTGCCATCGATCAGACCCAGGCTCGCCGCTTTGCCGGCATAGCTGTTGTACTGCTCGGCCAGTTGCAGCTTGCCGGTGGCGGTCTTGACGATGGGCAGGAATTTCTGCGTCAACTGTTCCGCCGAACTGCGCTTGAAATATTGCGTGACACTGTCGTCGCCGCCGGTCAGGATGTCCTTGGCGTCCCGCACAGTCATCTTCTTGATTGCATCGGTCAGGATCGGCCTAGCTTCGGCGACGGCATTCTCGGCGGCATGGTTCATGGTGTTGACCAACTCGTCGGCCTGCTTGCCCATGCCGAGCATGCGCAGCCCCTTCTCGGCTTTCTGCAGGGTGCCGGGCAGCGGAATCTTGACTTTGGCATTGCCGAGAAATCCGTCTTTCTTGCCCAGCGAGGTGATGGCGACATCGGCTCCCTTGGCCAGCGCTTCCTTGACCCCGGCGCTAGCGTCACCGCTGGAAATAGCATCGAGGCCAGCGGCCTGGGCCAGCGTCGCGGCGCCGGCAAGCAGCAGGGCGAACAGCGGGACAAGCAATCGTCGCATGGTGATCCTGCTGGTCAGACGATATCGAGGTGACCGATGCCGGTGTTCAAGTCGCGCTCCCTCGACTCCTTGCCGCGCAACTTGATTTGCAGGCGCAGGTCGTTCAGCGAGTCGGCGTTGCGCAATGCATCCTCATAGCTGATCTTGCCGGCATCGTGGAGGTCGAACAGCGCCTGATCGAAGGTCTGCATGCCGAGTTCGCGCGACTTCTTCATGATTTCCTTGATCTCCTGCACTTCGCCCTTGAAGATCAGGTCGGAAATCAACGGCGAGTTGAGCAGCACCTCGACGGCGGCTATCCGCCCCTTGCCATCCTTCTTTGGCAGAAGGCGCTGCGAAACCATCGCCCGCAGGTTCAGCGACAGGTCCATCAGAAGTTGCTGGCGACGCTCCTCCGGGAAGAAGTTGATGATCCGGTCGATCGCCTGGTTGGCGCTATTGGCGTGCAGCGTAGCCAGCGCCAGGTGGCCGGTCTCGGCGAAGGCGATGGCGTAATCCATGGTGTCGCGGTCACGGATTTCGCCCATCAGGATCACATCCGGCGCCTGCCGTAGCGAGTTTTTCAGCGCCGGCCCCCAGTCGTCGGTATCGACCCCGACCTCGCGCTGGGTAATGATGCAGTTCTTGTGCTCGTGGACGTACTCGATCGGGTCCTCGATGGTGACGATATGGCCGTAGGAATTCTCGTTGCGATAATCGACCAGGGCCGCCAGCGAAGTGGTCTTGCCGGTACCGGTGCCGCCAACGAAGATGATCAGGCCGCGCTTGGTCATCGCCAGATCCTTGATCACCGGCGGCAATTGCAAGTCGTCAAGGGTCGGGATGACCATGTTGATGGTACGGAAGACGACGGCGACACGCCCCTGCTGGACCAGGGCATTGACCCGGAAACGGCCGATGCCGGACGGCGAAATGGCGAAGTTGCACTCGCGGGTCGCCTCGAACTCGGCGGCCTGGCGGTCGTTCATGATCGCCCGGGCGAGCTCGGCGGTATGCGAGGAGGTCAGTACCTGGTTGGAGACCGGGGTGATCCGGCCGTCAATCTTGATCGCCGGCGGAAAACCAGCGGTGATGAACAGGTCGGAGCCTTTCTTCTGCGCCATCAGGCGCAGCAGATCGTGCATGAACTTCATTGCCTGATCGCGTTCCATGGTCTTTCCTCTTGGTTGTGCGCCAGTACCCGAGTCAGCTCGGGAAGGCGTCCTTGTTGGCCGCCTTGTTGCGGGCTTCGGCACTGGACACGATATTGCGTCTGACCATGTCGAGCAGGTTCTGGTCCAGCGTCTGCATACCGTAGTTCTGGCCGGTCTGGATCGCCGAATACATCTGCGCCACCTTGTTCTCGCGGATCAGATTGCGAATGGCCGGGGTGCCGATCATGATCTCGTGCGCGGCGACGCGGCCGCTACCATCCTTGGTCTTGAGCAGAGTCTGCGAGATCACGGCGCGCAGCGACTCGGACAGCATCGAGCGGACCATTTCCTTTTCCGCCGCTGGGAAGACGTCCACCACGCGGTCGATGGTCTTGGCCGCCGACGAGGTATGCAGGGTAGCGAACACCAGGTGCCCGGTCTCGGCCGCCGTCAGCGCCAGGCGGATGGTTTCCAGGTCGCGCATTTCGCCGACCAGGATCACGTCCGGATCCTCGCGCAACGCCGCGCGCAGGGCATTGGCAAAGGACAGGGTGTGCGGCCCGACCTCGCGCTGGTTGATCAGACACTTCTTCGGTTCATGGACGAATTCGATCGGGTCCTCGACGGTCAGGATATGGCCGTAGGCATTCTCATTGACGTGATTGACCATCGCCGCCAGCGTCGTCGATTTGCCGGAACCGGTCGGCCCGGTGACCATCACGATGCCACGCGGATACTCGGAAATATCCTTGAAGATCTTCGGGCAGTTCAGATCCTCAAGGGTCAGCACCTTCGACGGAATGGTCCGGAACACGGCGCCGGCGCCACGCTGCTGGTTGTAGGCATTGACCCGGAAGCGGGCAAGGTTGGGAATCTCGAAGGAGAAGTCGCACTCCAGCGTTTCCTCGTAAGTCTTGCGCTGGGCATCGCTCATGATGTCGTACACCATGCCGTGCACATCCTTGTGCTCCATCGCCGGCAGGTTGATGCGGCGAACGTCGCCATGCACCCGGATCATCGGCGGCAGCCCGGACGAGAGATGGAGGTCGGAAGCCTTGTTCTTGACGCTGAAGGCCAGCAGTTCGGTGATGTCCATACGGATCGTCCTTAAGGCGCGTGTATACTGGGATTTGTCTGAAATGATCGAAGGATTATGAGCGCAATCGCCGGCAACCTGCAAGCCGTTCTCGCCCGTATCGCCGACGCTTGCAGGCACTCCGGACGGCCGCCGGACAGTGTCCGGTTGCTAGCGGTGAGCAAGACCTGGCCGCTGGATTGCGTACTCGCCGCCGCTGCTGCTGGGCAGCACGCCTTCGGCGAGAATTACGTGCAGGAAGGCACGGCCAAGGCCGCCGCCACCCGCGACCGCGATCTCGAGTGGCATTTCATCGGCCCCTTGCAAAGCAACAAGACCCGGATCGTCGCCGAGCATTTCGCCTGGGTCCATTCCATCGACCGGCTGAAGATCGCCGAGCGCTTGGCGGCCCAGCGCCCGGCCGAACTGCCGCCGCTACAGGTCTGTATTCAGGTCAATGTCTCCGGCGAGACAAGCAAGAGCGGCTGCCGCCCGGACGAAGCCATGGCCCTGTGCCGAGCCGTCGCCGCCCTGCCCCATCTGCGTCTGCGCGGCCTGATGGCCATTCCCGAGCCGAGCGACGACATCGCCGCGCAGCGCGCCCCGTTCCGGCGCCTGCGCGAACTAGCGGAAGAATTGCGAGCCGCCGGCCTGGAAATTGACACCCTGTCCATGGGTATGTCCCATGATCTCGAAGCCGCTGTGGCCGAAGGCGCGACCATCGTCCGCATCGGCACGGCCATTTTTGGCGAAAGACAAGCACAAACACCATGAAAATCACTTTCCTCGGCGGCGGCAACATGGCCAACGCTCTGATCGGCGGCATGCTCAAGCACGGCTTCGCCGCCACCGACATCACTGTTGCCGATCCCGGCAGCGAAGCTCGCGAGCGCCTGCAACAGGCTTACGGCGTGCGCTGTGTCGGCACCTCGGCCGAGCTTGCCGACACCGGCGACCTCTTGGTGCTGGCGGTCAAGCCGCAGCAGATGCGCGAGGCTTGCGCATCGCTCACCGGCAAACTCGGATCGGCTCTGGTCGTCAGCATTGCCGCCGGCCTCAACCTGGCCACATTGTCGCGCTTACTCGGCGGCCACCGGTGCATCGTCCGCTGCATGCCCAACACGCCGGCCCTGATCGGCGCCGGTATCACCGGCCTGTGTGCCCTATCGGAAGTCGACGCGGCCGGCCGCGCCGCCGCCGACCGGATGCTGGCCGCCGTCGGCAGCACCGTCTGGATCGATGACGAGGCGCAGATGGACGGCATCACCGCCCTGTCCGGCAGCGGCCCAGCCTATGTTTTCCTGTTCATCGAGGCCTTGCAGCAGGCTGCGGCGGAACTCGGCTTCACGCCCGAGCAGGGTCGCCAACTAGCCATTGAGACGGTCCAGGGCGCCGCCGCGTTGGCCGCCGGATCGAGCGAGCCGGCAGCCGTACTGCGCGAACGAGTCACCTCCAAGGGCGGCACCACCGAAGCTGCGCTGCACGCCATGGCCGAGGCCGGCGTCAAGGCTGGCATCGTCGCTGGCGTCAAGGCCGCCGAAGCGCGCGGCCGCGAACTCGGCAAGCTGCTCGGAGGTAATTAATGGAAGCCATCTTCTTCCTGCTCAATACCGTTATCGGCTTCTTCACGGCGCTGTTCCTGCTGCGCTTCATGATGCAATTGGCGCGCGTTTCCTTCGCCGGGCAGATCGGCGATTTCATCGTTCGCCTGACCAACTGGGCAGTCAAGCCGCTGCGCCGGCTGATTCCTGGTTTCGCCGGCATTGACTGGGCCAGTTTGCTGGCGGCGCTCGCCCTGCAGACGCTGCTGGCCGGCCTGATCGTCGGCGTCTCCGGCGATCCGCTGGGCGATGTGCCCGGCGCCGGCTTGATAATCCTGCAGTTCGCCGTGCACGGACTGCTGCGCCTGACCGTCTACATCCTGATTGTTGCGGTGATCGCACTGGCGCTATTGTCGTGGGTCAATCCCTATTCGCCAGTGGCGTCCCTGGCCCACCAGTTGACCCGGCCGCTGCTCGACCCCATCCGCCGCATCGTGCCGACTATTTCCGGCATCGACCTGTCGCCGCTGGTGGTCATCCTGCTGCTGCAAGTCGTGTTGATATACCTGTGAGCGACTGGTACCGGATTGGCAGCGACGGCGACATCACGCTGACCCTGCACATCCAGCCCGGTGCGCGCAAAACAGAATGCGCCGGGCGGCACGGCGATGCTCTGAAAATTCGCCTGGCCGCGCCACCGGTCGACGGCAAGGCCAATGCCGCGCTGCTCGCCTTTGTCGCCGAACGGCTCGGCTGCGGCCGTACCGCCATTACCCTGAAGAGCGGCCAGACTTCACGGCGCAAAGTACTGTCGATCAGCGGCTGTACGCCGGAAGCGGTGACCCGCCTGACGGAATCAACGTAAAAAGGGCGGGAAACTCCCGCCCTCGAAAAAATACCGCGCTGGCCAGTTATTTTTTCTTCTTCGAGGCAGCGGCCGAGGCATCGCCGACCGACAGTTCGTCGCGCAACTTGTCGACGCTCTTGGTGCCGAAACCCTTGACTTCCTTCAAGTCGTCGAGCGTCTTGTACGGCCCATTCTTCTCGCGGTATTCGACGATCGCCTTGGCCTTGCTTGGCCCGATCCCCTTGACGGTGTTCAGTTCGTCGACCGAGGCCGTGTTGATGTTGACCGCCGCCAAGGCCAGGCCGATGCCGGCCAGGAACAGCGCGATGCTCGACAGGATGCGTTTCATCGGAAATCCTCCGTAAAAGGTATTGCCAGATTGAAAGAAAAACCGCCCGCCGGACTTTTCAAGCGGACGGTATATTCTATATTAATATGACAATAAGCCAAGCCGAAGAAATACCGAAACTTAGCCGGCAAATACCACGCGACCGCCAACCAGCGTCGCCCTGACCTTGCCGGTCAGCACATGACCGAGCCAGGGCGAGTTCTTGCCCCGGCTGCGCAGGCTGTCAGCGCTCAGCTGCCACTCGGCAGCCGGGTCGAAGATACAGATGTCGGCCACCGCGCCGGGTATTAGATGCGCCTCGGGCAGGCCGAGGATCGCCGCCGGCGCTGTAGTGATGCGGGCCAGCGCTCGGATCAGGTCTACGCCTGCTGCTGCCGCCCATTTCAAGGTCAGCGGCAGCAACACTTCCAGCCCGGTAGCCCCCGGCCTGGCCTCGCCGAACGGCAGCAACTTGTCGTCGGCGCCGAGCGGCGTATGGTCCGAGCAGATCGCCGCCAAGCCATCGGCGACGGCCTCTGATAGCGCCTGCCGGTCACGCTGGCTGCGCAAGGGCGGCACGAAACGGGCGTGCGGATTGAAGAAGCCGATGTCGTGCTCGCTGAGCAGCAGGTGATGCACACCAACATCGCAAGTCACCGGCAAGCCCTCGGCCTGTGCCTGCGCCACTTGCGCCGTGCCGGCCGCCGACGACAGTCGGGTCAGGTGCACGCGACAGCCGGTGTCGCGCACCAATTGGACGATGGTAGCGATGGCAATGGTTTCGGCGGCAACCGGAATACCGGCCAGACCGAGGCGGCTGGCCACCTCGCCCTCATGCGCGATGCCGTTGCGCGCCAGCCAGTGATCCTGCGGTTGCAGCCAGACCGCGAAACCGAAGGTGGCGGCATATTCCATCGCCCGCAGCAGGGCCTCGGTATCGACCACCGGCAGCATGGCCTGCGAAAAGGCAACGCAACCGGCTTTCTTCAGGCCGGCCAGCTCGGCCAGGCGCTCGCCCTTGAGGCCAAGCGTCAGGGCGCCGAGTGGCAGCACCCGCGCCTTGCCAATCTCGGCGCCGCGATGTACCAGACGGTCGGCCAGTTCCGGCTCGTCGAGCGGCGGGTCGGCGTCGGGTGGCACGACGACCGAGGTGACGCCGCCGGCGACGGCGGCGGCCAGTTCGGCCTCGATGCTGTTGAGACGGGCGCTGAGGTCGATAAGGCCAGGGCAGACGACGCAACCGGTCGCATCGATACGGCTCTCTGCGACAAAGCCGGCCGGCGCCTCGCCCAGTCCGGCAACGCGGCCGTCGGCGATGAACAGCGAGGTGACGCGGTCGGTGCCGTGTTGCGGGTCGATGATGCGGCCATTCTTGATTTCGATATTCATCTCAATTCCCCGCGACGATGCTCATGACGGCCATGCGCACGGCAATGCCGAAAGTGACCTGGGGCAGGATCACGGCCTGCGCGCCATCGGCCACTGCCGAATGGATTTCGACGCCGCGATTCATCGGCCCCGGATGCATCACGATGGCATCGGGCTTGGCCAGGGCCAGTTTCTGCGGCGTCAGGCCGAAATGGCGGAAATATTCACCGGCCGACGGCAGCAATGCGCCGCTCATGCGCTCGTTTTGTAGGCGCAGCATGATGATCACGTCGCAGTCCCGCAAGCCTTCGTTCATGTCGTGGAAAACATGTACGCCAAGCCTGTCGAGATGCTTGGGCAGCAGGGTTTCCGGGCCGATGGCGCGGACTTCCGGCACGCCCAGCGTGGTCAGCGCGTGGATGTCGGAGCGGGCGACGCGCGAATGCAGGATGTCGCCGACGATGGCCACGCGCAGTTGCGTGAAATCCTGCTTGTAGTGGCGGATCGTGTACATGTCGAGCAGGCCCTGCGTCGGGTGGGCATGGCGCCCGTCACCGGCATTGACCACATGCACGTCATCGCGGCCGATGCGACGCAGGTGCTCGGCGATCAGGTAGGGCGCGCCACTGGAGGCGTGGCGCACGACAAACAAGTTGGCGTGCATGGCGCACAAGTTGTCGACGGTGTCGAGCAGGGTCTCACCCTTGGCCGTCGACGACCTGTTGATGTCGAGATTGATGACATCGGCCGACAGACGCTTGGCGGCGATCTCGAAGGTGGTGCGCGTACGCGTCGAATTCTCGAAGAACAGGTTGAAGACGCTCTTGCCGCGCAACAGCGGCACTTTCTTCACATCACGCGCCGAGACCTCCATGAAAGACGCAGCGGTATCGAGGATCTGCGTCAGGATGCGCGGCGGCAGGCCCTCGATGGAGAGCAGATGGCTCAGTTCGCCATCCTTGTTCAACTGCGGGTTATGCATGTTCCAGCCTCCACCTCAGGCGATCCGCGTCATTTCGGTCGAGCACTAGACTCTCACCAGTGGCCAGCGTCACATCCCAAACGCCGTAGGTAGCGGCGACCGGCAGTTCGCGGCCGCCGCGGTCGGCCAGCACCGCCAGTTCGACCGAGGCCGGGCGACCGTAGTCGAACAGCTCGTTGATCGCCGCCCGCGTCGTCCGTCCGGTGTAGAGCACATCGTCGACCAGGATGATGTGGCGTCCCTCGGCATCGAAGGGAATCACTGTTGGTTTGACCTGGGGATGCAGACCCTTCTCGGCGAAATCGTCGCGATAAAAGGAGACGTCGATCAGGCCGATCTCCTCCGGCAGTCCGAGCAATTGGCACAGGCGCTCGGCGATCCAGGCGCCGCCGCTGTAGATGCCGACCAGCGCGGGCTGACGGTGAAGCTGCGGGCGCAGGAGTTCGGCCAGTTGGCGGCACTGGGCCTCGGCGTCAGGCAGCGGGTTAGGCAGGGATGACATGGGACGGACTTTCGAACCAGGTTTGAAGAATCAATTGGGCCGCCACGGCGTCGAGTAGCGGCTTGGCGCTGCGACTGTTGCAGCCGGTTTCGCGCAGGCGCGCCTCGGCATCAAGCGAGGTCAGCCGTTCATCAGCGTAAGAAATCGGCAATTCAAAGCGTTTTTGTAGGCGCTCGCCGAATTTCATCGCCAATTTGGTCATTTCGTGCGGCGTACCATCAACATGAACCGGCATACCAACAACCAGCAGCACCGGCTGCCATTCGGCCACTAGGCGGCCGATCGCGCTCATCCGCTGATCGTTCGATTCGGCGTGAATCACCGTTAGCGGATGGGCACTGCCGAGCCGGCTTTCTCCAGTCGCAACACCGATACGCTTGGCGCCGAAATCAAAGGCTAGGACCGTACCTTCAAGCATGCCCAGCAACGTCGGAAAGCTGAGTGAAGCTGATGCCGAGATTCTGCATCGCCGCCGGCAGACGCTCCTCGGGCGGCAAGTCGAACAGGATGCCGGCCTTGGCCGGTACGGTCAGCCAGGAGTTCTGCGCCAGCTCATTCTCGAGCTGGCCGGCATCCCAACCGGAATAACCGAGGGTGACGATAATCTCAGCCGGCTGGCCCGTCGTGGCGACGGCAGCGAGCACGTCGCGCGAACTGGTCAGGCCGACTTCCTCGTTGATCGACAGCGTCGACTGCCAGCCACCCAACGGCCGGTGCAACACGAAGCCACGGTCCAACTGTACTGGGCCGCCGAAATACACCGGCAACTGGGCCAAGTTGTCCCACTCCAGCTTGATATCAATCTTCTCAAATAGGCCCGCTAGATTCAGATCGATCGGGCGATTGACGATGATCCCGAGAGCCCCATTCTCGTTGTGCTCGCAAATGTAGACCAGGGCGTTGGAGAAATAGGGATCCTCCAGCGCCGGCATGGCGATGAGAAAGTGGTCGGTAAGATTGACGTTGTCCATGGCCGGAATTCTAATCTTCGCGGGAAGACAAACCAACCATGCGCGGCGAAATAGCATCCGCCGGCTGGTCGGATTCTGCGCTGCCTGGCGCAGCGATGGCAGACGACGACAGGCAACCTCGACTACCGTGGTGCGACGGTGAAATGGCCAAACCGGCGACGGCCGCTGCGGCCGCCGCCGTTCAATGCGCCTTCTTGCAGTAGCCGGCGACCAGGCCCAGCAATTCGTCCTCGTTGTAGGGCTTGCCGAGATAGTGGTTGGCCCCGATCTCGAAGGCGTAGTTACGGTGCTTCTCGGCTGTGCGCGAGGTGATCATGATCACCGGCAAGTCGCGCAGGCGCTCGTCGGCACGGACGTTGCGGACGAAGTCGAAACCGTCCATGCGCGGCATCTCGATGTCGGAAAGGATTACGTCCGGCAAGTCGTCAATCAACTGCTCCAGCGCATCGACACCGTCTTTGGCCAACATCACCTGATAACCCTCGCGGGCCAGCAGGCGGCTGGTGATCTTGCGCACCGTCAGCGAATCGTCGACCACCATCACCGTCGGCAGCCGCGCCTCCGGCACCACAACCGGCGCAGCGGGCACCTCGGCCGACGGCAGCAGCGACACGACTCCCCGGCTGGCCAGCGCCACCGGGTTGAGAATCAGCACCACGCGACCGTCGCCGAGCACCGTGGCGCCGGCAATGCCGACCACCCGGGCAAGCTGGGCGCCGATGTTCTTGACCACCACTTCCTGGTTACCGCGCAACTCATCGACCTGCACGGCGACCCGTTGCGAGCCAGAACGCAGCAGCAGCACCCAGTAGCGGCGGTGTACTTCCGGCTGCGCCGTAACGGCACCGAGCAAATGCGACAACAAGTACAGCGGGTAGTGATGCCCCTGCCACTCGGCCTCGCCTTTCTCCTGCAGGATCGCCAGTTGCTTGTCCTTCAGCTCCAGCACCTGTTCGATCATCGTCGATGGCACCGCATACAACTGGGCGCCGGCACGAACCAGCAGGGTCTGCGTCACCGCCAGCGTCAGTGGCAGATAAAGGCGGAAAGTCGTGCCACGCCCGAGTTCGGTGGCAATTTCAATCCGCCCGCCGAGGGCCGTGACTTCTGTCTTGACCACGTCCATGCCGACGCCACGCCCAGCCAATTGGCTCAGTTCGGCTGCCGTCGAGAAACCGGGACGGAAAATGAAATCGAGCAGTGCGCCCGACTCGATGGCCTGTCCGGGTTGCAGCAAGCCCATGGCCTCGGCCCGCTCGCGGATACGTTGTGCATCGAGACCACGGCCATCATCGGACAATGACAAGATAATTTCATTGCCTTCCTGAACCAGGCTCAGCGCGATTTCCCCGGTTTCCTCCTTGCCTGCCGCCAGCCGCTGCTCGCGGCTTTCCAGGCCGTGCGTAACGGCATTGCGCAGCATGTGCTCGACCGGCCCGAGCATCTTGTCGAGCACCGAGCGGTCGATTTCCACTTGGCCGCCGACCAGATCGAGGCTGGCGCGTTTGCCAACCTCCTTGGCCGTCTGCCGGACGATGCGATAAAAGCGCTCGGCCTGGCTGGCGAAAGGCAGCATGCGGACGCCCATCAACTCCTGCTGCAGACCGCGGTTAAGACGGGCCTGAGCCAGAATGGCAGCGTTGGCATCGTCGAGGTTCTTCAGCAAGCTCTGCTGCACCGTGGCGACGTCGTTGACCGACTCGGCCATGAAGCGGGTCAGTTCCTGGAAGCGGGTGAAGCGGTCGAGTTCGAGCGGATCGAACTCTGCCTCGCCATCGTGCGCCTGGGCGACACGAGCCTGAATCTGGCCTTCGGCCTGGATTTCGATCTCGCGCAACTGGCGACGCAAGCGGATGACGTTTTCCGTCAAATCCAGCAGCGAGGTCTTCAGGCTACGCATTTCACCTTCGATCCGGGCGCGGGCGATGGACAACTCGCCAGCCTCGTTGACCAGGCGGTCGATCAGGTCGGCCCGTACGCGCAATGTTGCCTGCTGGCTACCAATCTCGCCTTCGCCATCGGCCTCAACCACGGCTGGCACCGCATCTGCACCAGCACTGGGCGCCGCAGCCGCATCACTCGCCCGTCGACGCTCACGGTGCGGCGGCCATTGCGGAGTACTGGGCGCTGCTGCCTCAGCAACCGGGCCCGCCTCGGCAGCCAGCTCCTCGGTCTGCGGTCCGACACGCAGGTGTTCGACAGCCAAGGCCAGGGTATCGCAGCCGCTCTCGATTTCGTCGATCACCGTGGCGCCTTCGGCGCCGGCCCGCATCGCCTCGTCCACCCGAGTTTCCAACAGGTGGGTTACTTCACCGAGGTTGAGCGCCCCGGCCATACGGGCGTTGCCCTTGAAAGTGTGCAGTAGGCGCGCGATCGCATGCGGCGCCGCACCGTCGGCCGGATCGGCCCGCCAGGCACGCAGGTGCTTGGTGAGATCACGCAATTGGTCGCCAGCTTCTTCGAGGAAGATCGGCAACAATTGTTCATCCAGTTCGTCGGTCAGCTGTGGCAGCTGTGGCGCAACGTGCGGCACCAGCGTCTCGACGGTAGCCTCCGGGGCAACGGCAGCACCGGGCAAGGGAATGCTGTCGACGGTTGCCGCCGCCGATTCGACCAGCGGCGCATGGAAGATATCCTCAAGCGCGGCAATCAGCCTCGACTCGTCATCCGGCGCCCGCTGCAGGACCAGCCCGGCGAACATCGATTCCAGTGCGAAGATTGCCTGCCGCACGGTTTCCAGGCCTTCGATACTATCCGGCTTGGCCGCGTGTTCGCGCCGCAGCAACGCATGCTCCAACGCACTGGACAATTGGTGCAGCGGCATCAGGCCAACTGTCGCGGCAATCCCGGCCAGGGTATGGGCCGCCCGGGTCGTCTCAAAGGCAATCGGTGCCGTCGGATTGATCTCAAGCGCCCCCTGACTGTCGAGCAAGGTCTGCAGGTAGCCGCGCGCCTCTTCGACAAAAATATCGTACAGCGTCGGCGATGCTGTCACCGTCGGCGGCAGCGCCTCGGGCTCCGCAACGGGTTCGGGTTCGGGTTCGGGTTCGGGTTCGGGTTCGGGTTCGGGTTCGGGTTCGGGTTCGGGTTCGGGTTCGGGTTCGGGTTCGGGCTCGGGCTCGGGCTCGGGCTCGGGCTCGGGCTCGGGCTCGGTCAGTATGGCCGCATCGGCTGCGCCAAGTGCGGCGATATCGCCTGGATCGGATGAATCAAGCACCGGTTCATCGAGCGTCGGCAGATCGAGCACCAGCGATGGCGCTTCGATTTCCAGCTCGACAACCGGCTCGGCGACTGCCGGTACCGGGGCCGCCACCTCCGGGGTGGCAGCGTCTTCGACGCCGCGCAGACGGCGGGCCAGTGCCACCAGCGCCATCGTATCGGGAACGCCGCCGTCGCCGGCTTCGAGATGACCGACCCAATCGGTAAACAAGGCATGGGCATCGTCGATCATCTGTAGCAGTTCCGGCGTCGGAACCTGCTCCTGGCGCAGCCAGAGATTCAGGGTCTGCTCCAACTCCCAGGCTATCTCACCGAGATCGGTTAGCCCGACCATGCGGCCACTACCCTTGAGGGTGTGCGTGGCGCGGCGGATGGTCGTCAGTGCCTCGACATAGCTCGGGTCGTCGCGCAATACCGCAAGCTGGTCAGCCATGGTGGCCAGCACCTCAATCGCTTCCTCGATAAAGATAGCCAGCAACTCGGCATCGATTTCTTCATGGCTCGACTCGGCCAACTGCAAGGTTTCAGCCGACGGTTTCGGGGCCTCGCCGGCCCCGGCTTTCAGCCCAGACAGTGCGGTATCGACGGCGGCGCCAGCATCGAGCGCCTCGAGCGCGGCCTTGGCCGACTCGCCAAGCCGGTGGTCGGCGACCAGATCGGCATCTTTCTGGATGGCTTCAAGGTTGTTGCGAATTTCCTTATGCAGACGCCAATCCTGCGGCGCCTCCCGGAGGGCTTCGGCCAGTGCCTGGGTATCCCGCGCCTGCTGGACGAGCTGTGCTTCGACCGTCGGCGCCGGCACGATGTCTTGGTGCTCGTCTTCGGCCTCGCCGACAGCCTCGGTTTCACCGTCGATGCGGCGGATGAAGGTCGCGTAATCGGTTTCGCCGTTCTGCAGCGCATCAACGAAGAAACCGAGCAGCGACAGCTGATTGGCGACTTGCTCGAAATCCTCGGCCACCGGCTGGTAGCCAGGCTGGGCGAACTGGTGGATACGTTCGCCACACTCGTTGAGGCTGGCGATAGCGCCGAAATGACCGAGCATCGCCAGGGCACCACCAACCTGCTTGAGCGGCGCCTCAAGCGCCCCCAGTTCGTGGGCCTTGGCCGGATTACGGAAGAAAGCGTCGAGCGCCTGCTCGATCTGGGCCAGGTTGTTTTGGATTTCGCGTCCGACTTGGCCAATCAGCAGTTTCTCCTGGGCTTTGCGCGTCATCTCGTCGAGCAGCGGGATGCCGGCATCGGCTGCGGCCGGCTTACCGGCAATGCAGGCATAAAGACGAGCGACCATCAGGTCGACCTGCTGGGCAAAATCGGTGCCGAGATGCTTGAAGTTCTCTTGAGCATTCTGCAGCAACAGGATGGTCGTCGCGACTTCCATCGCCACGGTGTCGTTGTAACGCGACGGCGCTTCGACCAGCCAGTTGGCCACAGCGCCGAGTCCCTGTCCCAGGCGCTTGAGGTCGGTATGGCCGACCTCATCACTGAGTGCGGCGCACAGCTGGGCATTGTCGGCGAAGCCGGCAAGACTGCCGGCGCTGCCACTGCAGAATTTGTTCCACAACTCCTCGGCCGCCGCCAGCGCATCGCGCAACTTGCGCAAGGCCGCTTCCTGCGGGGCCGGCACGGCTGCCGCCGCGGCTTCTGGAATCAGCGCCGGCAGGTCGAAGGAGGACTGTACGGCGGCAACCAGCGGCGACCGGTCGGCCGGCGTGCACGCCACGTAGTACAGTGCCTCGCGCATGACCCGCTCGGCGATATTGCTCGAACCGCCGAGCTGGCGACGAATTTGGGCGTCAATGCGAGAACAAAGATAGCGGGCGGCGATATCGCCCCGCAAAGTCGATTCTTCAAGCGTGTCGAGGAAGGCCAGGATCACCCACCAGAAGGTCTGTGCCACCTGGCTGACCTGCTGCGCCTCAATGTCGGCCAGCGCCTTGCGCATCGCTGGCAAGCCGGCGCCGCTGCAGTGGCTGCGCAGCCACTGCAGCAAGCCCTTCTGGTAGGCGGCACGGGCTGCCTTCAAGGCCGCCTTCGCCGGACCCGGACCGGACGCCAGCGGTACCGACCGTCGCGGTGGACGCAAGGACAGGTCGGGATAGAACAGATCGGCCGCGTGCGTGACCGCTAGGCCACGCGCCTGCGCCAACGCCAGGTAGGAATCGAGTAAGCGCAGCGGCTGATTCAGCTCGCCGACCATCAGATCGTCAAGATATTGCCGGACCTCGGCTAGGACTTGGCGCATCACCGCCAGGCCGGACTCGTCAGCCGGCCGCCGGCCTTCCTCGTAAGCCTTAAGCAGAGCTTCGAGCGACTCGACGACCTGGGTCACGCCATCGAGTCCGACAATCAACAGCGCGCCGTAAACCTGATGGACGTGGGTATGGCAGAACTTTAGCGGGGTGCTGTCACCCCCTACCGTGTATTGGGAAAGCGCTTCGACCGCCCGTTGAAGCGCCAGATCGATCTCACCCTTGACCCAGGTCAGGGGCCCCAAATCAAATGCTGTGGCCGCAGTCATATTTTTGCTCGCGCAGCTCCGTCAATTGACCTTGAAGCCGGCAACCGAACCCTTCAGTTCCGACGCCAGGGCAGTCAGTTCGTCGACCGCCAGGGCGGTGCGCTGGGTACCGGCCGTGGTCTGCTCGGTGACGTGCAGGATGTCCTGCATCAGGCGGGCGACATTGGTGGCCGAATCGGCCTGGCTCTGCGTCGAGCTGGAAATGCTTTCGATCAGGTCGGCCAGGTTGCGTGACACCTCGCCGATTTCCGACAGCGCTTGGCCGGCGGCGTCGGACAGCTTAGCCCCCTCGACCACGTCCTGGGTCGATTGCTCCATGGCGGAGACGGCATCCTGGGTATCGGTCTGAATGGTCTTGACGATGGCGGCGATCTGCTTGGTCGCCTCGGCCGAACGTTCGGCGAGGCGCTGCACTTCCTCGGCAACCACGGTGAAGCCGCGCCCAGCGTCACCGGCGGAAGCTGCCTGAATGGCGGCATTCAAGGCCAGCACGTTGGTCTGTTCGGTAATGTCCGAAATCAGTTCGACGATTTCGCCGATCTCCTGCGAGCTTTCGCCGAGGCGCTTGATCCGCTTCGAGGTTTCCTGAATCTGGTTGCGGATTTCGTTCATACCCTTGATCGAGTCCTGCACCGCCTGCGTCCCTTTCTCGGCGGCTTGCAGCGATTGCCGGGCAACGTGCGCCGACTGCGTGGCATTGCCGGACACTTCGCTCATCGAGCGTGCCATGTCCAGCGCCGACTGGCCGGCTTCCTGAATCTCGCTGGATTGCCGTTCGGCGGCGTCGAGCAGTTCGGCCGAAGTCTGGCGGGCGATTTCGGTCGCCGCCGTCACCCGGTTAGCGGCATCATTGATGCGGCCGACCAGCACGCGCAGTTCTTCAATGGTGTAGTTGATCGAATCGGCGATGGCGCCGGTGATGTTTTCGCTAACTGTTGCGGTCACGGTCAAATCACCGTCGGCGAGATCACCCAGCTCGTTCATCAGGCGCAAGATAGCGTCCTGGTTCTCGCGGTTGACCAACTCCGAAGCCTGGCGCTGACGGTCAGCCTCAAGGGTACGACGGCGCGTGTCCTCAAGGTAAATCTTGGTGAGCAGGGCCAGCGTGGCCAGCGCGGCGGCGATCAGCACCACCAGTACCACGATGTACATTCCATGCGTAGCGAGATTTTCCTGGTAGCCGAGGGCCAGATCGCTGGTCTCCTTCAACAGGTTCTCGCTGTCGCGAAAAATCTGCGCACCGGCCTGCTTGGACAGGACCAGCGGCTGCATGTTGCTGAGAATACTGGTAACCGCTTCCTGGTAGCCCTCAAACGAAGCTTCCAGCTGCTTCAGCCTGTCGCGGCTCTCGCCCTCGGGAGCACTCTGTGACAGCCACTGCAGAATGGAACGGGAAGCGTTGATGTCCCTGCCGAGCAGGAAAGCCGCCTCCGGGTTGATCTCGTCGCCGACGCGCAGCGCCGAGGCATTCTTGGCGATCCGCTGAGTCATCATCACCAGTTGGCTGGCCGCTGCGACATCGCGCGCCGGCGCCCCGCTCCCCAGCTTGAGGGCCACCAGTTGCTCGCCCGGGGCAAGCATTTCGGCGCTGTGCTCCTCGATCAAGGCAACGTTCTTGGCGAGCCCGACCAAGGTGGCCTCCTGGCCGATCACCGTCAACGCATCTTTGTCGGTGGCTTCCCAGCGCTCGATCAGGGCGTCGAGCTGCGGCCGCACAGCGTTGGGAGAGGCCGGCACGTCGACACCGCTGACCTCGCCGCCGACATTGAGGCGCTCAAGAAGCTGCGAGAAGGTTTCCCGTGATTCCCGCAACTGCACGAAAGCGGCGGCATCACCCTGCAATGCCAGCAGCGAGGCCTTGGCTAGGCGCTGCGACAGCATGCGCATCTCGCCGGCTGCCGCAACATAGGCCGTACCGTGCGTGGACTGGCGACTATCGTAGACGACCAGGGTAGCGATCACCAGCATCAACACGGCAAAAACCACCCCCAGCGTCTTCATCTGCTGGATGACCGGTTGTCCCGCCAGGAAGCCGGGCAACGCCAGTTTCTTGTCGGCCGGACCAGACATCGTGGCCGAGATGGTCATCGGTGCGGCAGCCTTGCCGCCTCCGAGACTGGGTAGTTTGAAACTGAAAGCCATGCTGATCCTCCGAAGTGGGCGTCGGGCGAAAAACCCCGGTCAGACCCCGATATTCATGAATTCACGGTCGGCAAGCAGCTCGCGCACCGACAACTTGCGCCAGGCCTTGCCCTGAGTATCCAGATAGCGCTGCGCGCACCACAGCGGATCGTCCGGCTGCGGCACCTCGGCGACGAAATCTTCCGGGTTCTTCAGGCCGAGCATGCGCGACACCAGCAGGGCTGCGTTCGAGCCGTGCTTGGCACCGATCAGCAGCAAACGCGTACTGCTGTTGTGCGGAATCGGCAGACCACCGCGAAACAGCGAAAAATCAGTGACAGCGTGCAGGTTGCCGCGAATATTGGCAATCCCGGCAAACCACGGCCGAGTCAAGGGCACCGGCGCTAGCTGCGGCGCCTGGACAATCTCGCCACCGTCCGACAGATCGACCAGCCAGGCTTCGTCACCAGCCTCTATGCCGAGCCAAGAAGCGGCACCATGCCCCTGGGCAGCGTTGGTCAGCCGCGTCGAGAGGTAGGCCTGGAAATCGCGAAGACTGGTTTTTCTGGCCATGAACTTAGGGCAAGGCAGCGATGCGCTTGAGCAATTCTTCCGGATTCAGCGGCTTGACCAAGTAATCGACCGCCCCTTGGCGCAACCCCCAGATTTTGTCCGTCTCCTGCCCCTTGGAAGTACAGACGATGACCGGAATGCTCTTGGTTTCCTCGTCGCGGGTCAGCGTACGGGTGGCCTGGTAACCATTGAGGCCCGGCATCACGACATCCATCAGGATCAGGTCGGGCTTGCTGGCCTTGGCCTTGGCGATCCCCTCTTCGCCGTTTTCAGCGGTAGTCACCTGATAGCCGGCCTTGGTCAGCACGTCGGCGGTGAAAAAACGCTCGGTCGCGGAATCATCGACCACCAGAATGTTCTTGACGGGCATTCAGGGCTCCCTGGGCTACGGATTGGAGTTTGCAGCCGGGCCGGCAAAGGTGGCGACCGTTTGCAGCAGGCTCTCTTTGGTGAAGGGCTTGGTCAGATACTGGTCGGAACCGACCATGCGACCGCGCGCCCGATCGAACAGGCCGTCCTTGGAAGACAGCATGATCACCGGCGTGGTTTTGAAACGGGGATTCTTCTTGATCAGCGAACAGGTCTGGTAGCCATCGAGGCGCGGCATCATGATGTCGCAAAAAATTACGCTCGGCTGCAGGTCGGCGATCTTGGCCAAGGCATCGAATCCGTCCTCGGCGAGAACGACTTCGCAGCCGGCCTGCACGAGAAAAATCTCGGCGCTGCGCCGAATCGTGTTGCTGTCGTCGATCACCATGACCCTGACGCCGCGCAATCTGGATATGTCAGCCACTACCTGCCCCTCAGCCTTTGCAGGCACTATAACTACTTATCGTTGCATCATACTACTACTAAAGTCCAATATCGACACTGTGACGCAGCATTCCGGCCAGTTTTCGCCTCCGGGCGCCGGCCAATGCCGGATTCGGCTAAAATCCCCGCCATCTTACCCAATCATCTGCGCATCCGCCAAGGGCGCGCTTGCCCATGAATCACCCCCCTTCGCCGCCACCGCCCGGTCCGCCCCAGGTGCTCGTCTTCGCCGCCAGCGATCCGTCCGCCGGCGCCGGCGTCCAGGCCGACCTGCTGACGCTGGCCAGCCTCGGCTGCCATCCGCTGACCGCGCTAACGGCCATCACTGTGCAGGATACGGTCGGCATCGAGGGCGTGCAGCCGGTCGCCGCCGAGTTGCTCGAGCAGCAGGCCCGCACCATCCTCGAAGACATGCCGGTCGCCGCCTTCAAGGTCGGGCTGCTGGGCAGCGTCGAGAATGCGCTGGCGGTAGCCGAGATTGTCTCCGATTACCCGGAAACGCCACTGGTACTCGATCCCGTGCTGGCCTCCGGGCGCGGCGACAACCTGTCGAGCGAGGAGATCATTTCCGCCATCCGCGAAATGCTGCTGCCGCAGACCACGCTGCTCACGCCCAATGCACCAGAGGCCCGGCGCCTGGCCGAGAGCGACGACGATGCCGGCGAACCGACGCTCGACGTCTGCGCCGAGCGCCTGATCGCCATGGGCGCCCAGTACGTGTTGATCACCGGCACCCACGAAAGCACGCCGGAAGTCGTCAATACCTTGTACGGCTCCGCCGGCGTGATCCGGCGCGACCGCTGGGAGCGCCTGCCAGGCAGTTACCACGGTTCCGGCTGCACGCTGGCTGCCGCCATCGCCGGCTGTCTGGCCGGCGGCGCCAGTGTCGAGGAGGCGGTACGCGACGCCCAGGACTACACCTGGCAAACGCTCAAGCACGGTTTCCACGGCGGCATGGGCCAATTGATTCCGGATCGCTTTTTTTGGGCACGTGAAGACAGCGAGGGCGGCTCCGGTGATGCCCAGTCGCAGCCAGATGACCACTGAGTTACGCGGCCTATACGCCATCACACCCGAGGCCGCCGCCGCAGATACCCTGCTGGACAGCGTTGCCGCCGTGCTGGCCGGCGGTTGCCGTTTGCTGCAATTCCGCGACAAGCACAATCCGATGGCCGAGCGCGTCGCCCGCGCCCGTGCCCTGCGCGCCCTGACTCGAATGCACGGCGCCCGACTGATCGTCAACGACGACCTGGCCCTGGCCACTCTGGTCGATGCTGACGGCCTCCATCTCGGCGCCGCCGATGGCGACCTGCGCGCCGCCCGTGCCGTGCTCGGTCGCGACCGGATTCTCGGCGCCTCGTGCTACGCCGATTTCGCCACCGCCAAGGCCGCAGCAGCAGCTGGCGCCGACTATGTCGCTTTCGGTGCCGTATACTCGTCGCCAACCAAACCGGAGGCGGTATGCGCCCCGCTGACCCTGTTCGAACGCGCTCACCGCGAGCTGCCGGTCCGCTGCTGCGCCATCGGCGGCATCACGCCTGACAACGCCCCGGCCGTGCTGGCCGCCGGCGCCGATCTGCTGGCCGTCATCACCGACCTGTTCGCAGCGCCGGACATCGGCGCCCGCGCTACCCAATACCAATGCCTTTTCGTGTAACGCAACGTCTTTTCGAGGAGCCCGCCGCATGACTTCCCGTAACCAGCAATTATTCGAACGCGCCCAGAAACACATTCCCGGCGGCGTCAATTCGCCGGTGCGCGCCTTCCGCTCGGTCGGCGGCACGCCGCTGTTCTTCGCCAAGGGCGTCGGCGCCCGGGTGCAGGATGCCGACGGCAAGTGGTACACCGACTATGTCGGCTCCTGGGGGCCGCTGATCCTCGGCCACGCTCATCCAGAAGTCATCGCCGCCGTCCACGCCGCCGTCGGCGATGGCCTCTCCTTCGGCGCCCCGACTGAGAAGGAGGTCGAAATGGCCGACCTGCTGTGCGAACTGGTGCCGTCGATGGATATGGTGCGCCTGGTATCCTCCGGCACCGAAGCGACCATGAGCGCCATCCGCCTGGCCCGCGGCTATACCGGCCGCGACCTGCTGATCAAGTTCGAGGGCTGCTACCACGGCCATTCCGACAGTCTGCTGGTAAAGGCCGGTTCCGGCCTGCTGACCTTCGGCAATCCGTCTTCCAGCGGCGTCCCGGCCGATCTCGCCCAGCACACCCTGGTGCTGGCCTACAACGATGCACAGCAACTGGCCGATGCTTTTGCCCAGCATGGCGAGCGGATCGCCGCCGTGATCGTCGAGCCGGTGGTCGGCAACATGAACCTGATCGCGCCGACGGCGGAATTCCTCAAAGCCATGCGCGAACTGACCGCCCGGCACGGCGCGGTACTCATTTTCGACGAGGTGATGACCGGCTTCCGCGTCGGCCTCGGCAGCGCCCAGGGCCTGTACGGCATCACGCCGGACCTGTCCACCTTCGGCAAAGTGGTCGGCGGTGGCATGCCACTCGGTGCCTTCGGCGGCAAACGCGAAATCATGGAACGGATCGCTCCGCTCGGCCCGGTGTACCAGGCCGGCACCCTGTCCGGCAATCCGATCGCCACCGCCGCCGGCCTGGCGACGCTGAAGCTGATTCAGGCGCCCGGTTTCTACGAAGCCCTGACCACCAAGACCAAAGCCCTATGCGACGGGCTAGCCGCCGCCGCGCGCAAACACGGCGTCACCTTCTGCGCCCAAAACGTCGGCGGCATGTTCGGCCTCTACTTCGCCGAACGTTGCCCAGGCACCTACGACGAAGTCATGGCCTGCGACAAGGAAGCCTTCAACCGCTTCTTCCACGCCATGATCGAAGCCGGCCACTATTTCGCACCGTCGGCTTTCGAGGCCGGTTTCGTGTCCGCCGCCCATAGCGAGGCCGACATCGCCGCCACCGTGGCCGCGGCCGACGCTTGGTTCGCGAGCCAGAAGTGAATAGCAGCTCTGCCTGGCTGATCCTGTTCATTGCCGGATTGTGCGAGATCGGCTGGGCGGTCGGCCTCAAATACGCCGATGGCTTCTCGCGCCCATGGCCAAGCGTCTGGACGGTCGCCCTGATGGTCGCCAGCATCGTCTTGCTCGGCTGGTCGCTGAAAACTCTGCCGCTCGGCACCGCCTACGCGGTGTGGACCGGCATCGGCGCTGTCGGCACCGCCGTGCTCGGCATCGTGCTGTTCGGCGAATCGAAGGAAGTAGTGCGGCTGCTCTGCATCGGCCTGATCGTCGCCGGCATCGTCGGCCTCAAGCTGCTGACGCCGGCCGGGCACTGACGCTCTACCATTTCACGCTCTTAAGTACTTCGCTATTTTCTGACGCAACGCATCAGGATCAATCGGCTTTACCACAAAGTCAGAAGCGCCAAGCGCAATGGCCGTTGAGACATTGCTCGCCGTTCCTTCGGACGTCAAGAAGATGATCGGCGTATATTTATGCTTCTCGAAGCTCCGTATAATGGGCACGAGGTCAAATCCGCTCAGTTCGGGCATTTTATAGTCCAGCAGGAACAAATCGGGCGTAACTTGCTGCAAGACGTTTTTGAGCAGGGTCGGTCTTGGCAGTTTGTGCACCCTGAATTTGTCTCTGAGCACAAATTCCAGCGCCGCCAGAATATCCAGTGAATCGTCAACGGCAAGAATCAGCGGTTTATGCACCGCTTTCTCTGGTGCAACTGAAGGCGCAGCCTGCGGCATTTTTATCTCAGCGGCCTCATCGTTCAAATGCGCCACATATTCCTTCAATGTGGTCGCCCCATCAGGTTGAACATCGGCGCTCCCTGTCCTTTTTGCCGCCATGATTCGTGAATGGAGGCCGTTAAAATCCTCCAGCATTTTCGTGGCATGAAAGGCGGCCGCGCGCCAGTCTCCTTTGCCGCGAGCGTGGCTGATGGCGAAAAGGGCATCAACACATGTCTCGCACTCAAGGCGCTTCATCAAAGTAATCATGGCTTCAATGCTTCGCCAATAGCGCATATCATCCGCTTCAGCACTGGCGACTTTTCTTAAGGCACTCGAAGTGTCAGGCGACTGGGCGAGAAATTCCCGGAGCAATTCAAAATACTCGTCGACCGTCAGTGACGGTTGAATTTCGGCAAGTCGCCGTATATTTAAGTCATTCCCCTGCAAAAGAACTGACAGATCAAAATACCCATTGTCTTTATAGCTCTCGTTCATATATGACCCCTTGCGGTTTCAATTTGCGGACGACAATCAAAACAGGTTAGGCCGATCCATCGCAAAAAGTTGAAAGCTTTTCAATGATTTGCTCGACATTATATTGTCGTGCACTTTCCCAAAGCCACGGCACGATCTCGCCGCCTGATTCATATTCGTAAGATTCAAGTTCCGTGATCGCCTCTTCCACGGTTTCCATATCATGGACTTTGCAGGCCTCCAGTATCCTGCCTAGCACATCCATGTCCGGCCTATCTTTTTTGGGCTTTGGACTATTTATATCCAATCGTGCCAGCAGTTCCCCAATTGCGGCAATCAGCCGCCGCCCAGCAGTCAGGAAGGGAGCATTTCCGGCAGCAATAAAATCAAAATCTTCAGAGTTCGCCGCGTTTTCCAGCGCTTCTGCCATGTCACCGACTGCGTTCGCGCAAATGGTGCGGCTCGATCCTTTTATTCCATGAACGACAATGCTGTAGTCGCTCAAGCTATCCGCTGTAACGCTTTCAATTTTCTCAAAAAGTAAAGCGGTATTTACCGCGAAAATACGCAATACTTTCAGATAAGCATCCACATCACCCGCGAAGCGGCCTATTCCATTTTCAATATCCAATCCATCGACTTCAACACCCTGCATCCGTCGCTCAAGCTCCCTCGATCCACCGGCACTGGATTGCTCTGCCTGTTCATTCTCGCCGCCCAAACGACATGGACCATTCAAGTTACCATGCTGTTCAATGAACTGATTTTCCTGCTCTTTATTCCACAACCACTGGTGGATTATGGCATCCAAACGACTAATATCAATTGGCTTGGAGAGAAACGCCTGAAAACCATTGCGCAAGAACATTTCTTCATTCCCGGAAATGGCATTGGCGGTCAGGGCGATTATCGGCACGGATTTTGCGTATTCGGTTCCAATTTGTTCGCGGATTATTTGGGTGGCTTCAATGCCATCCATCTCCGGCATCATGTGATCCATGAACACGGCATTGTAACGCACGGTATCATCACGTATGGCATCAATAGCCTGCCGACCGCTAGTGACGCAGTCAACCTGCATGCGATAAGGTTTCATCAACCCTTTTGCCACCTCAAGATTCGTAAGATTGTCGTCAACCACCAGAACTTTTGCATAGGGTAATTTTACGCGATCGAATTTCGCGTTCCTTCTAAGTTTGGGGTCTACATACCGTAGATTTTTCAAATTCTTGACGACTTCTGTTCCAATAACGCTGTCATTAACATATTTCTGTTTCAAGCGGACTGTGAATGTGCTGCCTTTTCCATATTCGCTTTCCACAGAAATCGCTCCGCCCATCATTTCCGCCATGCTTTTGGCAATAGGAAGACCCAACCCGGTTCCCTCGATTTTACGGTTGCTTTTAGTGTCTACCTGCTCATAGTTTATAAATAGTTTGTCAACGAACTCGGGTTTGATGCCTTGGCCGGTGTCTTTAATCCGGGCTGTCAGCCAAACCACGTCACCATCACGAAGGCAGCTAATATTTAATTCAACGATTCCTTCCATTGTATATTTGAAAGCATTGGATAGCAGATTACTGATTACCTGTTTTACCCTGAGTTCGTCACCAACGAGATACGCAGGCAGGCTCTGATCTATGTCAAGGACAAATTCGATCTGCTTTTCGCCGATACGCAGAATGTTGCTGCTTACGATATCACTAATAAGGCTTGGGGTATCGTATTGGTTTTCTATAATCTCGAATTTGCCCGCCTCGATTTTTGAAATATCCAATATGTCATTGACAAGAGACAAAAGCATTTGACCGGCACCATTGATTTTTTCGAGGTTGAGTTGCGCAGCTTCCGGCAGCCCATCCTCCTCAAGCGCCAATTGGGAAAGGCCTATCACCGCAGTAAGCGGAGTGCGCATTTCATGACTCATTTTGGCCAAAAAATCACTTTTTGCCTCATTGGCGGCCTGGAGACTTTCCGTCATGTCGTGGCGCAGAATCGTGTTGACCATCATTAAGCTGATAGAACGTAAAATATCTATTTCGTCGGGAGAAAAATCACGCTCATGTTGGCAGTCATCAAAGGTGATCAGCCCCCAATATTTTTCTTGCACATGAATCGGTATCACCAATACTGATTTAATATCATGTCTAGAGAGAATACCCCGGTCTTGCGGCGACAGGGTTGATATCGAGGTGATCAAACAAATATTGCGCGAAAGCGACTCATTAAAGTCGCTACTGAAAACTGAATACGGGTAATATGAATTACGTGTAGCCAAATTTTTCTGGATTCCATATTCTGACAGCCATTCATATGTGTGTTTATAATATAGCGCGCCGTCAATCATCGCATTCTGCCATATGTGAATGCGATCCACCTTCATAAAAATTCCAATATGCTTCAAGACATCCATTAGCGAGTTGGCAAATTTTGCACCATCCGTAATCGTCAGCAACAACGATGCCGAGTGATTGCTCATCCGCAATAACATGGCAAGTTTTTCAATTTCATCCTTCTCTTTTCTTATTTCAGCCTCCTGGCCTTTAATTTTCCTAAAAGGCTTTACGACAAAACCGGAAATAATAATCGCAACGACAAAGCCAACAGCCATGAGTAGAAGAAACAGGGATAATGAAAAAACCGTAATTTTGGCAGCTGCCGCAGGGCTTTCATTCAGCGGTGCGGCAATCGCGATGTGCCAGCCTCTGCTATTATTACCAACTGGTTTGAATACGCTGAAGCGTCGCTGCCCACCAAAAACATATTCTCCTTGCCCCACCTTGTCGCTTGAAATCATTTTTCGTAACAGCACATTTGAATCGTGCAGGTCCGGGTCGGTCTCCGTGCTTTTGACAAGGTTGTATCGCTCAAGAACCAGGTGACGCTGGATATTTGCGATAATGACGCCTTCGTCGTCGACCATAAAAACGTTGCCAGTCTGCCAAAGTTTGAAGTCTGAAACCAGGTCGGAAAATATCAAACCCGGTATACTTACGGATAGCACTCTGCCGTCTGCCATGGGCACAAATAGGCACATGGCAATGTTGTTGCGTTCTGTGTCATAGTATGTGGTGGAAATATTCGATTCACCATCAAGTGCCTTCTGAATAAAAGCACTTGTGTCAATAGATGGAGATTCACAGATGCCTTGTCCGGTTTTTGCGAAAATCCCATTTTTATCCACGACGGCCAGAGACAAAAAATCGTCGAACTCGGCCACTTGTTCCGCCAGGATTTTCTGCATCTCTTTTTTTGAATCGATGCGTGCTGCGCGCTCGGCCACCAACGTGGCATCCGATTTCAGCTTATTAATTTTTGTTGCAATAAGTTTTTCGGCAATATCCAGAGCCAAGAGCAGCTCCTGCTCCATTATTTTTGTCATGCTTCTCTGGGCAAAAGAAAGGCTGAGCAAAAAACTCGACCCCGCGAAGACAAAAACAATGCCCATGATAATGATGATCGCTTTAATACGCAGTGTCATGTTTTCACCTAATTACGTGGTGCAACCGGATACCTGAGTCAGCGGCGCTCGGGCGGTGGAGCAGTCAAAAACCCTCAGCACAAGCTTCCATCATACAACCTCCTTCTCAGACAATCTCTCTATTGTCATTGAGCTAGCTGAACGGATGAAATTGATAAAGCAACCGAGCCAGGGGGAGATGGAATTTCTGCCGAAGGCGGAGAAGCAGACGCGCAAAGCGGCGTTCCTGGCGGAAATGGAAACGGTCGTACCGTGGTCTCGCCTGAAAGGGTCGATCGAACCGTACTACCCGAAGTTCGTAGGCTGGGATCGAACGAAGTGGAATCCCAGTTTCAAGCGGAGCCGCACATGCTGGGATTCCGCTGCGCTTCATTCCAGCTCTATATCAGGAACAGGGTCGCCAGGCCAAGGAAGATGAAGAAGCCACCGGAATCGGTCAGCGCGGTAATCATCACCGAGCTGCCGATGGCCGGATCGGCGCCGAACTTTTGCCGCAACAGCGGAATGCCGACGCCAGCCGAGGCGGCAAGCAGCAGGTTGAGCGTCATCGCCGCGGTCAGCACCAGGCCGAGTGCGACGCTGTGATAGAGCCACCAGGCAGCGACGCCGAGCAGGCTCCCCCAGAGCAGACCGTTGATGCTGGCCACGCCGAGCTCCTTGCGCAATAGGCGGCGCATGGCGTCAGTCTGGACCTGGCCCATGGCGATGGCGCGCACGATCATGGTAATCGTCTGGTTGCCAGAGTTGCCGCCGATACCGGCGACGATGGGCATCAGCGCGGCCAGGGCAACCAGTTTCTCGATTGAGCCTTCGAAAGCGCCGATGACCCGCGAGGCGACGAAAGCGGTAACCAAGTTGATTGCTAGCCACGCCCAGCGGTTCTTCACCGAATCCCAAACCGAGGCGAAGATGTCCTCCTCTTCCCTCAGACCGGCCTGGGCCAGTTGCTCGTGCTCGGCTTCCTCGCGGATGTAGTCGACGACCTCGTTGACGGTGACGCGGCCGACCAGCTTGCCTTCCGAATCGACCACCGGCGCCGACACCAGATCGTAGCGTTCGAAAGCCTTGGCCGCCTCTTCCGCCAGATCGTCCGGCTCCAGTTTGACGAAATCGGCCTGCATCAGCGCCCCGACCTCGACCTCGACATCGTTAACCAGCAGCACGTTGAGCGGCAGCACGCCCTTCAGATACTCGTTGCGATCGACGACGAACAACTGGTCGGTATGGTCGGGCAGCTCGTCGAAGCGGCGCAGATAGCGCAGCACCACTTCGAGCGTGACGTCCTCGCGCACGGTGACCATGTCGAAGTCCATGATCGAACCGACCGCGTCCTCGGGGTAGGACATCGCCGCCCGCAGTTGCTCGCGTTCCTCGACCGTCATGCCGCGGAAAACGTCGTCGATGACCTCCTGCGGCAAATCGGGCGCCAGATCGGCCAGTTCGTCGGCATCGAGCGTCTCGGCAGCGGCGACCAGCTCGTTGGGCGCCATCGCCTCGATCAGGCTCTCGCGGACGGCATCCGAGACTTCCAGCAGAATCTCACCGTCGCGCTCGGCCTTGACCAGGTCCCAGGCGATCAGGCGCTCGTCGAGCGGCAACGCCTCAAGGATGTAGGCGATATCGGCCGGGTGCATCGGCTCCAGCTTGCGCCGCAGTTCGCACAGGTGCTGCTGGTGCGCGATGTCATCGACTAGGTCGTGGCGCGGCTCTTCCTGGCGGAGCACCAACTCCTCGACCAACTTGTGCCGGGCGAGCAGGGTCTGCACCTCGGCCAGGCGCTCCTGCAAGTCTTCCGTATCGGTTAGCTGGGCTTCTTCGCTCATGGTGCGGTGCGGCAAAAAGATCTGATATTTTAGCACCGGCCGGTGTCGGGTTTTGACCACAGGTCGAGCCCAAGCCCGCCATTCATAGCCAGCCCCCGGCTCGAACGGGGGGCGGGGTCAGCGAAACGAGCCAATTTGGCGCCGAAGGCGCACCCAAACTCGTGGCGAGACAGCCCCAAGCTTCAGCTTGGGATAACTCACAAAACAACGCACCGGTGGCTGTTTCCGCCGATCGCCCTCAGGGCACCTCGGCTGTCGGCATGCGCCCAAGGATGATGGCACTCTTGCGCGCCAGCCCCGGCGTCCCGCGGTTGCGGTCGTAGAAACGCGGATTCGGCACCATGCTGGCCAGCCGCGCTGCCTGCTCCGGCCCCAACTGCGCAGCGCTAATGCCGTAGTAGTGGCGGGCCGCCGCTTCAGCACCGAACACGCCGCTGCCCCATTCGATGACGTTGAGGTAAACCTCGAAAATGCGCCGTTTGCTCCACAGATGCTCAAGCATCAGCGTGATCACCACTTCGTTGCCCTTGCGCCAGAAGGTTTTGCTCGGTGTCAGCAACAGGTTTTTGGCCAGTTGCTGGCTGATGGTCGAACCGCCGGCGGCAAAACGCCCCTTTTTCTCGTTTTTTTCGATGGCTTTCTGGATACCATCCCAGTCGAAGCCTTCATGATCGACGAACTTGGCATCCTCGGCGGCGATGATCGCCCGCTTCAGATGAATCGAGATGCGCTCGTAGGGCACCCATTGCTGGCGCAGTTGCGCCTGCGGATCTTTGAGTCGCAGCTCGGCCAAACGCAACTCCATGAAACGGGTCGAGCCTGGATTGACCTGGCCCCAGAACAGCACCCAGCCGAGCAGCCAGAAGAACCACAGGCAGCCCAACCCGAACAGCAGCAACAACAGCCACCGGAACCAGCAGGCCAGCGCTTTCATGACACCAACTGGCGGCGCAGTTCGGCCAGCACCGGCGCCGTTTCCGGGCGCCGGCCACGCCAGATGCGGAACGCCTCAGCCGCCTGCTCGACCAGCATGCCCAGGCCGTCGGCACAGCGCTCCGCCCCTTGCATTCGCGCCTGTTGCAGGAAGGGCGTCTCGCCCTTGCCGTACATCATGTCGTAGGCCAGCGCCCCCACCGCGAACAGTCCGGCCGGCAATGGCAGGCTTTCTCCGGCAAGACTGGCCGAGGTAGCGTTGATTACCAGATCAAAGGATTTGCCTGCCAATTCGGCGAAATTTCCTGCCGTCACAGCCGCAATGTCGGCAAAAGCCCCGGCCAGCACCAAGGCCTTGTCGGCACCTCGGTTGACAATGTGCAGACTGGCCGGCTTCCCGGCCAGCAGCGGCGCGATCACGCCACGGGCAGCGCCGCCGGCGCCGAGCAGCAGGATGCGCCGACCGGCCAGCGGGAAGACGAGATTGCCGGCGATGTCCTGCACCAGCCCGGCGCCATCGGTGTTGTCGCCAAATATCTCGCCATCACGGAAGCTCAGCGTATTGACCGCACCGGCCCGGGCGGCGCGCTCGGAAAGATGGCTGCTCAGGCAGCAGGCTTCTTCCTTGAACGGCACCGTGACATTGGCGCCACGGCCACCGGCTGCGACAAACTCGGCGATGGCTGCGGCGAAGCCGTCAACCGGCGCTAGCCACGCCTCGTAGCACAGCTTCTCGCCGGTAGCAGCGGCAAAAGCGGCATGGATGGCCGGCGAACGGGAATGGGCGATCGGATTGCCGAAAACGGCGTAGAGGTCGGACATGACGTGCTCGATTCAAAGCACCCAGCCCGCCACACGCGGCATGGGACAGGCGCTCAACGGGGGGCGGAGGCGGTATTCAGCGCATCGCCCTGAGTGAAATGCCAAGTACGGGCAAACGAGAGAATCGTTGCACCACCGAGCGGCTCGCGCGGAATCGGCCCGAACGGCCCGGACATGCGCAGGATGCGCAGAGCCGCCTGGTCGAGTATCTTGTGACCGGAGGAGCGGGAGATTTCGGCGTTGTAGATGCTGCCGTCCTCGGCGCTCAACTCGACATAAATGACCACGGCGCCATACAGCCTGCCGCGCGCCGCTTCCGGATAGTTCAGCGTGCCGATGCGCTCGATCTTCTGTTTCCAGGCTTCGAGATAAGCGGCCAGAGCATATTCCTCGGCACGCGCACCGACGAACATCTTGCGTGGCCGCTTGTTGTATTCCTCGGTGTTCTTGCTGATCTCGCCTTCTAGGCGGGCCATTGCCCGCGACCTTTCGAGCAGGTCGAGACCGGAAACCGGGTTGGCCGGCGTTGGCTGCTCGCTGGCCGTCTTGCTGCTGCTCACCGTCTGCGGGCTTTTGGCCTGGGTCAGCATGGCCTGCTGGGCCGCTTCCAGTTCCTGGACACGCCGCTGCATCTGCTGCAGATCGTCGCCATCGGTTTGCCGCTTGGTCGGCGGCAGTGGTGTCTTGACCCGGCGCTTGTCGTCGGTCGTGCCACCGCCATCGAGATTGGTCTGGGCCAGCGCCTGGGCGTCGGTCGGCTTGCGCGCCGACTTGGCATTGACCAGGATGATGTCCAGCGCCTTTTCGCGGATGGCCTGCGAGGCGTTGGGAAAATGGAAATGGACCAGCATCAGCGCTGCATGGACGGCCAGCGAAATACCGATCGCCAGCCACAACCTCCGGTCACCTCGGTCGGCCGGTTGCCCGTAGAGCGCTGCCATGCTCACTGCTCTTCTTCCTCCAAGGCTTCGGCCAGATCCTGTTCACCGAGCAGGCCGACGAAGCGGCAACTGAGTTCCGGCGCCAGCAGATCGATCTCCGCCACCGCCAGATGCACGCGCTGCCCCGGCGCCAGATCGGCCGGCAACGACGGCACACGCAGCAGTAGCGGCAAGTGGTCGAGCTTGACCAGTTGCTCGCGGCGCACAGTCGCGTCGATCTCGGTGATGCCGTGCTGCTGCAGCCAGCGCAGGCACCAGTAACGTTCCATCACGCGCTGGAAATCGCCATAGGCGGCGTAGGTTTGCTCGAAATCGCGCATCGCGCCGAACAGTTCGGCCGATTTCCGGGCGAAGGGCGGGGCCTCACCGCGCAGGCAGGCAATCAATTGCCATTGATTGATCAGATCGCAATAACGGCGCAGCGGCGAAGTCATCCAGGCATACTGCGGCACGCCGAGTCCTTCGTGCGGCAACGGCGAGGTGGTCATCCGCGCCTTGCCTTGGGTTTGTGCCCGGTACAGGCAGGCGATGTTCTTCTCGGCCAGCAGGCCGCCCCAAATCGAATTGGCGACGATCATCAGCTCGGCCACTAGCTTGTCGAGCGGGCTGCCGCGCTTGCGCTCGACGATCTCGACCGTGCACGCCTCCGGATCGGCCAAATCGCCGACGATGGCGAAATTGTAGTCATGCACGCCCTGGATCGCCGACGGCTTGCCACGCCGCCCTTCGCAGGCATTGGCGAAATGCCACAGATAGAGCAGCTCATCCTTGAACGGCCGGTCGGGCAGCGGCCCATCCACCGTATCCTCATTGAACCACGGCTCGATTTCGTGATGGCGCAGGTTAGCGGCGATATGCACGATTTCCAGCCGCGATTCGTGGCCGACGATTTCCAGCGCCTCGTTGACGGTCAGGTAGAGCGACACCGCCGGACAATCGACGCCGCCGGCCAGCGTGTAGTTCTGCACCACGGCATCGGGCAGCATGGTGATCTTGTTGCCCGGCATGTAGACGGTTGATAAGCGCGCCCGGGCAATGCCATCGAGCGGCGAGCCGTGCTCAATGGCCAAGCCCGGCGCGGCAATGTGGATGCCGATGCGTGTGCCGACGCCGGGCAGTTCAACCACCGACAGTGCATCGTCGATCTCGGTGGTATGCGCGTCGTCGATCGAGAAGGCACGGACGTCGGCGCGCGCCAAATCGGCTGGCGCGGCGGGCGACTCGACGACCGGGAAGCCGACGCCCTTGGGAAACTGCTCATGCAGAAAACGACGGTAATGCAGGTGATAGGCCGACTTGACGGCACCACAACGGAACAACAACTGCGCCGCCGTCAGCCCGGTGGCGGCACAGGCCGCCTCGAAGGCCTTGGTCTCTGGCCGGTTGCGATCCGGCGCATAGAGTAGAGCGTCGCTCAGCGCGGCAATCTCCGGCGGCAGGCGGAAGTCTTTCAGCTCGGCGATCCAGCCTTCGATCGCCAGCGTTTGCTGACGCTTTTTTTCAAGATTGGCCAGAGCAGCCGCGAGAATGTCGGCAGGCGCCTTGCGGAAGCGGCCCTTGCCTTTGCGGTGGAAATAGACGGGCGCGGCATGGAGGGCGAGCAGCACCGCCGTCGCTTCGCCCGGGGCGGGTTCGCGTCCGTAGTAATCACGGGCAAAATCCAGAAACGAAAATTCGCCATCGCTGACACACTCCCAGAGGAAATCCGCCTCGATCCCTTCAGCCAGCGGCGCCGCCTGTTCCAGCAGAGCCGCCGGCGCCGGCTTGTCGAACCGCAACAACACCGTCGCCGCCTTGATCTTGCTGCGCTTGCCGGACGGCATCTCGATTTGCAAGGAGCTGTCGTTGTCGGCCATGACGGCACCGGCTTTGAAGCCGCCGTCTTCTTCAAACAAAACATTCATCGTTTGGATTATATCCCGGCAAATTCAAGTATTTGCGGCAGTAATTCGGGAAAGCGGGTGAAGCCGTGAGCGCCGCCCTCGAAGACGCTTTGCCGGCAGCCGAAGTAGAAATCCTGCGCCTGACGGTAGTCGAGCACCTCATCACCAGTCTCCAGCAACAACCAGTAGCGTTCTGGTGTCGGCGCCACCACCTGGGCTTCCAGTTGGCGGGCATGTTCAGGCGTGAAACGGAACGACGGACCGCCGTCAAAAGGCACATGTTCGCCGACGAATTGGCTGGCATCGAGATAGGCGATCGCTGCCGGATTGATCAGCACCACCCGCAGGTCGTGCTTTTCTGCCAAGTAATTGGCGTAATGGCCGCCCAGCGATGAGCCGACCAGTGTCGGCGGTTGCCGGCAACCTTCTATCAGTTGCGACAGGCCAGCCACCACTTCATCCGGCACCGACGACAGCGGCGGACAGAGGAATTGCCCGGCCAGCCCGCGGCGCGCCATTTCCTCGCCGAGCAAGCGCGCCTTCCAGGCTCCCGGCGAGGAACGGAAGCCGTGCAGGTAGAGGATCAGGCCGCCCACTCAACCCAATCAAAATACGCGGTCAGCAGCACGACAACGCCGAAGACGATGCGATACCAGGCGAATAGGGCGAAATCGTGGTTCGACACATAGCGCAGCAGCGCCTTGACGGTCAGCATGGCGGCGATGAAGGAGGCGACGAAACCGACCGCGAACACCGGCAGATCGCTCAAGTGCAGCAAGTCCCGGCTTTTATAGACGTCGTACAGCGTCGCCGCGAACATGGTCGGAATGGCCAGGAAGAAGGAGAACTCGGTCGCCGTCTTGCGTGATAGGCCGAACACCAGGCCGCCCATGATCGTTGCGCCGGAGCGCGAGACGCCGGGGAACATCGCCAAGGCCTGGGCGAAACCGACCTTCAGCGCTTCCGGCCAGCGCATCTCGTCGATGCTGCCGACGCGTGGATGATAGGCCTTGCGCTCGATATAGAGGATCAGCAGGCCACCGACGATCAGCGCTCCGGCCACCGTCAGCGGGTTGAACAGATAAGCCTTGATGGTGCTGTGGAACAGCAGGCCGAGCACTGCCGCCGGCAGGAAGCCGACGATCAGCAGGCCGGCGAAACGCTGCTGCACTGGATCGTTGGTGAGACCACCGAGAGCCTTGCCGATGCGCTCACGGAAATGCCAGCAGACGGCAAGAATCGCCGCCAACTGGATGACGATCTTGAATACCTTGCTTTGCTCGTCGGTGTAGTCGAGCAAACTACCGACGATGATCAGGTGACCGGTCGACGAGATCGGCAAAAATTCGGTCAGCCCCTCGACGATGCCGAGAATCAGGGCTTTCAGCAGAAGAATGGTGTCCATACAGGTATTTTTCAGAAAAGAGCGCGCATTCTACCCGCCCGGACAGGTCGCCGCCTCCAACACCTGCAACCAGACCAGCGCCTGCGCCGGCGAATCGCCGCACATCTCAATCGACGGCTGCAGGCCGGAACAACAGGCTGGGCGCTCCGGCCGGCCGAACAGACGACAACGCAGCTCGGCGTCGAGATGCCGGCAGGGCACATCAGCCGGCTTGGCCAGCGAGGAAATGGAGGGAGCGATGCAGCAGGCGCCACAGCCGGGGCGGCAGGCCAGCGAGGAAACGGATTCGGACATACCGCCATTGTCGCAGAAGCGGCGTTTGCGTCCGGCCCGCAAAAAAACCACCGCCTGGGCAAGGGCGGTGGCTGGCGGGAAAATTCAGAAACCCAGGGAAACTCTGAACACCCCCTTGCGGCTGTCGCATCCCGGCTTCGGGCGGTCTGCCGCGTTGCAAATGCTCGCCATAGCACCACTATGGCTGCGCTTTGCGCCTCGCATCCCATCCCAAAACCAGGCGCGACAACTCGCGGGGGTTATTCAGAGCTTCCTAGCTGGCTAGATCAGACGCCGCGCATCGGGCGGCCCGCTTCGCCAGCCGGACGGCGCGGACTGCTGGCGCGTGGGCGCTCGGCCTTCAACTCGGTCAGTTGCTGGCGCTGTTCCGGCGTCAGCACATCGACCACCTGGTGCTCGATCTTGGCCCGGTTCAGTGCCACTTCGCCCGTCGCCGTGGCAACCGCATCGGCCAGTTCCTTGGCCTTGGCTTCGCTGAAATCCGGCGCCGCGGTCAGCGCCCGCAGATCGCTCTGCGCCTTGTACAAGGTCTTCATATTGTTGCGCAGGGTCGGTGCCTGGGCGTGCATGATGTCGAAGATGCGGTCGCGCTGCGCTTCGCTCAGATTCAAGCGATACAAATAGCGTGGCATGCCGTCGCCGCCCATGCCTGGATGGGCGAAACCGGCCTGGGCGCCCATGCCGCCACAAGCGCCGCGCATCGGCCCCTTCTGACCATTGAAGGCCGAAGCGCTCAACGGCAGGGCCAGCGCGACGGCGGCGGCGATGGCAAAGCGCTTGAGATGCAGATGGGAAATCGTCTTCATGGTGTTCTCTCCTGGGTTGGACTAGCCCGCCCCAAGCGGGCCGGCGATGGATGCATCATCGCGCCGCAGGCCGTAAATAGGGGTTACTGGCCTGTAAATGAACGTAAATCCAGGACTAAACAATCAAGCGCCGGCACGGCATAGTACGTTTTCATAGACCTTGAGGTCTTTGGCAGAGAAGCAGGAAAAGATGACTTCTTGTAAAGCTCCACCTACGGCGCGAACGGTGGAGACTGCGATCTCAGCGGCAGCCTCGATTGGGTAGCCATAGACGCCAGTGCTAATGCTTGGGAAAGCTATGGTTGCAACATCGTTGGCCAGGGCAATCTCCAGGGAACGCCGATAGCATGATGCCAGCAACTCGGGTTCGCCGCTTGTGCCGCCACACCAGACGGGGCCAACTGTGTGAATGATGAACTTGGCGGGCAGACGATAGCCGCGAGTGAGTTTGGCATCCCCGGTCTTGCAGCCACCAAGAAGCCGGCACTCGTGGACGAGTTCCGGCCCGGCGGCTTTGTGAATTGCGCCATCGACACCGCCGCCGCCAAGCAAAGATGAATTGGCGGCATTAACGATGGCATCAACCTGCATCGTAGTGATGTCTTGATAAACCGCTCGCAGGATCATGGGGGGGTTCTCTATGCCCGGCACACACAGTAAAGCCAGCGCCTAAACCTTGCGATAAATCTCGGCGCCGCTGCTGACGAATTCGACAGCCTTCGTCGCCATGCCCTTGTCCAGCGCCTCGTCTTCGCCGATACCCTGGGCCGCGGCGAAGTCGCGCACGTCCTGGGTGATCTTCATCGAGCAGAAATGCGGGCCGCACATCGAGCAGAAGTGGGCAACCTTGGCCGACTCCTTCGGCAAAGTTTCATCATGAAATTCGCGCGCTTTGTCCGGATCGAGGCCAAGGTTGAACTGGTCTTCCCAGCGGAACTCGTAGCGTGCCTTGCTCAAGGCGTTGTCGCGGATCTGGGCGCCGGGATGGCCTTTGGCCAGGTCGGCGGCATGGGCAGCAAGCTTGTAGGTGATGATGCCTTCCTTGACGTCCTTCTTATCGGGCAGGCCGAGGTGTTCCTTGGGCGTCACATAGCAGAGCATGGCTGTGCCGTACCAGCCAATCATCGCGGCGCCGATGCCGCTGGTGATGTGGTCGTAGCCCGGCGCGATGTCGGTGGTCAGCGGGCCGAGCGTGTAGAACGGGGCTTCCTGGCAGTAGTCAAGCTGCAGGTCCATGTTCTCCTTGATCAGGTGCATGGGCACATGGCCGGGGCCCTCGATGATGGTCTGCACGTCGTGCTTCCAGGCGATTGCCGTGAGTTCGCCGAGGGTCTTCAGCTCGCCCAGTTGCGCCTCGTCGTTGGCGTCGTAGATCGAGCCGGGGCGCAGGCCGTCGCCGAGCGAAAAGGCCACGTCGTAGGCCTTCATGATCTCGCAGATGTCCTCGAAGTGCTCGTACAGGAAACTTTCCTTGTGGTGCGCCAGACACCATTTGGCCATGATCGAGCCGCCTCGGCTGACGATACCAGTCATTCGCTCGGCGGTCAGCGGGATGTAGCGCAGCAACACGCCAGCGTGGATGGTGAAGTAATCGACACCCTGCTCGGCCTGTTCGATCAGCGTGTCGCGGAAGATTTCCCAGGTCAATTCCTCGGCCTTGCCGTTCACCTTCTCCAGCGCTTGGTAGATCGGCACCGTGCCGATCGGCACCGGCGAGTTGCGGATGATCCACTCGCGCGTCTCGTGGATGTTCTTGCCGGTGGACAGGTCCATCACCGTATCGCCGCCCCAGCGGATGGCCCAGGTCATCTTCTCGACCTCTTCCTGAATCGACGAGCCGAGCGCCGAATTGCCGATGTTGGCGTTGATCTTGGTCAGGAAATTGCGGCCGATGATCATCGGCTCGCTTTCTGGATGGTTGATGTTGTTCGGGATGATGGCGCGGCCGCGGGCGATTTCACTGCGTACGAATTCCGCCGTGATCTCGGCCGGAATGCTGGCACCAAAGCTCTGGCCCGGATGCTGGCGGCCGAGCAGCTTGGCCATCTTCTCGCCCTGCGGGCCGGTGGCACGCAGGGATGCGAGATAGGCGGCACGATTGAGGTTCTCGCGGATGGCAACGAACTCCATCTCGGGCGTCACGATACCCTGGCGCGCATAGTGCATCTGCGAGACGTTCATGCCAGCCTTGGCGCGGCGCGGTTCACGCTGCAGGCCGGGAAAACGTAATTCGTCGAGCGCCTTGTCGGCAGCCCGCTGGCGGCCGTAGGCGGAACTCAGATCGGACAATTCCTCGGTATCGCCGCGCTCGGCGATCCACTGCGCGCGCAGCGCCGGCAAGCCGGAGCGGATGTCGATCTTGGCGGCGGGATCGGAATAAGGACCGGAACAGTCGTAGACAAAAATCGGCGGATTCTTTTCGCCGCCCATGCCGGTCGGCGTATCGGATTGGCTGATTTCGCGCAGCGGCACGCGCAGGTCGGAGCGCGAGCCGACGACGTGAATCTTGCGGGAATTGGGCAGTGGCTGGATCGCCGCCGCGTCGACGTGGGCGGTGGCGGCGAGAAACTGTTCGGTGACGTTCATTGAAGCTCCATGCGTGACAGCGCGGGGTAAGACGGGCAAGGAGCGATCTGGTTCCAACGGCAGAGTTCGTTTCCCTACGACGGCATGACCCGGCCAGGTTCGAAGGGTATCTCTCAGCCGACCGCCTGGCCGGCACCCCTAACGAGTGGGCTGCAAGTTACTGGAAACACAGGCAAAATGCAAGGAACTGCCGGCTGCGCTCAAGATTTCCCGGATTGGGTCGAAGTTGTGTAGATACACAGCGGGTTCAAAAAATAATGGGGTTTCGAATGCATTTATCGATCATGGCCGCCTTGGCTGTCGCTTTGCCTTTGACGGCGGCTGCCGCGCCAATCTGGCAAAACGTTTCGTCCGAGCCGGGCAAGCGCATCGAACTCGACCGCACCAGCATCAAGCGCGAAGGGCCGACCGTGGAAACCGTCGGCCGCATGATCCTCGACAAGGAACTGATCGACGTCCGCTCCGGCGCTCCCTACCAGATCATCGAAGTCGTCACCCGCTACGACTGCACGGCACGCAACGCCAGCACCTTGAAACGCACTTTCAAGAACAGCGACAACGTCATCGTCCGCGAGGAAACGCTGAAGGGCACCGATCTGCCGGTGCGTAGCGGTACCCTCGACGACAAGGTGCTGCGCGAAGTCTGCCGGCCGCCAAAAGACAGCCAAGCCGAGCTGGCGGCCAAGACCAACGAGGCGGCCAGCCAGTTGCGCCAGGCCAACGATGCCCTGCTGAAAAAAGAACTGGCCCAGCCGGCGCAAGCGACACCGATCAAAACGACGGCCGCTTTGCCGGCCACTGAAGCAGCCAAGGCGCCATCATCCGCCGCCGAAAGCAAGCCGCCGACGGCGGTCACCGTTGGTATGGCAACCCCGCGCCTCCAGACGCGCGCCGCGGCACCGACCAAGAGCACAGGCGGCGGCAAACAAACCGGCGGCTACATGCTCGAACTGGTGCACAACGAACCGCTAAAACCGCAACCGTCCGTCGAATGGGGCTACGAAGGCGCCGGTGCACCGGAGAACTGGGCCAAGCTCGATCCGCGCTATGCACTGTGCGCTTCCGGCCAGCGCCAGTCACCGATCGATATCCGCGATGGCATCAAGGTCGACGTCGAGCCGATCCGTTTCAGCTACCACCCGTCCCGCTTCCGCATCGTCGATACCGGCCGCTCGGTCGATGTTTTCCTCGGCGACAACAGCTTCACTCTGACCGGCAAGACCTACACCTTGCAGCAGATCCACTTCCGCCGCCCAGCCGAGGAACAGATTGATGGCCGCCGCTTCGACATGTCGGCCCACCTGGTACATCGTGCCGATGACGGCCAACTGGCGGTCGTCGCCGTGCTGCTCGAACGCGGTCCGGAAAACCCCTTCATCCAGACGCTGTGGAACTACCTGCCACTGGAGAAACATCTCAACGTTGAACCACCGAGCACCACGGTTGATCTCAAGGCGCTGCTGCCGGCCTCACACAATTACTACACCTACATGGGTTCACTGAGCACGCCGCCGTGCACCGAAGGCGTGCTCTGGTTGGTGCTCAAACAGCCGGTATCGGTGTCGCCGGAACAAATCGATACCTTCTCCCGCCTGTACCGCCACAATGCCCGCCCGATCCAGGCGACCGCCGACCGTCTGATCAAGGAAGGCCGCTGATGGCAGGGCAGGTCGATAGCGCCCGCCGCACGCCGAAGCCCGCCCGCTCTCGGTTATAATTTTCTTTTGTTGGAACCGATATATTAGCCAACGCTAATATTACATCTGCGGAGACCCCATGAATATCGAGCAAGCGCGCTTCAACATGATCGAACAGCAGATTCGCCCCTGGGAAGTGCTCGACCCGCAAGTGCTTGACCTGCTGTTCGTCGTCAAGCGCGAAAACTTCACGCCGCCGGCCTATCGCAATCTCGCTTTCGCCGACATGGAAATCCCGCTCGGCGAAGGCCAGGCTATGCTGGCTCCGAAGATCGAGGCCAAGCTGCTGCAGGAACTGGGGCTAAAGAAGACGGACAAAGTGCTTGAGATCGGCACTGGCAGCGGCTACATGGCGGCCCTGCTGGCCGCCCGTGCCGAGTACGTAGTCAGCGTCGAGAACCGTCCGGCACTAGCCGAGCAGGCCCGCCGCAATCTGGCTGCCGCCGGCGTTGACAACGTCACCGTCGAAACCGGCGATGGCACCGGCGGCTGGTCCGCCCGCGGCCCCTACGACGCCATCGTCGTCTCCGGTTCGCTGCCGGAACTACCTGACGTCCTACTCAAGCAACTGCGCCTTGGTGGCCGGCTGGCCGCCATCGTCGGCAGCGCGCCGGTCATGGAAGCGGTGCTGGTAACTTGCACCGGAGAAAGCATCTACAACACCGTCAACCTGTTCGAGACTGTCGTCGCACCGCTCGACGGCATCACCGCCAAGCCGGCCTTCGCGTTCTGATGCAGTTATTGCTGTCGGGCGTCTGCTCATGAGAACGCTCGTCTGCCTGTTTGCCCTCTCGCTCGCCAGCCCAGCCCTGGGCGCCGACCTGTTGCAGATCTACCGGGCCGCCCAGGACAACGACCCGACCTACGCTGCCGCCCGCTCGACGCTCGAAGCCGGCCGCGAAAAGCTGCCGCAGGGACTGGCCGGCCTGTTGCCCAGCCTGACTCTGTCGGGCAACAGCACTTGGAACGACAACGAGTTATCAGTCCGCAACACCCCCGGCAGCACGCGGCAGAACTACAATTCCAACGGTTACCAGCTGACCTTGTCGCAGCCCCTGTTCCGCTGGCAGAACTGGGTCGCCTACGATCAGTCGAAATTCCAAGTCGCCCAAGCCGAGGCTAATTTCGCCCAAGCCCGCCAGGATTTGATCCTGCGCGTCGCCCAGGCTTATTTCGATACCCTGTTCGCTTACGAGAACTTGAGCGCAGTGCGCGCCAACAAGGAAGCAATCGGTCTGCAACTGGAATCGGCGAAAAAGAATTTCGAGGTCGGCACCGCCACCATCACCGACACGCACGAAGCGCAGGCCCGCCATGACCTCGCCCTGGCGCAGGAGATCGCCGCCGAGAGCGATCTGGAAGTCAAGCAGAATGCCCTGCAGGCCATCATCGGCCACCCACCGGGCAACTTGGCTCGCCTGCGCAAGGATGCCGAGGCCCGCCAACCGCAACCGAGCGACATGAACCAATGGGTCAATGCCGCCGAACACGACAGCATCTCGGTGCAGATTCAGCAGGCGGCGGCAGAAATCGCCGAGCGCGAAGTCGACCGCCAGCGCGCTGGCCACTACCCAACGCTCGATCTGGTAGCCAATTATGGCTACGCCAAATCCTACACCCAGGGCGCTGGCCTGCTGGAAAACGATTACCAGAATGTCGGCGTCCAGCTCAACGTTCCGCTCTACCTCGGCGGCCAAGTGAATTCCCGCCAGCGCGAAGCCAGTGCCAACCGCGCGGCGACCCAATCAATGCTCGAAGCGGCACGGCGCAGCGCCGCTCTGGCGGCCCGCCAGCACTACCTGGGTGTCGCCAACGGCCTGGCGCAGATCCGCGCGCTGAAGGCGGCCTTGATTTCCTCGCAATCGGCACTCGAATCGAACAAACTCGGTCATGAAGTCGGCGTACGCATCATGATCGACGTGCTCAACGCCGAGAACCAGGTTTATGTGACCCGCCGCGACCTCGCCCGCTCCACCTTCGATACCCTGCTCGCCCAGTTGCAGTTGAAGAGCGCCGTTGGCACCCTCGGCGACGAGGACGTAGTCGCGCTCAACACCCTGCTCGATCCGACCACCGCGCGATAAGCGTTAGCATCCGCTGCGCTGCCCCGCGGTGGGTGCGGGCGAAATCGCCGGCGGCCCGGCGCATCGCCGACAAAGCTCCGGCATCGGCCAGCAGCTCCCGTACCGCGCCGGCCAGTGCCTCGGCATCGCTGACCCGGCGCGCCGCGCCGGCGGCGATCGCATCTTCGGTCGCCTGCAGAAAATTGAAGGTATGCGGCCCGACCAAAACCGGGCAATCGCAGGCCGCTGCCTCGATCAGATTCTGCCCGCCGAGCGGCAGCAAGCTGCCGCCGATGAAGGCCAGATCGGCCAAGCGGTAGTAAGCCGCCATTTCACCCATGCTGTCGCCGAGCCAGACCTGCGTCCCAGCCTCTGGCAGCCCTTCGCTGCGCCGCCGCCAAGACCAGCCCTGTTGCGCGAGCAAATCCGCCACGTCGGCAAAGCGCTGCGGATGACGCGGTACCAATACCAACAGAGCATCAGGCGGTGCCACATGGCGCCAGGCCGCGAGCAGCAACTCTTCCTCGCCTTCGCGGGTGCTGGCCGCCAGCCAGACCGGCCGCGTCCCGATCGCCTCGCGCCACTGCTCACCCTGCGCGATTTTCTCCGGGTCCGGCGTCACGTCGAACTTGATGTTGCCGCACACTTCGACCGGCTGGGAGCCGAGGACGGCAATCCGCCGCGCATCATCGGCCGTCTGGGCACAGACCCCGGCCAGCGCCGCGAAAGCCGGGCGTACCAGCGCTGGCAGCCGCCCATAGCCGCGCGCCGAACGGGCCGACAGGCGGGCATTGGCCAGAATCACCGGCACGTTCCTTGAAACACACGCTGCCAGCAAATTCGGCCAGATTTCGGTTTCCATCAGCACACCGAAGGTAGGCCGGAAGTGCGCCAGGAAACGCCGCGTCGCGCCCGGGTAGTCGTAAGGCAGATAAGCCTGCAACACCTGCTCGCCGTAAACCGCGCGGCCGGTTTCACGGCCGGTCGGCGTCATGCTGGTGAGCAGGATGCGATGTCCCGGCCAGCAGGCCAGCAGCCCCTCGATCAGCGGCTGCGCGGCGCGTGTTTCGCCGACCGACACGGCATGCACCCAGATCAGCGGCGCCGGTGCCAACCGTCGGCCATAGAAGCCGTAACGCTCGTCGAGGTGGCAGCGATATTCCGGTTGCCGGCGCGAGCGCCAGAGCAGGCGTAACCAGATTAAGGGCGTCGCCAAGGTCAGCAGCAGGGAATACAGCCAGCGTGCCGTCATCTTTGAAACCACTACTGATCACCGGTCATATTAATGACATTGGCATGGAACTGACTTTCCGGGGTTCGATCATCTTTGCTTCACGGGAGCACGTCCAACGTTTGAATCCACCGGACTTGGCGCATCTTGCCACGCCCGGTCCGGTTGAATGAAAAGTTAGATCTGCGCGATGCTACTTAGTTTCTGATGTCACATAATCAACATCGGAAACAATATCCTTATCGTCAAAAGAGATTCGCAAGACTTTGTGGAAAAACTTAAATCCACTAAATGCTCCCCCCCGGGTTGTTTGGTATGAATATCCAACTGCTTCACCGGATGTGGTTTTAACCATGGGAGGAATGAACGATGCTGTTGGCTTTCCCAGCATCTGAATAACCTCAGCACGCGAGGTTTTTCCCTTCTTTATGCTTTCAACCTTAGCACTGTCAAAGTTAGAGTTATCCGATTTGAAGGATGAGAGGAACTCCTGGCCAACCAATATGTCGCTGTAGAAATAGTACGTAAGTGCCCGAGCAGGAATGACGCCATCTTCTAAAGGCTCTCCCCCCGTAGAAGCATAGACATAAGTAATGCTCTTCACGGGCTTCTCGTTTTGAAGAACGTCACCAGCCCTTCCAGGCTCCCCCATCTTCTGTACCACTTGTGAGTAATTTGTTTGGCCCAGTTTGAATGTATCAGAGGCAGGACGTGTAAAGTCTTTTCCAGCACAACCAGCAAGCACAAAAAGAATAGCAACAAGACAGGCTACTTTAAGTTTTTGGCACATATAAAACCTCCCTGACTGTCATACGATTGGTGAAAAATCCAGCTAAAAATACTGCATCATACGCTGCATGTGGGGACAGCTAACTGCAACATCCATGATCATCCGCCAACCCCCTGCAACTCGCCGAGCACCGCATCCAGCGTCGGCAGTTGCCCCCTGCCGCCCAGGTTGCGATGGAAGGCGACGCCGAAAACGCCGGTCAGACCCGGATCGGTGGCAGTATAGAGGGCCACGGTCGGCACTTTCAGCGCCACCGCCAGATGCGTCAACCCAGTATCCACCCCGACCACCGCGCGGGCGCCGGATAACACCGCGGCCAAAGCAGCGATGTCGAGCGGCAGCGCCGCGACGGCACCGGGAATACCGGCCGCCAGACGCGCCGCTCGCTCGCGCTCGGCGGCGCTGCCGCCGGGCAGCACGACACGGCAGCCCTGTTCCCGCAGCCGGTTGCCGAGTTCCAGCCAATGCGCTTCGGGCCACAACTTGTCGTCGCGACTGGTGGCGGTCAGCAGTACCACGTAGGGGGCCGGTGGCAGCCAGGGAAAAGCAGCCGGCGCTACGGCAATGCCGTAATCCGGTGCGTCATCGGCCGTATAGCCGAGCGCCGCCGCGGCGAGGCAACGATTGCGCACTACCGCGTGTTCCGCCAACGATACCGTGTAATGCCGCTGGTAAAGACATGCCGCCAGCGGATCGCGACCCGAGTTGGCGGCATAGCCACAGCGCGGACCGATGGCCTGAGCGGCGACCAGGGCGCTTTTCAGCAAGCCTTGGGTATCGAGGATCAGATCGTAGCGCTGCGCCCGCAGCTTGGCGCGAAAAGCCCCGATTTCCCGCCAGGTGCGGCGACAAAGCAACTGCTTGCGCCAGCGGCGAATGGCGACAGTGAACACTTCAGCCACGCCGGGATGCAGGCACGGAATGGCGGCAAAGCTTTCCTCGACACACCAGTCGATGATGGCCTCAGAAAAATGCTGGCGAATGTCGCTGATCACCGGCAGGTTGTGGATCACGTCGCCGAGCGAGGAAGTTTTCACGATCAGGATGCGCATCGGCGGATAAAATGGCGGCTTGCGAAATCGTAATTATAAATGTCCGCCCGTAGCCGGCCTTACACCATCGTGCCCTTGCATCAATACCGGGGCACTAGCGTAGGGCAGCACCCGTCGATGTTGCAGTGCGATAAAATCCCGCAATCATTATTCAGGATCCCATCGTGAAAATCCTCGTCACCGGCGCCGCCGGCTTCATCGGCATGACCGCCACGCTGCGCCTGCTGGCCCGGGGCGACACCGTCGTCGGCCTCGACAACCTCAACGATTATTACGACGTCAGCCTCAAGGAAAGCCGCCTGGCCCGCCTGAGCGGCCATGCCAACTTCCGCTTCGTCAAGCTTGACGTCGCCGACCGGGCCGGCATCGAAGCTCTGTTCGCCCGCGAGAAATTCGACAAAGTGATCCATCTCGCCGCCCAGGCCGGCGTCCGCTACTCGCTGCAAAATCCGCACGCCTACATCGACAGCAACCTGGTCGGCTTCACCAACATCCTCGAAGGCTGCCGCCATAACCGGGTAGCGCACCTGGTCTATGCTTCCAGCTCCAGTGTCTACGGCGGCAACACCCGGATGCCCTTCTCCGAGCACGACAGCGTCGACCACCCGGTCAGCCTGTACGCCGCAACCAAGAAGGCCAACGAGTTGATGGCACATACTTACAGCCATCTCTACGGCCTGCCGACCACCGGCCTACGCTTCTTCACCGTTTACGGCCCCTGGGGCCGTCCGGACATGGCCCTGTTCCTGTTCACCAAGGCCATCCTCGAAGGCCGGCCGATCAATGTGTTCAATCACGGCAACATGCGCCGCGACTTCACTTACATTGACGACATCGTCGAAGGCGTGATTCGTGTCCTCGACCGGAATGCCACGGCCTGCCCAAACTACGACCCGATGGTCGCCGATCCGGCGACCAGCAATGCTCCCTACCGCGTGTTCAACATCGGCAACAACAACCCGGTGCCGCTGCTCGACTTCATCAGCGCCATCGAGGAAACCCTCGGCCAAACGGCAGAAAAACGCCTGCTGCCGTTGCAGGACGGTGACGTGCCGGCCACTTATGCCGACGCCACGCTGCTCAACGACTGGGTCGGCTTCGTCCCGGCGACACCGGTCCAGGAAGGCGTCAGGCGTTTCGTCGCCTGGTACCGCGAGTATTACCGGATTTGACCGCAACTGGCCGGCGGCCATGCGCTGCCAGCTGACTCCCTCAACTTACTACCCAGAGCTAAAACCATGTGTGGCATCGTCGCGGCAGCAGCCGGTAACAACATCGTCCCCATCCTCGTCGAGGGCCTGAAGAAGCTCGAATATCGCGGTTACGACTCGGCCGGTCTGGCCGTCATTGATGGCGATGCCATCCGCCGCGTCCGCTCGGCCGGCCGTGTCGCTGAACTGGAAGCTGCCGCCACCGGCACCAGCGCCGTCACCGGCATCGCCCATACCCGCTGGGCTACCCACGGCGCGCCCTGCGAGCGCAACGCCCACCCGCACGTCTCCGATTCGATCGCCGTGGTCCATAACGGCATCATCGAGAATTACGAAACCCTGCGCGCCGAATTGACGGCCCAGGGCTACGTGTTCACCTCCGACACCGACACCGAAAGCATCGCCCATCTGGTCGCCGCGATGCGCTGCTGGGAACCCGACCTGTTCACCGCCGTCCGCCTCGCCTGCCAACGCCTGGTAGGCGCTTACGCCATCGCCGTCATCGACCACCGCCAGCCGGGCAAAGTGATCGTTGCCCGCGAAGGCTCGCCGCTACTGCTCGGCCTCTCCGACCACGGCAACTACGCTGCTTCGGATGCCTCGGCGCTGCTGCAGGTGACGCGCAACATGGTCTACCTGGAGAACGGCGATGTCGCCGAACTGACGCCGACCGGCGTGCGCATCAGCCAGCTCGACGGAACACCGGTCGGGCGCCCAGTCCATGTCTCGGAACTGTCGGCTGCCGCCGTCGAGTTGGGCACCTACCGCCACTACATGCAGAAGGAAATCTTCGAACAGCCGCAGGCGCTGGCCAACACACTGGAAATCGTTGGCGGCAGCAAGACTATCCAACCCGGTATTTTCGGCGCCGAAGCCGGCCAGTTGCTGGCCGATGTCGACCATATCCTGATTCTTGCCTGCGGCACCAGCAGCCATTCCGGTTTGACTGCCCGCTACTGGCTCGAAGCCATCGCCGGCGTGCCGTGCACCGTCGAGATCGCCAGTGAGTACCGCTACCGGACCTCGGTCGCCAATCCGCGCCAGTTGATCGTTGCCATCTCGCAGTCGGGCGAGACGGCCGACACCCTGGCCGCCCTGCGCCACGCCAAGGCACTCGGCCAGAACAAGACCCTGGCCATCTGCAACGTGCCAGAATCAGCCATCGTCCGCGAATGCGCGCTACGTTTCATCACCCGTGCCGGTCCAGAAATCGGCGTCGCCTCAACCAAGGCCTTCACCACCCAATTGGCCGCACTGTTCGTGCTGACCCTGGTCATGACCAAGTTGCGCCAGCGCCTGAGCAGCGAGCAGGAAAGCGCCTACATCGATCAGTTGCGCCACCTGCCAGTGGCGGTCAACAAGGTGCTCGAACTGGAACCGGCCATCGAAACCTGGGCCAAGCGTTTCGCCGACAAGCACCACGCCCTGTTCCTCGGCCGCGGGAGACACTTCCCAATCGCCATGGAAGGCGCGCTGAAGCTCAAGGAAATCTCCTACATCCACGCCGAGGCCTATCCGGCCGGCGAACTGAAACACGGCCCGCTGGCCCTGGTCGACGCCAACATGCCGGTCATCTCGGTGGCCCCCAACGACATGCTGCTCGACAAGCTGAAATCCAACCTCAAGGAAGTCCAGGCGCGCGGTGGCGAACTCTACGTCTTCGCCGACGCCGACTCGGAAATCCCGGAGTCGGAAAGCGTGCACATCCTGCGCCTGCCGGAGCACTACGGCGCACTGTCTCCGATCCTGCACGTGGTGCCGCTACAACTGCTCTCCTACCACGCCGCCCTGGTCAAGGGCACCGATGTGGACAAGCCGCGTAACTTGGCCAAGTCGGTAACAGTCGAATGATGACGTGTCAGCACGCGCCGGACCGCAGCTTGCAGCACAGGCTAACCCGACCTGACCGGGCTAAGGTCGCTCCGGCGACCGGCCGCAGCTACAAGCCGCATAACCTGACCAAACCGGTAGCGGTCGAATAACGACGCAGCATGGCCACCTACGCCATCGGCGACATCCAGGGTTGCTACGACGCGCTGCGCCACCTGCTCGACCAGTGTGCCTTCGACCCGGCGATCGACCGTCTGTGGTTGGTCGGCGACCTCGTCAATCGCGGCCCCAAATCGCTAGAAACACTGCGTCTGGTCCGCTCGCTGGGCGACGCTGCGCTGACTGTGCTCGGCAACCACGATCTCTACCTGCTGATGGTGGCCGAAGGCGGAGCCAAGTTCCGCGCCAAGGACGACACGTTGCAGCCGGTGCTCGATGCTCCCGATGCTGACGAACTACTCGACTGGCTACGCCACCAGCCCCTGTGCCATACCGAAGACGGGTACTGCCTGGTGCATGCCGGCCTGCTGCCGCAATGGACAGCGGCGCGTGCCCGCGAGCTGGCCCGCGAGGTCGAGGCCATGCTGCAAGGTGAACAGTTCCGCGATTTCATTCTCAACCTGTGGGGCAGCAAACCGGCCGCCTGGTCGGACGAGCTGAGCGGCTGGCCGCGTCTGCGGGTGATAGTTAACGCCATGACGCGAATGCGCTTTTGCACGCCGGAAGGCGTCATGGAATTCAAGGCCAAGGGAAAACTGAGCAACGCTCCGGCAGACCATTTACCGTGGTTCGCTCTGCCTGGCCGCAAGAGCGCGGATACGGTACTAGTCACCGGCCATTGGTCGGCGCTCGGCCTCATGGTCACGCCGCATCTGTTGGCACTGGATTCCGGTTGCCTGTGGGGCGGACATCTGACGGCGATCCGCCTGGAGGATCGCCAGCTGTTCCAGGTGGATTGCTCACCAACGGAAGTCCGGCCGCTAAAGCGATAGCCGCCCGCGCCTCGGCGGCCACCTGCTTACGCGACTCGCCGCCGCAGGCCGGCATCGTCACCAGCCGGGCGATCAGCCGACGCCGGCCAAGAACAGCCCGTGTGCATTGGCCGAGCGAGATCGTACCGTCGTAACGCGGCGCCATACTGCGCTGGCCGTCCGGCTCCCAATAAGATAGCGCCACCGGCAGCACTGGGCGACCGGCGGCCAGCGCCGGCTGCAATAGCGCCGCGTGGAAATGCAGCAGACTGCGGCCGTCGCTGGTCGTGCCCTCGGGAAAAACCGCGACGTGCCGGCCGCGGGCGAGCACGGCGGCGATCTCGGCATTGATTATCCTGGCATGGCCACGGCTGCCGCGGCGCAGGAAGATGGTGCCGTGGCGTGCAGCCAGCCAGCCGATCAGCGGCCAGTCGCGGACTTCGGCCTTGGACACGAAGGCGGCCGGCAGTACCGCATTGATCACATAGATGTCGATCCAGGAAATATGGTTGGCGACCAGCAGAGCGCCCGGCACAACATGGCTCAGGTCGGCGTCGACCTCAACCCCCAGCGCATCAAGCAAGGCGACTGCCCAACTCGCCTTGAGGCGCAGGCGGGCCGCTTCACCGCACAAGGGACAGAGCAGCAGCGTAACCAGCAGTCCGGCGAGAAACAACAGGGCAATGCGGCATAGGCGCCAGCAGCGGAGCGGGAAGGGAGTTCGATTCAGGCAGTTTGTCCCAGATAGTGCTTGGCGTAGCGACCGGCAACCCTGGCCATCGGCAGCAGGATCGGCAGATCGGCGGTATTGAAATCCGGATCCCAGGCCGGTTCGCCGCAAATCCAGGCGCCGGCCCGCAGGTAGCCCTTGATCAACGGCGGCACGGCGGCCGGACGATCCTGCTGCAGGGCGGCCAGCGGCAGCGGACAGCGCGGGAAGACGCGATATTCCTGCGGCCCGAGATGCCCGGCAGCCAAGCGATTATACAGACTGGCCGCGGCATGGCCGCCATCGGCCATGCTGATCGAGGCGCAGCCCATCAGGTAGTCATAGCCATGGCGGGTCATGTATTCGGCCAAGCCGGACCATAGCAACATGATCGTCGGACCATTGCGGTAATCCGGATGGACGCAGGAGCGGCCAATTTCGACTAGGCGGGGACGCAGGTGCTGCAGGCGGGTGAGATCGAATTCATTTTCGGCGTAATAGCCGGTCTGGACGGCATCTTCCGGCGCCAGGATGCGATAGGTGCCGACTACCTCGCCAGACCGCGTGTCGCGTACCAACAGATGCTCGCAGAAGGGATCGTAAATGTCATGATCGACACCCGGCGTGCGACTCGGCAGCCGGGCGCCGAGTTCACCGGCGAAAACGCGGTGGCGCAGGCGCTGGGCCTCGAGGATTTCACCGGTGCCACGAGCCAGGCCGACCACCAAGCTGGAGCGTCCGGGACGCCGGCTGCTCTGGCCGAGATGATTTTGTTCCATGCAGTTCTCCTTTCAGGGTTGCGGAGAACAGCATGGGCGGCGCAGGTTACAGCGCTATTGCACGCATCTTGCGACGCCGTTGCAGCCAGCGAGCCCCTACCAGGGCGCGGAACCGAAGGCCCGCTGATAGCGGACAGCGATTTCCTCACGGCTCGGCTGGTGGTTCTGGCCACCGCGCCGGGCGATCTTGATCGCTCCCATAACCGCCGCCAGGCGGCCGGTGCTCGGCCAGTCGAAACCGCTGGCGATGCCGTAGAGCAGGCCGGCGCGATAGGCGTCGCCGCAGCCGGTCGGGTCGACGATGGCATCGGCAGCCACGCAGGGAATAGCGTGGCAGACACCATCAGCGTAGATGTCGGAACCTTCGCTGCCACGGGTAACGATCAGCGCCCGCACGGTAGTAGCGAGTTCGTCCAGGCTGCGCCCAGTACGGTCACAGAGCAGCTTGGCCTCGTAATCATTGAAGCAGGCGTAGTCGGCCAGGCTCATGAAATCGAGCAGTTCGTCGCCGCTGAACATCGGCAGGCCCTGGCCCGGATCGAAGATGAAGGGCACGCCGGCGGCGGCGAAATCGCGGGCGTGCTGCAGCATGCCTTCGCGCCCGTCCGGGGCGACGATGCCGAGGCGGGCGCCGGTCGCCTGGTCGACCTTGTTCAAGTGCGAGAAGCTCATCGCCCCGGGATGGAAGGCGGTGATCTGGTTATCGTCGAGATCGGTGGTGATGAAGGCCTGGGCAGTAAAACTGCCGGCTATCTGGCGGACATGCGTGCGCGCTAGGTCAAGCCGGTCGAGGCGTTCGAGATAGGGCGCCGCGTCGTCGCCGACGGTGGCCATGATCAGCGGCTCACCGCCGAGCAGCTTGAGGTTATAGGCGATATTGCCGGCGCAGCCGCCGTATTCGCGGCGCATGTCGGGTACCAGGAAGGCAACATTCAGGATGTGGATCTGTTCCGGCAGGATATGGTTCTTGAAGCGGTCCGGAAAGACCATGATGTTGTCAAAAGCAAGAGAGCCGCAGATCAGTGTTGTCATCGATTATGGATAGAAAACGTAGAGCCGGTAGCCGGCGGCGCCAAGGTCGCGCGCCTCGATCCACAGGCGGATGGCGATTTCGCCGTTGGCCGGGAAGCGCTCCGGACTGATCGCCGGCGGCAGATATTCGGCAGCTGTCATTACCCGGCGAGCGACGATCGTGTCGCCAGAATCGGTCAAGGTCAGTTCGAGCGCCGGCCAGTCCTGGGCGTGGTGCGCCCGATTGCGTAGCGTGGCCTGCAACACGAACTGGTCGCGCAGGTTGTCGAATTGCAGGTCAGAAGACTCGATGGCGACTAGTTCAGCCCGGCGCGGCAAGGGAACGGCTATGCCAGCCAGTTCGTAATAGGCGGCCGCAGCCGGTAGCCAGCGTACCACCTCGGTGCGGAATTGATGCAGCAGTTGCGCCGCCAGGGTCAGCACCAACAGTAGCGCAGCGATGACGAAAGGCCAGAGCGTCCGCCGGCCCGCCTCGGTGGCGAAGCCAGGCGCCTCGCCGGCCAGCGTGCCGGCTGCCCAACGGTTGTAAGCCGGCGCCTCGGACCACTCGCGGGCCGCCACCAGGCCGGCCTCGCGCGCCGCTTGTGTGGACTGCTCGGGGCTTTCGGCGAGGAGAACCTCGGTTTGCGGCCAGTCCGCGGTCGCCTCTGCGGCCTCTTCGGTTTGCGTGCCGGCGGGTGGCGGATCGATGATTTCCTGCGACGGCAACGTCTTGGCGGCACCAAAAGACGGCCGCTTCGGCGCCAATTTGGCAGGCACCGGGGTGTCGATCGTCGCGTCCGCCGCGCCGTCCGGCGATGTTGTCGGCTGAGCGACTGACTCGACGGCGGCCGGCACCTCGGCCGCGACATTCGCTTTGGTCGTTTCACCAGCCAACGGCGCCGGTTCTTCGCTGGCCGGCAATGGTAGCGGCTGCGCTGTGGCCGGCGGTTCGTCGGTCAGCAACTGATCGAAGGCGTTGAAGACGCCCCGGCAGTGGCCGCAACGCACCTTGCCGGCCTTCAGGCGAAGCTGTTCGGAAGTGACCCGGAACACCGTGCCGCACACCGGACAGCGGGTACGCATCACGGCTTGTTCCCGGCCAGACATACCCAGTCCTCACGGACATCGGCAATTTCGAGCGGCAACCAAGCAGAGTAGATGCCAATGATTTCGGCCGCCTGCTCGCGGAGGATGCCCGACAGCGCCAACTTGCCGCCAGGACGGACATGGGCGCAGATGGCCGGGGCCAGCACGCGTAGCGGATTGGCCAGGATGTTAGCGAGTACGATATCGTACTCGCCGGCCACCGGCTGCGCCGAATCGGCAAACAATGCGGCGACACCGTTGCTTTCGGCATTAGCCCGCGCCGCCTCGACGGCCTGGCTGTCGATATCGACACCGGCAACCCGGCCGGCGCCGAGCCGGGCAGCGGCGATGGCCAGAATGCCGGAGCCGCAGCCGTAGTCGAGCAGGGAACAGCCGGGCGTCACTTGGCGCTCCAACCATTCCAGGCACAACCGGGTGGTCGGATGCGAGCCGGTACCGAAAGCCATGCCGGGGTCGAGAATCAAGTTGATCGCTGTCGGATCGGGACTTTCATGCCACGAGGGGACAATCCACAGACGGGGCGAAACCTGGATCGGATCGAACTGCGACTGGGTCAGTTGCACCCAGTTCTGCTCGGCGACGGCCTCGACGGCATAAGCGGCAATGCCGGGCAGGCCGGCCACGGCGGTAGCCGAAGCCAGCAGCGCGGCAACATCAGCATCGGCTTCGAGCAGGGCGACGATGCGCGAATGCTTCCAGCCCGGCGCGTTGACAGAACCGGGCTCGCCGAACTGCGGCTGCTCGTCCGGCGTGCCGGCATCGGCATCCTCGATCGCTGCCGACAAGGCGCCGGCCTCAAGCAGCGCATCGCACAAGGGCTCAGCGCTGGCGGCCTCGGTCAGGAAGCTGAGGCTTTGCCAGCTCATTCCTAACTCTTCACTTCGCCCATATCGGCGAGCTTCTGTTCGAGATAGTGGATGTTGGTGCCACCCTTGACGAAGTGGGCATCGAGCATCAGTTCCTGATGTAACGGGATATTGGTCTTAATGCCCTGGATACTCATTTCCGACAGCGCGATGCGCATGCGGCGAATGGCCTGCTCGCGGGTATCGCCGTAGGCGATGACCTTGGCCACCATCGAATCGTAGTGCGACGGCACGCGGTACCCTTGGTAGATGTGCGAATCGACACGAATGCCAGGGCCGCCGGGCGGGTGATAGAACTCGATCGTGCCGGGAGAAGGCACGAACGTGAAGGGATCTTCGGCGTTAATGCGGCATTCGATCGAGTGACCGCGGAACGCCAGGTCCTTCTGACGGTAGCGCAGTTTCTCGCCAGCAGCGACGCGAATCTGCTCCTGCACAATATCGACACCGGTGATCATTTCGGTTACCGGATGCTCGACCTGAACGCGGGTATTCATCTCGATGAAATAGAACTCGCCGTTCTCGTACAGGAATTCAAACGTGCCGGCACCGCGGTAGCCGATCTTGCGGCAGGCCTCGGCGCAACGTTCGCCGATACGCGTAATCAGGCGGGCCGGAATATGCGGAGCCGGCGCCTCCTCGATGACTTTCTGGTGGCGGCGTTGCATCGAGCAGTCGCGCTCGCCGAGGTAGATGGCATTCTTGTACTGATCGGCCAGCACCTGGATTTCGACGTGGCGCGGATTTTCCAGATACTTTTCCATGTAGACGGCCGGATTGCCGAAGAACTGCCCGGCCTCCTGACGAGTCAACGCCACCGCGCTGACCAGCGCCGCCTCGGTATGCACAACACGCATGCCGCGCCCGCCGCCACCGCCGGCCGCCTTGATGATTACCGGGTAGCCGATAGCGCGGGCGATCTTGATGATCTCCTTCGAATCTTCCGGCAGGGCACCGTCGGAACCGGGTACGCAGGGCACACCGGCCGCCTTCATGGCGTCCTTGGCCGATACCTTGTCGCCCATCAGGCGGATGGTCTCGGCCCGTGGGCCGATGAAGACGAAGCCCGAGGACTCGACCCGCTCGGCGAAATCGGCATTTTCCGAGAGGAAGCCGTAGCCCGGGTGAATCGCCTGGGCGTCACAAACCTCGGCCGCCGAGATGATGGCTGGCACGTTCAGGTAGCTGGCGGCCGAGGCGGCCGGCCCGATGCAGACCGACTCATCGGCTAGCTTGACGTACTTGGCTTCGCGGTCAGCCTCGGAATGGACAACCACCGTCTTGATACCCAACTCGCGGCAAGCGCGCTGGATGCGAAGGGCGATCTCCCCCCGGTTAGCGATAAGAATCTTGTCGAACATGGGAGGCCGCTCAGCCGATCACGAACAAGGGTTCGCCGAATTCGACCGGCTCGCCGTTCTCGAGCAGGATGGCTTTGATGACACCGGAAGCGTCGGCCTCAATTTCATTGAGCAACTTCATCGCCTCGATGATGCACAGCGTATCGCCCTGATTAACCGTCTGGCCAACCTTGACGAAAGCGTCGGCGCCAGGCGACGGCGAGCGGTAAAAAGTGCCGACCATCGGCGATTTGACGACATGGCCTTCCGGTAACTCGTCCTCGTCGTCGACATTGACCGACGACGCGCCGGCCGTGGCCTGCGGCGCCATGGCCGGCGCCGCCACCATGTACGGCTGCATCGGCGGCGCGGCGACGGCTCCGTAATGCTTGGCG
>JAISPT010000054.1 GCA_031274715.1 Azonexus sp. | reverse complement strand
GCTGATCCTCCTGTTATCACTCGTGACTTCAGACACCACGAGCTTAACAGACCAGGCTCTCAGCCTTCTTCTCTTTCTACTTGATGCTATGCGAGCAGCTTAAGGTAGCACCATGGGGGTCGGACTCGGATTAATTCATCACAACCCGTAAAAACTCTGCCCCCGCGCTATGCGCGGTAGCTGCTAAATCGAGGGCCGCTTTGCGGCCCTTCTCATTGGCAGATCGGTGAGTTGGCGCCAAAAAAATCTTGCGGCAGTAACGACAGCGTTTCGTTATTGTTGGCGACTCGGGTGCCGAAGCGTTGAGGCCGCTAAAACTGCAATTCCTGCCGCCGAGCCGGCCATCGAGGCGGTGTCTTTTTTTGCACATTCCGCGCCCACCGTTTGCCGCTGTCGCGGACGTACAAATGTCACGTCGCCGACCGCTGCCGGTCGCCCCGAAACGGGCGACATCGCGTACCGCTTCCCCCTGTTGAAATCTCTCACACATTACGCACGGGTTGCGCCGAGCTTCAAAACCCTCTGGTTGGCTGTCAGGGTAAGGCACTGAATGCGGGTGTTGTGGCTGAAAGTCTTGTGCTGCAAGGAAAACCCCTGCTGCGCTGGCTGAAACCCACATTGCCGTCCCGAGTGTGGCGGTGCGACTTGGTGCGTGCCGTCTTTTCGCCGAAAATCAGAGAATCTCAGTCGTTCCGGGAGCGCCGCATGAACTGCCACGATCAACTTTCCCTCGCCCTGCAAAGTAACCGTATCACTCGTCGCCAGGTGCTCTGGCTGTTCGGTGCTGCCGCCCTGTCCGGTTGCGCCACCTCGCCGGTTGGTGGAGGCTCGATTCTTGTCGGCATGAGCGAGGCCGACGAAAAGCGCGTCGACCAGCAGGTTGCGCCGGCCCAGTTCTCGCAGGATCTCGGTCCTATCCAGGACGGCGCCGTGAATCAGTACGTCAGTAGCGTTGGCCACCGTCTCGACGCCAATACGCACCGGCCGCAGATGCCGTACTCCTACCGCGTGCTCAACGCCAATTACGTCAATGCCTACACTTTCCCCGGCGGGGCCATGGGCGCTACCCGTGGCATTCTGGTCGATCTGCAGAACGAGGCCGAGTTGGCCGCGCTGCTCGGCCACGAGCTGGGCCACGTCAACGCCCGCCATGCTGCCCAGCGTCAGGGGCAGGCGATGGTCGCCCAGGTTGCCATCGCCGGCGCCAATCTGGTTGCCGCCGGCAGCGGATGGGCCGGGCTGGTCGACATGGGCAGCCAGTTGGGCGCCAGCGCGATGTTGTCCAGCTATTCGCGTGACAACGAGCGCGAGGCTGATGCCCTCGGCCAGGAATACATGGTTCGCGCCGGCTATCCGGCGACCGGCATGGTCGGCTTGCAGCAGTTGCTGGTCGACCAGGAAAAGGAGGCGCCGGGCCTGTTGCAGACGATGTTCTCGACCCACCCGATGAGCAGCGAGCGGCGCGATACCGCCCGCCGCCTCGCCGACGACAAATACGCCGCCAGCAACAACCGCGACCTCGGCCGCGAACGCTTCATGGACAGCACCGCCAGCATGCGCCGCCTCAAGCCGACCATCGATGCCTGCCAGAAAGGCGACCTGGCGATGGCTGGCAAGCAGTATCCGAAAGCCGAGGAGCAGTACCGCGCGGCGCTGCAGAAGACGTCGCGCGACTATGCCGCCAATCTGTTGATGGCGCAGTGCTTGCAGGCCCAGGACAAGAATGCGCAGGCCCTGAATTATGCCGAGACGGCCAAGCAGATTTATCCGCAGGAAGCCCAGGCGCACAAGCTGAGCGGCGTGCTGGCGTTGGCTCTGCGCGACCCGGCCAAGGCTTACGCTAACCTCGATGTTTACGACCGGATGCTGCCCGGCGACGCCGGCATCACCTTCCTCAAGGGCGTTTCGCTCGAAGGTATGGGCAAGCGCCAGGAGGCGGCCAACCAGTACGCCGCCTACTTGCGCCGCACGCGCCAAGGCCAGGCCGCCAGCTATGCGCAGAGCCGGTTGCAGTCCTGGGGTTATTTGAAATAGCGCCGCCGAAACAACACAGGCCGCCGAGTTCGAACGCCGAACATTGCCACGAGGAACCTCCCATGTTTACCCAATCGCTATCCTCCTGCATCACCACCGCCAAGGTGACGGAATCTCGCGATTTCTATGTGAAGCACTTCAAAGCCAAGGTTACGTTCGATTGCGGCTGGTACGTCAATCTTGAATTCGGCAAGGGCGCTACGCTCCAATTCATGGCGCCACAGCCCGACCAGCCGGTTTGTAATCCCGCCGGCCTGACGTATAACTTCTGTGTTGCCGATGTGGATGCCGAATTCCAATCGCTTGCGGCTTCAGGTCTTGCCGCCACCATGCCTCTGGAAGATCATCCTTGGGGAGATCGTGGTTTCGCGGTTCAAGACCCGAATGGCGTTGTGCTCTACATCTACTCAGAGCGGGAAGCCAGCGCCGAATTCAAGCAATATTACAGGTGACATCATGCCCGCCGATCGCATTCAAAACCTGCTCGAAGATATACGCCTGCTCGACCCTGTGCGCTTCGAACTTGTGCAGTCGCTCCGCGAGTTGATCCTGGATTTGAGTTCCTCGATTTCCGAGGAGGTCAAATATGGTGGCCTGCTGTTCTCTGCGAGCAAGCCTTTCTGCGGCGTCTTTTCTTACGCCAAGCATGTCTCGCTTGAATTTGTCGAAGGGGCATTGCTCCCGGACAAATTCAAACAGCTTGAAGGCGAGGGCAAGCTGCGCCGCCATATCAAGCTGACATCATTTCAGGATATTCCGGCCAAGCATGTCCGCGAGTATTTGCTGCTGGCGCTCAAGGCGTCGGCGAAACCATGAGCGCCTGGCTTTTCGTCCCGGAGACTTTCTCTGCACAGCAAGCGGTAAAGGACATCCACGGCTTCGGCATTTCGCTCACGGCCAACGCCGAAAGCTATCGCCTGAACTGTCTTACGGGTTCATCTGGCCCATGAAAGCTCCAACCACTCTGGTCGACTTCGGGCCCCGGTTTTTTTCGATGTGCTTGCTGCTCGCCGTTCTGGCTGTGCTGGCCGGCTCGGCGGCGGCTGACGAACCGGTGTTGCACCCGTCGGCCCGTCTGCTGGTCGATTCTCCCGAATGGCTCCTGCCCGGCCGCTGCGTACGCTATGAAGAGGGCGGCAGCGGTTGGGTGATGACCGAGCCGGTGTACTACCTGCAAGGTACAGTGCTGGAGGCGGCGGTGAGTACGCGGCGTACCCCGGTCTGCCCGGAAGTGCCGGGCAAGCAGCCGGGGCAGTACTCACGGGCCGAATTCGTCCGCTTGGCCGCGGCGCAGCCCTGTATCGCGCCGGGCAGGCCGGTGCGTGATGAGCAGTTCGGCCTGGTCCGTCTGCGTGTCACCGATTGGGAAACACCGCATGCGCGGCGAGCCGAAAACGTCGGCCGCCTCTATCGCGGTCTGTTTCTCGACCAGCCCCTGCGCCAAGGTGCCGAGATCGAGCTGGAAGCCGATCAGCTGGTCCCTTGCGCCGGCTGAGCCGGTACCTGTTGTTTGTGCTTTTGATAATCCGCCGCCGGTGGAGAGTGTTATCGTAACTACAGCAGCATGGGCTGTCGTCAGAAAATTATCCCGATGCGGGCGGCGGCAAGCATTTACTGCGGAGCGTCATCGTGCTGCCCCCGGTGGGGCATTCATTGAATGAAAACCTTGCGAGGAGATTTCCCATGTCGATCAATACCGAACAGTTGTCCGCTACTAACCGCGCTACCGTCGATTCGTTGCTGGCGCTGGCCAACACCGCGCTGGTCTCGGCCGAGCGCATCACCGAGCTCAACCTGAACGCCGTGCGGGCTACGCTGGAGGACGGCACCTCCGGCTTCCAGTCGATGATTTCCGCCAAGGATCCGCAGGCCGTGCTTGAGGCGCAGCAGGCATTGGCCCAGCCGGCCCTGGAAAAGGCCGCGGCCTATTCGCGCTCGATGGCCGAAATCGCTACCCAGACCCAGCAGGAAATGGCCGAGATGCTTGAAGCCCAGTTCGGCGATTTCCAGAGGAGCGTCGCCACCTTGCTCGACAAGACCGTCAAATCGGCACCGACCGGTTCCGAAGGGGCCATCGCCGTGCTGCAGAGTGCCATTTCGGCCGCTAACACGGCTTTCGGCAACATGAATACGCTGGCCAAGCAGTTCTCTGACGCCACCCAGGCCAGCATCAAGGCGGCAACCCCCAAGAAGGGTAAATAGGTGTCTCGTCGCGCCGTTCGGGCCCTGCGTCGGTGGGGCTGTTCATTGCGCCGAAGCGGTGGGGGATACCGGGTTTTTTGGGATTTTCTGTTTACGCCATACCCGAAATAGGGTTAAAAGAACGGTCTGTCCGAGCACGGCCGAGACGATGGTCGTGAGCGCTCCCGAACCGAATGATCTGTTTCGATGGCCGCCATGAAGATGCTTCCCCGTCTGCTTCTCCTGTTTCCCCTATTGGCCCTGCAGGCCTGTTCGACCGGCCAGCAGCCGCGCATGGCTGCCGTCGAGGCGCTGCCGGCTGTGACGGCTCGGGCGCCGACATTGGCCTTGTCTACCCACATCGACCGCTTGCCGGTGCCAGTTGTCCGACCGGACGAACCGGTTCCGGACGCGGTGATCAAGGTCGAGCCGGGCAGCGCCACGCTGACCCCGGAAATGCGTGCCCGCCTGGCTGAGATTGCCCGCTTGGCCAAGGAGGACGAGCGCAGCCAGTTGCGCTTGGAGGGCTATGTGCCCGATGGTGGCAGTCCGGCCTGGAATATCGGCGCGGCCGAAAAATCGTTGCAACTGGTGCGCGAATACCTGGAGTCGTTGCGCGTGCCGGCCCGCCGCATCCAACTCGCCGCATTCGGCGGGGAGCACGAGCGGCAGCGCGACGACCATCGCCACTGGGTTGAGGTCTATCTGCTGCGCAGCCGTCGCTAGTTGAGGAAGCTTGGGGGTGTGACAACGGATAGTGCTTACGGCATGATGGCCGACCCAGAGTGGTGCAAGGATGCTGCGGGATCGCCCGATCCCACCCTATGTTACCTTCTGTTAGCCTCTGCGATTGCCGCCTCGGCCCATGCTGTCTGCCCCGTTGCCCGCGGCAAATCTTTTGCCTCCCTCTGCGCTTTCGATTGGGTGACCATCCGGCAGCCAATACCGGGCGGCGTCATCCCTTGCCCGAGGTCATCATAGAAATAGTCCTGCTCGTTGCGCTGGTCATCCTGAACGGCCTTTTCGTGATGTCGGAAATCGCCTTGGTCACCGCTCGCCACGCCCGCCTCGCCCGCTTGGCCGAGGACGGCGACAGCGCCGCGGCGGTGGCGATGAAACTCGGCGACGAACCGAAGCGTTTTCAGGCCACTATCCAGATCGGCGTCACCGCGATCGGCATCCTCAACGGCATCGCTGGCCAGGCTGTCCTGGCCAGCCCGCTTGCTCTGTGGTTGCAGGGCATCGGCGCGCCGCAGCGGACCAGTGAGATCGGGGCCACGGTGCTGATGGTGGTGGTCATCACCTATGTTTCCATCGTTGTTGGCCAATTGGTGCCCAAGCGGCTCGGCCAGATCAATCCGGAGGGCATCGCCCGCCTGGTAGCGCGGCCGATGAACATGCTGTCGGCTGTTTCCCGTCCTTCCATCCATCTGCTGTCGACCTCGACTGCGTTCATCCTCGGCATCCTTGGCCAGCGCGATGCCAGGGGACCGAGCGTCACCGAAGAGGAAATCCACGCCATCCTGGTCGAAGGCTCGGCAGCCGGCGTCATCGAAAAGGACGAGCACCAGATGGTACGCAATGTGTTTCGTCTCGACGATCGGCAGATTTCGTCGCTGATGGTGCCGCGCGCCGACATCGTATGGGTCGACGTGGCCCGGCCAATCGAGGAGAGCTTGCTGCTGATGGCCGAGTCGGACCACTCTCGCTTTCCGGTCTGCCGCGGCGGTTTTGACGACATTCTCGGTATCGTTGCCGCCAAGCAGATATTCAACCAGATGTTGCGCGGTGGCCCGGCCGACCTGACCAATCGCCTGCAGGCGCCGGTTTACGTGCCAGAGTCGTTGACCGGCATGGAATTGCTGGCGCAGTTCCGCAACTCGGGCGCACAGATGGTGTTCGTCATCGACGAGTACGGCGAGGTGCAGGGCCTGATCACGCTGCAGGATCTGATCGAGTCGGTGACCGGCGAGTTCCAGCCGCAGAACAAGGAGGACGCCTGGGCGGTGCAACGCGAGGACGGTTCATGGCTGCTCGACGGCCTGATCCCGCTGCCCGAACTGAAGGACCGGCTAGGCCTGAACAGCGTGCCGGAGGAGGAGGCGGGACGCTACCACACGCTGTCCGGCATGATCATGCTGTTGCTCGGCCGGCTGCCCGGCGCCGGTGATACGACGCCGTGGGAAGGCTGGAATTTCGCGGTGGTCGATCTCGATGGCAAGCGCATCGACAAGGTGCTGGCGACGCGCCTGCCGGAGCCGAGCGAGGCACAGAGCGGCGAAGGGGCCGCTGCTGTCTAGAGTAGTTTCTGTTCAAGTGCTTACATTTTTCCCTCTCCCGCAAGCGGGCGAGGGATAATTTGCACCCCAACCGCTCTAAATACCCTTGCGGCCGAACAGGCCGCGCACGGCTTCCTGCAGGTCGGCTGGCAACACGACGATCTTGGTGTTGTCTTTCTCGCCCATGCGCTCCAGTGCCTTGATGTATTTCTCGCCGAGCAGATAGGACATCGGCCCGCTCTGCTCGCCAATGGCTGCCGTGATGCGGCGGATCGCCTCGGCTGAAGCCTCGGCCAGCGTCACTTGGGCATTGGCGTCGCGCTTTGCCGATTCCAGCCGCGCCTCGGCTTCGAGGATGGCCGATTGCTTGGCGCCTTCGGCGCGTGTCACCACGGCCTTGCGTTCGCGCTCGGCGGCCGCCTGTTGTTCCATCGCCTTCTGCATGGACTGGGAGGGTTTGATGTCCTGGATTTCCACCGATTTCACGGTCAGACCCCAGTCCACTGCCTCGTCGGCGATGCTTTCGCGCAGCCGGGCCTTGATCTTGTCGCGCGAGGACAGGGCCTCGTCGAGTTCCATCTCGCCGACGATGGAGCGCAGCGTGGTCATGATCAGATTGCGGATCGCCTCGGAAAAATTGGTGACGCCGTAGACCGCCTTAACCGGGTCGGTGACCTTGATGAAGGCGATGGCGTTGGTCAGGATCACTGCGTTGTCGCGGGTGATGACTTCTTGTTCCTGGACATCGAGGATGAGGTCCTTGGTGACCAACTGGTAGGCAATATTGTCGAGGTAGGGAATGACGATGTTCAGGCCCGGCTTCAGCGTGCCGTGGTATTTGCCCAAACGCTCGACGATCCATTCCTCGCCCTGCGGTACGATGCGCACCCCTTTGGCAATAGTGACGACGACGAAGATCAGGAGTGCCAGTGTGACGACGATGCCTGCGCTCATTTCTATATCCTGCCTTTCTGTGAGGTGGGTCTGTGGATCAAACCCTGTCAACCTTGAGGAAACTGCCTTCGATGCTGGTCACGCGCACCCGCTCGCCGGCGGCGATGGCTGCGTCGGCCCGGCAGACCCATTCGTCGGCACCGAGCAGTGGCCGCTGGAAGCGCACCCTGCCACGCTCGAAGGGGGCGACGGCGCTGACCAGCAGGCCGATTTCGCCGATTACCTCGCCGTCGGCGGTACCGATCCGGGTCTTCTGAAAACTGCGCTTGAAGACCTTGAACCACAGCCAGACCATGACCAGCGAGGCCAGCGTCCAGGTTGCCAACTGGGCCGGCAGCGACAGGGCAAAGACCAGGGCCAGCGGTCCGACGACCAATGCGCCAAGGCCGAACCAGATAATGAAAAACGAGGGAATGATCAGCTCGGCGAGAATCAGCACGAGACCGCCGACAATCCAGTACCACCATTCGGGTTGCATGAAATTCTCCTTGCCGCGGCAGTATTGAGGTGATTGCTGCACCGGTCAAGCCGCCTTGCCATTTTCCCTGGTTGGTCGCCGGCATGCTGTTCGGCGCGCCGGGCATCGCTACCATGGGCCTGATCGTCTGCATCGCGGTATGGCTAACCGCGAGATTGGCCTACATCCCGACGATGCGCATGGATGACGACAGGCGCGGCGTCGTCTGGCCGATCTCGGCGACGACGCTCGGTCTGCTGCTAGTGCTGCTGTTCTGGGCGACTCGTAATCCCGTGACTATTTCTTCGTCCGGCCGGCAGCCGGTTTGGCGGTTGGCTTGGCTGCTGCCGGCTGGGGTTCGCTGGCAGCCGGTGCGCTGGTCACAGCGGCAGTTTGCTGCAGTTGCTCGCGCATCTGCTGCATCATCTGCCACGGCCATAGCGCTGCTTCGGAGATCGGGCTCGCTGGCGCGGCGGCTGCCTCACCGTTGCCTTCGCCGCTCATCGACTGGGCGGCGCGGGAAGCCATCTGGCCCATGGCCTGGACGGTGGAGACGGTGGTGCGCTGCATTTCCAGTCCCTGGATGGTCATCTGCAGCATCGACAGGTTCATGCGCAGCCAGCCTTCGACCGCCTTCATGTCCTTGATGCGTTTGTCCAACTCGTCGACATCGAAGGTCGGCGCGACCATGCCGGGAAGCGTGAATCCCATGTTGCCCCAAAGATTGCGCATGAAATTGAGCGGATCGTGGATCTGTTCCTCGGTCATTTTCGTCTCCTTTCTATCGGGAACTCCCATCTTAACCCTTTCGTTAGCGCAGGGACCGTCCATTTCCGTCATCCGTCGCCGCGCTGGCCGGGAAATGCAACAAAGTGCTAGATTAGCGGGCAATAACAGGGAGGGGCACAATGCTCAAACTGCTGGTTGTTGAGGATCATGCGTTGGTTCGCGAAGGTCTCGTCCGCTTGCTCGGGCAACTGGAAGAAAAGGTCAGCGTGGTTGAGAGCGCCGATTTCGAATCGGCTCTGAACCTCCTGGAAAAGGACGGCGAATTCGAGCTGGTGCTGCTCGATCTGGCCCTGCCGGGCGTCGATGGTTTCGCCGGACTCGATATCCTGCGCCGTCGCTATCCGGCGATGCCGGTGGCGGTTGTCTCGGCCTTCGACGATATGCCGACAGTGAACCGGGTGCTTAATCTCGGCGCTTCCGGCTTCATCCCCAAGGCCTATTCCGGCGAGGCGCTGCTCGGCGCCATCCGTGAGGTGCTGGCCGGTAATATCTATCGTCCGTCCCGCCAACAAGGTGCCCGCCTCGACGCCGCGACACCGCTGCCGCCGTTGCCACGGGGCGTGCGTCCCGAGGAGGTCGGCTTGACCGAGCGCCAGGCCCAGGTGTTGGCGCTGATGGTCCGTGGCCTGTCCAATCGGGAGATCGGCGACCAATTGCAGCTTTCCGCAGGCACCATCAAGGTCCATGCGACTGCGGTATTCAAGGCGCTTGGCGTCAACAGCCGGACCCAGGCACTGGTCGCTGTCACGCGCTATGGCATCGATTTCAGCAACGTCTTCTGAAGCTGGGTGACCAGTGCCCGCAGCTTGGCCGGGCGAACTGGCGTAGGCAGGGCATGGGTGCTGGGCGGTAGTTCCTGGCCGGTGGCGCCGATGGTGATTACTGAGGCCTGTGGGTAGCAGCGTGTGACTTCCCCGATCCGTTCGGCCTCGGTGATGAGGATGGCTTCGGCTGGCAGCCGATTGTGTATCTGTTCTGTACTGACCGTGTAGTTCCAGCCTTCGAGTAGCTTGCGGCAGGTGATCAGGTCTTCCGAGTCGCCGAACAGGTATACCGTGCCGGCCGATTGCGGCCGGGCCAGCGGCAGTTCGCGCACACTCGGACGGTGCAGCGGGATCTGCAAGGCGAAGGTGGTGCCGGCGCCAGGGCGCGACAGCAGGCTGACCTTGACGCCGAGCACGCGCGCCAGGCGGTCGGTGATGGACAGGCCGAGACCCAGCCCCTTGTTTGGCTCACGCGCTGGATTGCCAATCTGATAGAACTCGGCAAAGATCGCCGCTTGGTGCTCTGGCGCGATGCCGACGCCGCTGTCGCGGACCTCGATCCGGATTTCTTCGCCGCGCAGGCGGGCGGCGACCAAAATGCGGCCGCCACTCGGGGTGTAGCGTAGCGCGTTGGACACCAAATTGGCGATCATGCGTTCGACCATGACCGGGTCGGAGTCCAGCCAGCGGCTGGTGCGGCGAAAGTGCAGGGCCAGGTTGCGATCCACGGCGGCCCGCCGGAAGGCGTTGTTGAGGCGCTCGAACAGGGGCTGCAGCGGGAAGCTGCGGATTTCTGGCTTGATTCCGGCGACATCGAGGCGGGAGATGTCGAGCAGCGAATCGAGCAGCTCGCCGAGCAGAGCGGTTGAGGTTGCGATCTGCTCGGCGAGGTGCGGCAGATCTTGTGCCGAGCCGTTACGCACTTGGCGCTGCAGGTCGGCGGCGAACAGCGATAGGGCATGCAGCGGTTGCCGCAAGTCGTGGCTGGCGGCGGCGAGAAAACGGCTCTTGGCGCGGTTGGCGTGCTCGGCGGCGTCTTTTTGCCCAGCCAGTGCCTCGGTTGCCGCATGGACCCGTTCTTCGAGGTGGTCGTGGCTGGCCGCCAGCTGTTTGGTCATCGTTGCCATGTCACGTACCTGACGCCGTACCATCAGGCCGCCAACCAGCAGTACCACGGTGATCAGGGCGCCGAGCGTGCTCAATTCGAGCAGGCGGCTACGCCAGTTGGTCAGCAGGGTTGCTTCCGGGATGGCGGTGAGAATACGCAGGTCGGCGAAGCCGGGTACCGGTGACACCGAGACGAGCAGGCCGTTGCCGCGACTGACGCCAGCTTGCGGCACTTGCCCGCGCAATTTGCCGCCGAACAGCACATCGGCGACGGGGGCGCCGAGTAGCGGCGACTGGCGGCTGAGGTCGGTCGGCCGGCAGGAGCCGATGATTTGGCCACGGGCGTTGATCAATACCGCTTCGAAATCGTCGGAAAGACGACTCGACCAGCAGAAATCTTGCAGGTAGGCCGGCTCGATCGAGGCGAAGGTAGCGCCGACGAAGTGGCCGTCGGCATCGACGATGCGGCGGGCAATGGCATAGGTGTAGCGATTCGAGTTTTGGCCGATGTAAGGGCCGAAGGAGGCGGCGTCATTGCCGCTTTCGAGAGCGGTGAAATACGGCTGGTCGCGGACGTTGATCTGCGGCGGTGGAAAATAGGTCGAAATGAAGCGCAGGTTGCCGAGGTGGTCGAAGATGACCAAGTCGCGCAGCTGTGGCATTGCCCGTGAATGACGCTGAGCGACGTATTCCCAGCCTTGGTCGGGATCCCAGTCGGGCCAGTTGCGGCGGCTCACCGACAGATCGGAGGCCATCTCGCGCAGCAACATATCGATGGCGTCGAAGGAGCGGGCCGTGTGCTCGGCCATCATGATGCCGAAATGCTGCACTCGTTGTTCGCCGGCTTCCAGGTCGCGCTGCCGCGACAGCACCAGGTCGGTGAGAAACACCGCCAGCACCGTCAGCGTGCTGACCAGCGCGACGAACAGGGTCAGGACTTCTGGCTTGCGGCGCAGCATGATTGCTGGATCCGGTAGCAGTACAGTGGCCGCGGCGGCGAGCCGGGTACTTCGATCAATTCGCTCGGGGCAATGCCGGGTACCGGGAAACTGTTGCTGACGAACAGGCTGCCTGGCGTCATCTCGGCTTGCGCCTTCTGCCACAGCCGCTCCATCGGCGCTGGTGAGAGGAAGGCATAGACCAGGTCCTGCCCGGTCAGCGGGACCTGCCACAGGTCGCCCCAGCGCAGCTGGAGATTGGACCTGCCGACGCCGAGCAGGTGGCTGAGCAGCCAGGTCGCCGGCGCATTCTCGGTGCCAATGAACTGCCGTTCCGGCCAGGTATCGGCCAGCGGAATCAGCGTGCTGCCGAGGCCGGCGCCGAGGTCGAGGATGCGCCCGGCGTCTTCGCGCGCGATCAGCCGGTCGAGGGCGGCCACTGTCTGACGGTTGGACAGGTACAACGGCACCTGGCCGGATAGTGCGCCGCGATAGACCAGTAGCAGCAGGATGAAAGCGAGCAGGAACCAGCCAGGGTCGATCGCCAGGCGATAAGTGACCCACACCAGCGGCATGAAGCCGGCATGGATCAGGCGCCACCACCACGGTTGGCGTGTCAGCGTCGCGAACAGCAAGGCGACGCCGCCGATGGTCAGGCTGGTCTCGCGCCAGGGCATGGCCTGTGCCTGCCAGCCGTAGTAAGGCCAGGCCAGCGAGAGAACGACAATGACGGCGGCCCCTTGCAGGGCGAGTTGGCGGAGCGGCGTGGTGGACATGCCTGCGATTATGCCATCAGCGCTTCTTGCTTCCTGTTGTGGCAACATGGCGCGGGCCGCCGCCTACTTCGTCCGAGTTATCGATAGCGTAGCAAACTATGGGTAGTGCACGACCGGCGCTACATCATCGGTGCTTTCGGTATGCACGATTTCGTCGGGCGGCCAGGGTACATGCGCTGATCAGTGCGACGGGAAAGCAGATGCGGTTACTGGAGAAAGCGGGTGGCGTGATCGAGGTCGCTGTGCGTATGGCCTTGATACAGGGCGGTGACGAACTTGCGCCAGACCAGGTCCGGCTCGCCGATGCGGAAACCGCAGTAGTGGCGATCGTCCTGACTGGTTTCCTGGACTGCCTGGACGGTCAGGCGGGAGACTTCCTTGCTGCCAAGCTGGACGATGGCCGTCAGCCAGACACCGGTCGGCACGATGCGGGCGGTGCGGGCACGGAAACCATAGCGCGAGACCTCATTGACCTCGATCGGGATGGCTTTGCCAGCCTGTTCGCCGATTAGCCGCGCCGGGCACTTGACCGAGAAACGGCGGTGTTGACGGACATGGGCGCCAGTCGGATCCGGTGGTAGCGGCGGTAGCACGGCACGGTATTCGGGCAAGTCGTAGATCAGATGTAGCAGCGCCTTCTTGCGGTCGCTTAGTTCGGCGAACACCCGGGTGCGCTGGTTGAAGAAATAATCGACCAGGTCGGGCGTCAGCACCGGGTCGTTGGTGGTGTAGAAGCGGCGGTGTGGCATCTGGATGTTGGGCAGCCGCGTCTCCAGAAAGTAGTGGTAGAGGTTGCGCCGGGCCGGCTTGCCGGCGTAGACCTTGCGCAGGATGTCCGGAGCGTGCCGGAGGTCGAGGGTGGCGCCAACGGCCGGGGCTCCGTTCACGAAGTCGTAGTTTTCGACAACGCTGGCGGTCAGTCGGCGGAAGTAGAGCAGCGACTCGTACATCTCGATATGCCGCGGATTGACGGCGATCACCAAGTGGCGGGTATCGAAGAAGGTGGTGCAGTACTCGTACATGAACTTCATCAGCGGGAACAGAATTGTCCCGCCAGTGCGCCGGAAACGCGGGTGTATCGCCAGCGCCGAGACTTCGGCGATGTTGCCTTCCTTGGCGCGGATGCCGCTGAGATCGAAGATGCGCTGTAATGGAAAGCCGATGGCGCTCTCGCGAATCAGCGACAGGGTACCAATCACCTGATCGTCGAGCTTGGCGCACAGCGTTGTCGTCGTCGGCAGCGCATGATAGATAGTTACCCGCAACCCGGAGGCGTCGGGGGTCATGAAGCCGCTGGCGACGTAGGCGTCGTGCAGCAGCTTGAAGCAAGCTTCCAGTTCCTCGCGCGTCTCGGCGATTTTTAGAACCAGGCGCGGGTTCGGCGCCGGATCGCAATCGACGAAGGAACGGTAAACACTGTGCCGTCTTGCCTGCGGCAGCATTGCAAACAATTTGCGCGCGCCCTGGTAGATGAAGAAGCGCAGGCGGGGCAGGATCGGCATCAGAATCCGTCAATAGGTGACCGGTGGGCAATCATATCAGCTTGTTATTGACCACGGTTTTGCCTGTATCAAACCACCACCACCACCAATGGGCGAGAATACAAGCCCATTTGTCCATTTTTCCACTCGCCATGATGAAGCCGACCGTTTCCCTCTTCGCCACACTGTTTGCTGTTGTTGTCCAGGCTGCGCCGGTGGCGCCCGCAACCCCAGCCGCCCCGGCGCCCGACAACACGCCCCGCCTGGCCTATGGTTTCCTGATGAAGCATGGGGAAAAGCTGGTTTTCTCCCCTTGTCGCGACCGTACCTATATGCTGGTCGAGGATGTTTCGGCCGACCGCCAGGTCAGTCGTGGCCTGGAAATGGCCGGCCTGGCCGATGGCCGTAAGCTCTATGTCGAATTGTTCGGGGTGGTTCACGGCAACAGCACGCTACTACGTGCCAGTGAACTGAATCTGGCGTTGGTCGACGGCCGTTGCCAGAAACCGGGTGGCAACGACGAGGCCTGGCTGGCCAGCGGCAACGAGCCGGGCTGGGCGCTGGCAGCCGGTGGCGAAAAAGTGACGCTGCAGCGCCAGGGCGCGCCTGAAGTGAATCTGCCTTATCACGTCTTCGTGCGCCAAGGCGAGGTTGCGCAATTCAGTGGCGAGGGGCCGGATGGTCGCCTCGACGTGCGTTTCGAGCGCAAGCTGTGCCGCGACAGCCGGGGTGACACGGTATTTGGCTGGACCGCCACTGTCCACGTCGATGGGCAGACGTTGCAGGGCTGCGCCTGGCAGCGTTGAGCGACGCTAGTTCGCTGCGAAGCTGAAGGCGTCGGCGAAAAATTCCTCTTCCGGCAGGCCGCAGCGGCTGGTGAAATCGGCCTTGGCCGCGGCGATCATCGCCGGCGCACCGCAGGCGTAGACTTGGTGTCCCGACAAGTCGGGAAAATCGGCCATGACTGCATGGTGGACCAGGCCGGTGCGGCCGTTCCAGGCGTCGCCGGCAGCCGGTTCCGAGAGTACCGGTACATAGTGAATGTGCGGATGGCTGGCTGCCCATTGTTGAGGTAGTGCGTCCTGGTACAGGTCGGCGCGTGCCCGGGCGCCCCAGTAGATAGCTATCGGTCGTGGGCATGCCTCGGCGATGGCGTGCTCGACGATGGCCTTGGTCGGCGCGAAGCCGGTGCCGCCAGCGAGCAGAATGATCGGTTTGGGCGAATCCTCGCGCAGGTGAAAGCTGCCGTACGGACCACTGAAGCGCAGGATGTCGCGGACCTTCAGGGTGGTGAACACTTGCTCGGTGAAGGCGCCGCCGGGGATGTGGCGAATGTGCAATTGCAGCACGGCATTGTCGTGCGGTGCATTGGCCAGCGAGAAGCTGCGCTTGCGCCCGTCCTTGAGCAGGATGTCGATGTACTGGCCGGCGAGGAATTGCAGGCGTTCGCTGGCCGGCAGGCGCAGATGCAGCTCGATGACATCCAGAGCCAGGCGTTCCAGTTTTTCGATGCGGGCCGGCAAGGTCTTGACCTGAATATCGCCGACCGGGGCGATCTGTTTGCACTCGATGACCAAGTCCGAGCTGGCCGTGGCGCAGCAATAGAGGGTCAGACCAGCGGCTTTCTCCGCGTCGCTAAGGCAGTGCGGCTGGGCACGACCGTGGTCGACGACGCCGGCGAGCACCTTGCCCTTGCAGGCACCGCAGGCTCCGTCCTTGCAACCGTGCGGCAAGGTCAGGCCGTGGCGCAGCGCGGCGTCGAGCAGGCTTTCGTCGGCTTCGGCGGCGAACTGGCGGCCGCTCGGCTGGACAGTGATCTGGTAGCTCATCGGTTCCCCTTGGTCGTCGGCTACAATGCCGGCGTGCAAAAAATCCTGATTGTCGGCAGCGGGGACGTCGCCCGTCGCATCTTCTCTCGTCTTGCCGGCCGTTACCGCGCCTATGCCCTGCTGCGTGAGCCGGATCAGGCGGCGTTCTGGCGCGCTAGGGGGGCGATTCCGCTGCTCGGCGATCTCGACGACCGGGCCAGCCTGCGGTGCTTGGCCGGCCTGGCCGATCTGATTCTGCATCTGGCGCCGCCGCCTAGCGCCGGCCGCCTGGATACGCGGACTCGCAATCTGCTGGCGGCCCTTGGCGCGGGCGGCAGTCTACCACGGCAACTGGTCTACGTGAGCACGACCGGGGTTTACGGCGATTGTGCCGGGGCGCTGATCGACGAGACCTGCCCTTGCCGGCCGCAAAGCGCCCGTGCCGCGCGCCGGCTCGACGCCGAGCGTCGTCTGCGGATCTGGGGACGGCGGCGCGGCGTGCGCGTCAGCATCCTGCGCGCGCCCGGCATTTACGGCGCCGACCGGTTACCGCTCGAACGCCTGCAGCGCGGGCTGCCGGCCCTGGTTGCCACCGAGGATGCTTATAGCAACCATATCCACGCCGACGACCTAGCCGCCGCCTGTGTCGCAGCTTTGCGCCACGGGCGCGCCAACCGGGTGGTCAACGTGGTTGATGATTCGCGGCTGCGCATGGCCGATTATTTCGATTGCGTCGCCGACGCTTTCGCCCTACCGCGGCCGCCGCGCCTGAGCTGGGACGAGGCGGCGGCGCAGTTGTCGCCGCTGCAACTGTCGTTCATGCGCGAATCGCGGCGGATCGGCAACCGCCGTCTCAAACAAGAACTGAAACTGCGCCTCGCTTATCCGACCGTCGACGTCGGCATCGCCGAGGCCGCCGCTGGGAGAAACGCATGCTCGTCGTAAAGACTCTGCATATCTGGATGGTCATTTCATGGTTTGCCGGCCTGTTCTACCTACCACGCATCTATGTGAACCTGGCCATGGTCCCGGCCGACAGCATTGCCGAACGCGACCGGCTGCTGCTGATGGCCGACAAGCTGTACAAGTTCATGACGCCGCTCGGCATTCTGGCGGTGCTGACTGGCCTCTGGTTGTGGTTCGCCTATGGTTTTCATGGTGGCTGGCTGCATGCCAAGGTCGCGCTGGTCGTCTTGCTGCTCGCTTATCACTGGCACTGTGGCCGCCTACTGGCCGCCTTCCGTGCCGGCGGTAATCTCCACTCGCATGTCTGGTTCCGTTTCTACAACGAACTGCCGGTAGTGGTACTGCTGGTCGTGCTGTTTCTCGTCGTTCTCAAGCCCTTCTGACTGACATGAACCACTATTTCGCCATTTGCCCGCGCGGTCTCGAAGACCTGCTGCTTGAGGAACTGCGCGCCGTCGGCGCCGAGGAATTACGCACTACCCACGGCGGCGTCTTCTTCGTCGGCGACTGGAGCGTTTGCTATCGGGCCAATCTCGAATCGCGACTGGCGACCCGTATTCTCTGGCACATCGTCAAGGGGCCGTACACCAAGGAGGACGACATCTACCGTCTGGCTGTGCGTCAGTTGTGGCCCAATCATTTCGCCGTGACGCGGACGATGCGCGTGGTGACGACGGCGATCAAGTGCCCGTTGAAATCGCTCGACTACGTGACGCTGCGCGTCAAGGATGCCATCTGCGACCGCTTTCGCGAGGACTGCGGCGAGCGGCCGAACGTCGATACCCGCTACCCGGACGTCAGCGTACATGTCTTCCTGAGCGAGAACGAATGCACGCTGTATCTCGACACCTCTGGCCAGCCGCTGTGGCAGCGCGGTTTGCGCAAGGCCAGCGTCGAGGCACCGCTGAAAGAGAACTTGGCGGCCGGCATTCTGAAAATGACCGGTTGGCGGCCGGGCCAGCCGCTGATCGACCCGATGTGCGGCAGTGGCACCTTTCTGCTTGAGGCAGTGCAGATTGCTCTCGACCGGGCGCCCGGTCTTGACCGGGGCTTCGCCTTCGAGTTGCTGAAGAAGTTCGAGGCACTGACCTGGGCCAATATCCGCGCCGCCGCCGAGGCCCGCGTCAAGCCCGCCATGCCGCTTGATATTCGCGGCTACGATATCGACGAACGAGCTGTTCGCGCCACCCGGCGCAACCTGCAGGAAGCCGGCTTTGGCGGCATCGCCGCGGTCGATTGCGGCGACCTGTTGGAAATCCAGCCGGCGGCCGAACAAGGCATCCTGCTGGCCAACCCGCCCTACGGCGAGCGTCTCGGCGAGCAGGACGAACTGGCCGCCTTCTACCCGCTGCTCGGCACCGCGCTGAAACGCCACTGGGCTGGCTGGAACTGTTTTTTCTTCACCGCCGACCTGCGCCTGCCCAAGTTGCTCGGCCTGAAGCCCAGCCGCAAGACGCCGCTGTTCAACGGTCCGCTCGAATGCCGCCTGTTCGAGATTCGCATGGTCGCTGGCAGCAACCGGCAGCACTGAGCTTGCCTGACGCGTACGGGGAGCTTCGCCGCAAGGTCGCTTACGTTCATTGTCTCGCTCACCTCGCCATGAATGGTCGGGCTTGCGCTTGATTCGTGGCCATGATTTGATCCCGGTCAGCAAAAGCTGCCGGGCAGTGTGCGAGCATCTTTAATTTTCAAGGCAATAACCGAGGAGAGTCCGTATGTCCTTCCAAGCCATCTATCAGCAAAAATGCCTGTCTGCCGCCGATGCGATCCGTGTCCTCCGGGATGGCGACACCGTTGTCGTACCGTCTGGCGTTGGCGAACCGCCGGCCCTGTTGACTGCACTCTCCGATGCGCGCCGCGATTTCCGTGGAATACAGGTGTCGCAGATCGTGCCGATACGCAAGTTCGATTACATGGATCTGGAGACGGTCGAGAACGTTCGCCATACCGCCTATTTCTTCGGCGGCTGCACTCGTCCGGGCGGCCAGGCCGGCTTATACGACTACTACCCCAACCATTTTTCCGAAATGCCAGAAATGTTCCGGCGCGAACTGTTCCCGTCCGATGTCGTTTTCGCGCTGGTTTCGCCGATGGACAAGCATGGCTATTTCTCGACCTCCCTGGGGACCGATTACACGATGGCGGCGGTCAAGCGGGCGCGTGCCGTGGTGCTCGAAGTCAATCCTAACGTGCCGTTTGCCTACGGCAACTGCCATATCCACATCTCGGAAGTTACCGCGCTATGTGAAAGCGAGGCTCCGGTCACCGAGGTCGGCCTGCCCAAGATCGGGCCGGTCCAGGAGGCGATCGGCAAATACGTCGCCGACATGATTCCCGATGGCGCCACGCTGCAAATCGGCTACGGCAGCATCCCCGATGCGGTGGTTATGCAACTGACCCACAAACATGATCTCGGCATACATACCGAAATGATCGGCGACGGCATCATGACCCTGGTCGAAGCCGGTGTCGTCACCAACCGCCGGAAAAACTACCATCCGGGCAAGATCCTGGCGACTTTTGCCCTCGGTTCGAAGAAGCTGTACCAGTTCATGGACCGCAACCCCATGTTGGAAATGCATCCGGTCGATTTCACCAACGACCCCTTCCTGGCCGGCCAGAACGACAACCTGCATGCCATCAACGCCACCATGCAGATCGACTTCCTGGGCCAGTGCGGTTCCGAGAGCCTCGGCGCTGTTCCCTACTCGGGCACTGGTGGACAGTCTGATTTTGTCCGCTCGGCCAACCGCTCCATGGGGGGCAAGGCCTTCATCGTGCTGCCGTCCACCGCCAAGGACGACACCATTTCCCGCATTGTGCCGACGCTGACGCCGGGTACCCATGTCAGCACCAGCAAGAACGACGTCAACTATGTCGTTACCGAGCATGGCGTCGCCCAGTTGCGCGGCAAGACCGCCAAGCAGCGCTGCGAAGCACTGATCGGTATTGCCCATCCGAATTTCCGCGGTGAATTGCGCGAAGCAGCCAAGAAGATGAAGTTGCTCTAAGCATTAGGCGCTGTCCCACCAGTTTCTCCGACCTGCGGCCGGAAAAACTGGTGGGGTGACCGATAAAGGTGTGGTTACGGTCGGCGTAGCGCTTACAACCAGCATTTCCCTCTGCCGCTCGGTGCCGCAATCGGCTAATGTGAGAGGGAAGCACTGGAGAATGCGATGAAAGCAGCAAGAATTCTGGTGGCCGTGTGTTGTCTTGTGGCCGTCGCCCCGTTCAGCGTCGGCGAGGTTTTCGCCCATCGCGGCTGGGTTGGTGTCGGCGTCGGGAATACTTGGGGTTCGTGGTGGGGCCCCTGGGGCCATCCGTCGCCCTGGTATGCCCCGGTGGTTGTTGTTCCTTCTGAGCCAGCACCGATGATATACATCGAAAAAAATGAGCCGTCGAGCGGTGCCTTCTGGTATTACTGCCGCGATCCCAGTGGTTATTATCCCTACGTCAGCGAATGCCGCGAAGGCTGGCTGAGAGTGTTACCCCAAAAGGAGAACTAAGCCATGACCCCAAATCGTCCGCGCCTTGCCTTATTTACTCTGCTGGCCGTGCTTGGTGGCTGTGCCGTGACGCCCACCGGGCCGAGCGTCATGGTCCTGCCGGGAGACGGGATAGCATTTGATCAGTTCCGTAGCGATGACTTCTTCTGCCGGCAGTATGCGCTCGATCAGATCGGTGGTCGTGCGGCCGGTCAAGCCGCTCAGCAGTCGGCGGTGACCAGTGCCGCCGTCGGCACCGCGGTCGGTGCCCTGGCCGGCGCGGCGATCGGTGGCAACAGCCGGGGTACGGCGGTTGGCGCCGGCAGCGGTCTGCTGCTCGGTAGCGCGGTGGGTATGGACAGCGCCAGCACTTCCAGCGCCGGCACTCAGCGCCAGTACGACAACGCCTACATCCAGTGCATGTACAGCAGGGGGCACCGAGTACCGGTGCCGGCCGGCCTGTCCTTCCAGCGTCCGGGTAGCAATCAGCAGCGCCCGGTCAGTGCCGCCGAAGCTGGCATTCCGCCGCCGCCGCCGGGCAATCCGCCAGCCTCGCCGCCGCGCTGACAGCGGTACCCAAAAAAGGGCGCTCTGCGGAGCGCCCTTTTTTTCTGGGTGCTGCTGCGAAATTCGCGAGGCTGGTGGGGCCTATATGCCGGCCACATGCGCCTGCTGGTCGGCCCAGTAGCTGGAGCGGACCATCGGTGCGCAGGCGGCACCGCTGAAGCCCATCTTCCTGGCTTCGGTTTCATACATCCTGAATACATCGGGATGGACGTAGCGCGTGACGGGCAGGTGGTGTCCCGAGGGAGCCAGGTACTGGCCGATAGTCAGCATCTCGACATCGTGGGCGCGCAGGTCGCGCATGACTTCGAGGATTTCCTCGTCGCTTTCGCCAAGGCCGACCATCAGGCCGGATTTGGTGGAGACCTGCGGGTAGCGCGCCTTGAACTGCTTGAGGAATTCCAGCGAGTGTTGGTAGTCGGCGCCTGGACGGGCCTGTTTGTACAGGCGCGGCACCGTTTCCAGGTTGTGGTTCAGCACGTCGGGCAGGGCGCCGCCGAGGACTTCCAGGGCAATGTCCAGGCGGCCGCGGAAGTCTGGCACCAGCGTTTCGACGGTGGTGGCAGGCGACAGTTCGCGGACTTGGTGGATGACGTCGACGAAATGCCGGGCGCCGCCATCGCGCAGATCGTCGCGGTCGACGCTGGTGATCACGACGTAGCGCAGCTTCAGTGCGGCAACCGACTCAGCCAATTCGCGCGGCTCGTCGGGGTTGGGCGGCAGCGGTTGGCCATGGCCGACGTCGCAGAACGGGCAGCGGCGGGTGCAGATGTCGCCGAGGATCATGAAGGTTGCCGTGCCGCGACCGAAGCATTCGCCGATATTGGGGCAGGTCGCTTCTTCGCAGACGGTGTGCAGCTTTTTCTCGCGCAACATCGACTTGATCTCGCCGAAGCGGCCGGCGCTGTTGCCGGCTTTGACGCGGATCCACTCCGGCTTACGCAGCGCTTCGCCGACTGGGACGATTTTGATGGGAATGCGCGCCGTCTTCAGTTCGCCCTTCTGTTTGATGCCTTTTTGCTTTGTACTGCCGATGTTGTCAGCCATGAGAGGGGTCCAGTTGCCGTAGCAGATGTTGCGCGAGGTGCTCGCCGGCCTCGTCGGTTGTGAGCGGAATCCCCAAGTCCCGGGTCTGGATGACCGGCAGGCCGGGATAGCCGCAAGGGTTGATAGCGGCGAATGGCGTCAGGTCCATGTCGACGTTGAGCGAGACGCCATGATACGAGCAGCCGTTGCGGATGCGCAGGCCGAGCGCAGCGATCTTGGCAGCGCCGACGTAGACGCCGGGCGCGCTGTCGCGCCGTTCGGCGGTGATGGCGTATTCGGCCAGCAGGTTGATGACCGCTTGCTCAATGGTGCTGACCAATTCGCGTATCTTCAATTTGCGCCGCGCCAAGTCGAGCAGTAGGTAGATCACGACTTGGCCGGGGCCGTGGTAGGTAACTTGGCCGCCACGGTCGATCTTGACTAGCGGGATGCCGATGTCGCGCAGGATGTGTTCCGGTTTGCCGGCCTGGCCGAGCGTATAGACCGGCAGATGCTCGACGATCCACAACTCGTCCGCCGTCTCAGGGGTACGCTGAGCGGTGAATTCCTGCATCGCCGCGAAGGTCGGGAGGTAGTCGACCCGACCCAGACGTTTGACCCGCGGTGAATTCACGTTAGAGAACGACCTTGACCAGCGGATGGGCGGTCAATTCCCGGTATAAGGCGTCAAGCTGCGGTTTCGAGGTGGCGTGCACGGTGCAGGTCAGGCTCAGGTAGTTGCCGCCGGAACTGGCGCGCATTTCCATCGTTGCACCGTCGAAATCGGGGGCGTGGCGAGTGACGATGGCCAGTACGCTCTGGGCTAGTTCGTCGTGCGCCTTGCCCATGATCTTCACGGGAAAGGCGCAGGGAAATTCGAACAGGGTGTCTTTGGTGGCAGTCATGTTTTGCGCATCACAGTGGTCTTGAAATCCTGGTACCACTGCCACATTCGTTCGCCGAGCGGGCCGGGCCGGCCGTTGCCAACCGCCTGCCCGTCGAGGGTGGTGATGGCTAGCACTTCCTTGGTCGAAGAGGCCATCCAGATCTCGTCGGCGGCGCGCAGTTCCGCCTCGGCGATTTCGCGCACGGCGACCGCCTGGTGGTGTGCCGCCGCCAGTTCCAGAATCACGTCGTAGGTGATGCCAGGTAGCATCAGTTGGGTCTTGGGCGGCGCCAGCAGTACGCCATTCTTGACCACGAAAATGTTCGAGGCGGTGCCTTCTTTGAGGGTGCCGTCGCGGATCAGTAAGGCCTCGGCACAGCCCTGGTCGACCGCTTGCTGGCGGGCCAGCACATTGGCCAGCAACGAGATCACTTTGAGATCGCAGCGCGACCAGCGCAGGTCGGGGACGGTGATGGCCGCGACGCCCGTGACCCGTAGCTCGGCCGGCGCTGTGACCAGCGGCGAAGCGAAGGCGAACACCGTTGGCGACACGGAAGCCGGCGGGAACGGGTGGTCGCGCTTGTCGTCGACGCCGCGCGTGACTTGCAGGTAGATCGACTGGTCTTCCCACGGGGCGGCGGCAATCAGCCGGAACACGATGTCCCGCCAGCCGTCGACCAGCAGTGGGTCGGCCAGACGGACGCCGGCCAGGGTTGCCGCCAGTCGTTGCAGATGCTCGTCGAGGCGGAAGGGCCGCCGGGAATAGACGGGAATGACCTCGTAGACGCCATCGCCGAACAGAAAGCCGCGGTCGAGTGGCGAGACGCCGGCCTCGGCGAGCGGCAGGTAGCGGCCGTTCAGGTAAACAGGATCGGCGACGTTGGGCGTCATGGCGCTCAGTTGAACCAGAGTTTGACCGTGTCCACCGCCCGGCCGACGATGCCGGCTACCGGTACGCTTTCCAGCGCATGCACCGGATAATCGCCGTAGGCTTGGCCGTCGAGGCTGAGCTTCAGCGTACCGATCTGCTGGCCGGCCTGGACCGGGGCCATCAGGGGTTGCTGCGAGACAAGCTCAGCTTTGATCTTGTCGGCCATGCCTTTCGGCACGGCGATGATGAAGTCGCTCTCGAAGCCTGCCTTGACCTGATTCTGTGCGCCCTTCCAGACGCGCAGCGAGGATACCGCTTGGTCCTTGGCGTACAGCGGCACGGCATCGTAGGACAAGAAGCCCCAGTTGAGCAGCTTCAGCGATTCGCTGATGCGGGTTGAGTCGGAAGCCGTGCCGAGCACCACCGACAGCAGGCGACGCGGGCTGCGCAGCGCCGATGCGATCAGGCAGTAGCCGGCGGCCTCGGTATGGCCAGTTTTCATGCCGTCGACAGTCGGGTCGAGCCAGAGCAGGCGATTGCGGTTCGGCTGCTTGATGTTGTTGTAGCTGAACTCTTTCATCGAGTAGTAGCGGCGGTACTCCTCGGGAAAGTCGCGGATCAGCGCCGCGGCCAGCAGCGACAGGTCGCGGGCGGTGGTGTAGTGCTGCGGATCGGGTAGCCCGGTGGCGTTACGGAAGCTGGAATTTTTCATGTCCAGCCGCTGCGCCTCGCGGTTCATCATTTGCGCGAAATTCTCCTCGCTACCAGCGATGCCTTCGGCGAGCACGACGCAGGCATCGTTGCCGGATTGGACGATGACGCCCTTGAGCAGGTCGTCGACCGCTACCTGGTGGCCGACGCGGACGAACATCTTGGAGCCACCCGTGCGCCAGGCTTTTTCCGACACCGGCAGGGTTTGGTTGAGGTTCAGCGTCTTCTGGCGCAGCGCCGAGAAGGTCAGGTAAGCGGTCATCAGCTTGGTCAGCGAGGCCGGGTCGAGTTGTTCGTCGGGCTTTTCGGCGCTGAGAATCTGGCCGGAGCCGACTTCAAGCAGCAGCCAGGATTTGGCGGCCAGAGTTGGTGCCACCGGCTGCGTCTGGGCAATGGCCTGGGTGGCACACAGCAGCGCAGTCAGAATCAGGAATACTTGGCGAAACAGGGACATGTGCTTTTCTTCTGTAGGCGTTGGGGGGCAGAAATTATACCCCCCAGGTGGGAGGTGTCTCGCCGGCGCCGCCGCTGGCGCATAACAGTTCGACCGCCGGATGGCGAATCCGCCGCTCGTTGGAGAGGGCGTAAATCTGTTCACTAACACCGTCCATGGCACCGATCGGCACGGCGTCGAGCTGGCTGAAGATCTGTTCGGCCAGCGCCAGCGGCGCTGGAAAAAGCCCCAGTCCGCCGCGGCCGAAGGTGGCCATCAGCGCGCTGTCCTCAAATTCGCCGACGATATTCGGGCGAATGCTCATCCGTTCTAGCCAGCGCTCGATATGGTTGCGCAATGCGTAGTGGCGGGTCGGCACCAGTAGCGGCGCGCCCCCAAGACCGTGGGGAAAATCGGCGTGATGGCGGGCGGCGAGTTCGGCGCAGGCGAACAGGCCGGTGGCGAATTCGCCGAGCGGAGTGCTGAAAACTTTCAGGCTACCGCCGACCGGCGCCGGCCGGTCGGTCAGCACGACATCGAGGCGATGCAGGGCGAGGTCGGCAAGCAGATTCTCGAACTCGCCTTCATTGCAGATCAGTCGGACGTCATCGCTCATTGCCGTGACCTTGCTCAGCAGACCGTAGGCCAGCAACTTGGGGATGCCATCGGAGATGCCGGCGCGTAGACGCAGGGTGTTGTCATTGCTGCTGTTGTGCACGGCGTCTACCAGCGCGTCGCCCAGTTCGAAGATGCGGTCGGCGTAGCCGAGCGCGGCGCGGCCGGCCTCGCTCAGCACCAAGCCGCGCCCCTGGCTGTTGAACAGCGCCTTGCCGAGCTGGCGTTCGAGCAGCGACAGTTGGCCGCTGATGGTCTGCACCGCGACACCGAGGCGCTCGGCGGCGCGGGTGATACTGCCTTCGTGGGCGACCACCCAAAAGTAGTGCAGGTGCTTGAAATTGAGTAGGGTCATCTCGATATTAGAAAAAAGCGAAGGATGCTTAAATTTTGCTACGATTTTTATTGGGCCGGCAATGCGCTAGTGTGCTGCCCCGTGAATGACCGCACACGATGAATTGCTGGTTCGTATTCACGGCAAGGCGCAAAGCGCAGCGATACCGGGCGGTATCGCGAGCATTTGCAACGCCGCCGGGGGCGCGAAGACGCGATTTCATGTACAGGTGTTTGCGGGACAGCACACTATTGTCCAGCCCATATCATTTTCGACAGGAGTCCGCCATGAAGCGCGTTGTGCTTTTCCTCGCCACCAACCTTGCCGTCTTGCTGGTGCTCAGCCTTGTTGCCAACCTGCTCGGCGTCGATCGTTACCTCACCGCCAACGGCATGAATTTCGGCATGCTGCTGGCCTTCGCCTCTCTGATCGGCTTCGGCGGCGCTTTCATCTCGTTGCTGATGTCGAAGAGCATGGCCAAGCTGAGCACCGGCGCCCGGGTCATCGCCCAGCCGTCGTCGTCGACCGAAGTCTGGCTGGTCGATACCGTGGCCCGGCTGGCGCAGCGGGCCGGCCTGCCGATGCCGGAAGTGGCGATCTACAACGGCGAGCCCAATGCCTTCGCCACCGGTGCGACCAAAAATAGTTCGCTGGTTGCCGTTTCCACCGGCCTGCTGCAAAGCATGACCCGCGAGGAGGCGGAAGCCGTGCTGGCCCACGAAGTCGCTCACATCGCCAATGGCGATATGGTGACCCTGACGCTGATCCAGGGTGTGGTCAATACCTTTGTCATTTTCCTGTCGCGCGTCGTCGGCTACCTAGTCGATTCCTTCCTGCGCCGCAATGATTCCACGAGCAGCGGGCCAGGCATCGGTTTCATGGTGACCAGCATGGTCTGCCAAGTCGTTTTCGGCGTGTTGGCCAGCATCATCGTCAATTGGTTCTCCCGTCAGCGCGAATTCCGCGCCGATGCCGGCGCCGCTGGCCTGCTGGGCACGCCGGTGCCAATGCAGAATGCCCTGCGTCGCCTCGGCAATCTGCATACCGAACCCCTGCCGCAGAGCATGGCCGCCTCCGGCATCACCGGCGGTGGGGGGGGCTTCAAGGCGCTGTTCGCGACCCATCCGCCGCTGGAGCAGCGTATCGCTGCCCTGAATCAGCGCTGATCCTTCGGGCCTGGCTGCAAGGGCGGTCTATCCCAGCGGACGGATCGCCGAGTATTTTTTTGGGGTGTGGAATATTTCACGGTCATTCGTTATTGTTTTCCGTAAAATCCCAAAACCATTATCGGCCAGTAGCTCTGCTTGTTGCGAATCGGCATGAATTCTCTCCCTTTCCCGGACTCCGCCATGGCCCTGATGTCGGCGGCCGAACTCCAAGAGGGCATCGCCAGCTTGTCGCGCGGTGCCTATTTCAAGGAGGCTTCGCTCGATATGACGCTCAGCTTGCTGACCGAGTCGGCCGCGCGCGTTTCCGGTATCGAGCGAGTCAGTATCTGGGCACTGACCGACGATCTGCGGGAATTGCGTTGCCTGGAGCTGTTCGAGCGTTCCTCGGGGCGACACAGCAGCGGCGGAGTGCTGTCCGCCGCCGAGTACCCTGAGTATTTCCGCTGCCTGCGCGAGGCATCCGGCATAGCCGCCGACGATGCCTACCAACATCCGGCGACTACCGAGTTCGTCGGTGGCTACCTGCCGCAACACGGTATCACCGCACTGCTCCATACGCCGATCCACATTCGCGGAGATTTGCAGGGGGTGTTGTGCCTTGAGCAGGTCGGCTCCCATCAGCCGTGGACACTGGCGCATCGCCTGTTTGCGCAGGCCGTCGCTAACCTGGTGACGCTGGCCCTGGTCGAGTACGAGGCCGAAGAGGCGCGGCGCAAGGCGCGTGGGGCTGACGAACGATTGAAATTGCTGTTCGAATTGTCGCGCGACGCGATGCTGCTGTTCGACAGTGGCAGCGGTTGTGTGTTCGATGCCAACCGCCAGGCGGAAAACCTGTTCGGCTGCCGGCGTAGCGAACTGGTCGGACGTTGGCGGCGGCAGTTGTATCGTTTGCCGGCGGGGCAGGATGTCGACGCCGTATTCGTCCGGCCGACAATCGAGCCGGTGGCGGCCGAACTGCGCCGGGCCGACGGCGGCTTGCGTGCCATTGCGATTACCACCGAGGAAATCGAGGTTGCTCAGGGGCGGCGTCTGGCTTTGGAGATCATCCGCCCCTCATGACCACGGGGCGAGCGCAAACACCGCCATTCATGGTGGGGTGAGCGAGACAAGCCAACTTGGTGCCGAAGGCGCCCCAAACTCGTGGCGAGGAAGCCCCAAGTTTCAGCTTGGGGAGACTCACGGGGTGAGGGCGGCCAGCGTGTCGCGCAGTTGCCGCAAGCGGCTTTCCAGGTCGGCCCGGGTGGCCGGATTTTCAAGATCGGTATCGCCGCCGATCCGTTCGGTCAGACCGCGGGCCAGATGCATCAGGCCGTAGAGTTCGATTGTTTCGGCTTGCTCGGCGATCTGCGCCGCTTCCGACTTGAGCCGTACCGTGTCCGGTGGTAGCGCTGCCAGTGCTTCCTGCATCCGTGTCAGCCGCTCTTCGGTTTCGCCGACGAACAGGCGGTCGATCAGCGGCGAGCGTTGGTCTTCCGCCGCTTGCCCGGCCGTTTGGCTCAGGCGGCGGGCAAAATGCCGGGCGCGCTGGGCAAAGGCTTCGTGTTCGAGTCCGGCCGGTTCATCGAGGCTTCGATGGTAGCGCTCAGCGCGGTCAACAGCGGGGCCAGCGGATGGCCGGTCAGCCGGTCGGCGGCGCAGGCCAGCGCTTCGCCGAGGGCCGGGCAGTCGGCGTCGTGGCTGTCGAGGGCGACGCCGTACAGTGCGAACATGGCCTGGCGCAAGGGTTCGGCCGATTCCGCCTGGTGTACCGACCAGGCCAGCCGCAGTTGCCTGCTGGCGGTCAGCCAGCGCTCGTTGAGCGCGGCGGCCGCGCCTTAGCCAGCCACGGCAACACGGCGGCGGTGGCGGTCAGGGTCGGCTCCAGCGCTGCCTGGGTAGCCGCCAGTTCGTCCGCTGGCAGGTCGGAAGGAAGGCTGGCCATCGCCTGAATTAGAGCGGTTTCGGTTCAAATCATTACATCATCGTCATTCCCGCTTATCAAGGGAATGACGGGGTTGAAAACTGTCAGTACTTGAACGATAACTGCTCTAATCGGCGCGCTTTAGCGCGTCCGGGTTGAATTAATAGTCAGGAGGTTACCAAATTTTGGGAACTATTTTCATTAAGGCGCCGATGAAGACCAAAATGAAACCCGCCACAGCAAGCTCAAGAGAAACGTCAGAGGCTGAATAAACTTCGCTCCCGACGGTCGAGAAGAACATTACTCCTGCAGCAACCAGACTGGCAATGCCCAGGCTGACAATGCCCATGAGCAAGTGAATATTGGCTATTATTCGGAGTGGCCGCAGAAAACCTTTCTTTTTCGCTGCTGGGTTCTTCACGGCTGGTGCCAACGGATCGGCTTCTGGCCGATGACATACGGCCTCGATGATGTGACCACCGGGGCCGATGACGAACGCTCCATAGTAGTTGGGGTGATCGGCCTCGCGAATAGCCGGAGGGCCACCGTCCTTTGCTCCGGCTTTGAGAGCGGCCTCATAGAATGCATTGACTTGTGCCCTGCTCTCGGCGGCAAAGGCGATTTGCATCGGGTTTTGTGCCAGGGAATGCGTACCAAGCCAGAACTCCGGCTTGCCATTCTTCCCGAAGCCAACTATGCCTTCAGTCTCGATGATAAGAGCAATACCGAGAGGCTCAAGAGCATGAGTGAAGAAGGCTTTGCTTTGCGAGTAGTCGCTTACGACAAGGCCGATGTGGTCAATGGTCATGTAACTTACTAACCTTCTCGCCGACAGTGTCTGGGCAACTTCTGCAAATCCCTGTGCTGATGTGGATTTTCATAGAGTGACCCATAACACTACTTATGAGAATGTTAGTATATCCAAAAGCCTGATGCCCAAGTTAGGCGTAGCCACGATTGTTTTGCAATACTCGTATGTGTTGCTCGCAATCTCGCAATCGCAGTAGCCGCCATGCTCACACCAATCTAGCAAGGAATCGGCCTCCTCCTCTGGCAGACCCATGGCTTGAATGATGTGTAAGGAATGGCGAATATCGTGGAAGCAGCCATGTTCAGCTTGGAGGTTTTCGAGACTCTCGAAGAATCTCTCCAAATTGGCGTCTTTCAGTGGAAAGAGCAAACGAGCCCTGGCGCGCTCACTTTCCCGCTAAGCCTTCACCTTAGCCTTTCTTTCAGATTTGGGAGGCTGATTCACAGTGCCTAACGCCAGTTTTATTGACCGGCCAGCTTGGCGAAGGCGCTGACGACTTCGGGCGGCGCCTGCACCAGTTCGATCAGTACGCCTTCGCCGCCGATCGGGAATTCTTCGCTACCCCTGGGATGCAGGAAGGTGATGTCGAAACCAGCCGCGCCTTTGCGGATGCCACCCGGAGCAAAGCGCACGCCGTTGGCCGACAGCCATTCGACGGCTTTGGGCAGGTCATCGATCCACAGACCGACGTGGTTGAGCGGGGTAGTGTGAACGGCCGGCTTCTTTTCCGAATCGAGCGGCTGCATCAGGTCAACCTCGACTTTGAACGGCCCGCTGCCCATGGCGCAGATGTCCTCGTCGACGTTTTCGCGCTCGGAAATGAAGGTGCTGGTGACCTCAAGGCCGAACATATCGACCCACAACGTGCGCAGCTTGTCCTTGGACGGGCCACCGATGGCGATTTGCTGGATGCCGAGAACCTTGAAGGGACGTGTCATGAGAGGATTCCTGTCAGTGGGTGAAAGAGGTAGTCCATAATTATAAAGTCTTCCTCCGGTAGGCCAGCAGCAACAGCAGCAGGCCGGCGGCAATCATCGGCAGCGACAACCACTGGCCCATACTGACCGTGTAGGACTGGCCGAAGATGCCGTGGTCCGGTTCGCGGAAATACTCGGTGACGAAGCGGAAAGCGCCATAGCCGATCAGGAAGACTCCCGAGACTGCGCCGCGTGGTCGCGGTCGCCGGCTGTACAGCCACAGGATGGTGAACAGCGCCAGACCTTCCAGGCCGATGTGGTAGAGCTGCGAGGGGTGCCGTGCTTGGAGATCGCCGGCTTGCGGAAAGACCATCGCCCAGGGCAGCGTCGGATCGGCTACGCGGCCCCACAACTCGCCGTTGATGAAGTTGCCCAGGCGCCCGGCGGCCAGGCCGAGCGGTACCAGCGGTGCGATGAAATCGGTGACGTCGAGCCAGGCCTTGGCGTGCTTGCGCGCCCACAGCGCCATGGCGACGAGGACGCCGAGAAAGCCGCCGTGAAAGCTCATGCCGCCCTTCCAGACGGCGACGATTTCCAGCGGATGGGCGAAGTAATAGCCCGGCTCGTAGAACAGCACCTGGCCCAGGCGGCCGCCGACGATGACGCCGAGCATGCCGTAGAACAGCAGGTCGTCGAGTTGCTCGACGGTCAATGCGGCCTGGCGGTGGCGGATCAGCCAGCGGCCAAGCAGCAGGAATTGGGCGAAGGCAAGCAGGTACATCAGGCCGTACCAGCGGATCGCCAGCGGGCCAAGCGAGAAGGCGACCGGATCGAACTGGGGGTGAAGAAGCATCGGCAGGATAGAGTGGGCTAAAATCGACCGATTATAGTTCGCGCTCGGGATTCCGGCGCCCGACCCGACGGAGAGAAGCCATGCCGCAATATCGTTCCCATACCTCGACCCATGGCCGCAACATGGCCGGTGCCCGCGCCCTGTGGCGGGCGACTGGGATGCAGGATGGCGACTTCAACAAACCGATCATTGCCGTGGTTAACAGCTTCACCCAGTTCGTGCCGGGGCATGTGCACCTGAAGGACATGGGGCAACTGGTGGCGCGCGAAATCGAGGCGGCCGGTGGCGTGGCCAAGGAGTTCAATACCATCGCCATCGACGACGGCATCGCCATGGGCCACAGCGGTATGCTCTATTCCCTGCCATCGCGTGACCTGATCGCCGATTCGGTCGAATACATGGTCAATGCCCATTGCGCCGACGCCATGGTGTGCATTTCCAATTGCGACAAGATCACCCCGGGCATGCTGATGGCCGCCATGCGCTTGAACATTCCGGCGGTGTTCGTCTCCGGCGGCCCGATGGAGGCCGGCAAGGTCACGGTGCAAGGGCGGGTGGTCCATCTTGACCTTGTCGACGCAATGGTCAAGGCTGCCGACAGCGCGGTGTCCCAGGCCGATCTCGACGAAATCGAGCGTTCCGCCTGCCCGACTTGCGGCTCTTGCTCCGGTATGTTTACCGCCAATTCGATGAACTGCCTGACCGAGGCTCTCGGCCTCAGCCTGCCCGGCAACGGTACTGTCGTCGCCACGCACGCTGATCGCAAGCAATTGTTTCTGCGCGCCGGCCGTCTGGCCGTCGAGTTATGCCAGCGCTACTACGAGCAGGAAGACGCCTCGGTACTGCCGCGTTCGATCGCCACCCGGGCTGCTTTTGAGAATGCGATGACGCTTGACGTGGCGATGGGCGGCTCGACCAACACTGTGCTGCACATCCTGGCCGCCGCCCAGGAGGCCGGCGTCGATTTCACGATGGCCGACATCGACCGTATTTCCCGTTCCGTGCCTTGTCTGTGCAAGGTGGCGCCGATGACCGACAAATACCACATCGAGGACGTGCATCGTGCCGGTGGCATCATGGGCATTCTTGGCGAACTGGATCGCGCTGGCTTGCTGCATCGCGAGGTGTCGACGGTGCATGCTATGAGCCTCGGCGAAGCGATTGATCGCTGGGACGTGGTGCGCGAGCACGACATCAAGGTGCATGAATTCTTCAAGGCTGCCCCAGGCGGTGTGCCGACTCAGACTGCCTTTGCCCAGGACCGCCGCTACAACGAGCTCGATCTCGATCGAACGCACGGCTGCATCCGTAACAAGGCCAACGCCTATTCGCGCGACGGTGGCTTGGCGGTGCTCCACGGCAATATCGCTGAGGACGGTTGTATCGTCAAAACGGCGGGCGTCGACGAATCGATCTGGCAATTCACCGGCCGGGCGCGCGTGTTCGAAAGCCAGGATGCGGCGGTTGAAAGCATCCTCGGTGGCCAGATCGTCGCCGGCGACATTGTCGTGATCCGCTACGAAGGCCCGAAGGGCGGGCCGGGCATGCAGGAGATGCTGTACCCGACCTCCTACCTGAAGTCGATGGGCCTGGGCAAAGCCTGCGCGCTGTTGACCGACGGTCGTTTCTCGGGCGGCACGTCCGGCTTGTCGATCGGCCATGCCTCGCCGGAAGCGGCCGACGGCGGCGCCATCGCGCTGGTCGAGGAGGGCGACACGATCGAGATCGACATCCCTGGGCGTCGTATACATCTGGCCATCGCCGACGACGAGTTGGCGCGTCGGCGGGCGGCGATGGAAGCGCGTGGTGAGACAGCCTGGCAACCCGTCGCTCGCCAGCGAGTCGTTTCGGCGGCATTGCAGGCCTATGCCTTGATGGCGACTTCGGCCGACAAGGGGGCGGTGCGCGATGTCAAACAAATCCAGCGGCGCAAGTAACATTTGGCAACATCTGGCGTGTTGACAGCAGTTTGCAAGCGCTTGAAAAGGTTCTATCATCCGCAGCAGTTTTTCCCCACCCACTTCGATTACGGAGCGAGAGAATGAAATCTGTGTATATCGCCATGTTGGCTGCAGCAGGTGTCGCAATGGCCGGTCAGGTGCACGCTGACGAAGCCTTGGCCAAGGCCAAGAACTGCATGTCCTGCCACACCATCGACAAGAAACTGGTTGGCCCGGCCTACAAGGACGTTGCCGCCAAGTACAAGGACGACAAGGGTGCGCCGGCCATGCTGGCCGCCAAGGTCAAGTCCGGTGGCAAGGGCGTCTGGGGCCAGATCCCGATGCCGCCGAACAACGTCACCGACGAGGAAGCGAAAAAGCTGGTGGCCTGGATTCTGTCCCTCAAGTAATTTCCGCCTCGTGCACAAAAAGCCGGCAACCGCCGGCTTTTTTGTTGTGGCGGGTGTTGACAGCATTTGGGTGTGTACGGATAATCTTGCGTTCTTCTGGAGGGGTACCCAAGCGGTCAACGGGAACAGACTGTAAATCTGTCGGCTCTGCCTTCGAAGGTTCGAATCCTTCCCCCTCCACCAGGTTGATGCTGTAGCTGTGTGTGCTGCGGGTGTGGGTTAAGCGGGTGTAGCTCAATGGTAGAGCTGAAGCCTTCCAAGCTTAAGACGAGGGTTCGATTCCCTTCACCCGCTCCACGATGCGGTACGGTTGGTGTTTCAAGGTAGGCCCATGTGGCTCAGTGGTAGAGCACTCCCTTGGTAAGGGAGAGGTCGGCAGTTCGATCCTGCCCATGGGCACCACCGATTAGCTTGGCTTCTGGATTTTTTGCATATTTGACGATTGGGGAACTGGAATGGCTAAGGAAAAATTTGAACG
>JAISPT010000007.1 GCA_031274715.1 Azonexus sp. | reverse complement strand
GGTCGCGGTGCGACTTGATGGCCATCTCGATCAGGTCGCGGATGATGGTCTCGACATCGCGTCCGACGTAGCCGACCTCGGTGAACTTGGTCGCCTCGATCTTGATGAAGGGCGCGTTGGCCAGGCGCGCCAAGCGGCGGGCAATCTCGGTCTTGCCGACGCCGGTCGGCCCGATCATCAGGATGTTCTTCGGCGTGATTTCCTGACGCAACGGCTCGGCCACCTGCGAGCGCCGCCAGCGGTTACGCAGGGCAATGGCCACCGCCTTCTTGGCGTTGTGCTGACCGACGATGTGCTTGTCGAGTTCGGAGACGATCTCCTTCGGCGTCATCGTGGTCATTCGAGCACCTCGAGCGTGAAATTGCGGTTGGTATAGATGCACAGGTCGCCGGCGATTTCCAACGACTTGGTGACAATGTCGAGCGACCCCAGTTCGGTATTCTCCAGCAGGGCGCGCGCCGCACTCTGGGCGTAGGCACCACCGGAACCGATGGCGACGATGCCGTGCTCGGGTTCGAGCACGTCACCATTGCCAGTGATAACCAGCGAGGATTCGCGATCGGCCACCGACAGCATCGCCTCCAACCGGCGTAAAGCGCGGTCGGTACGCCAGTCCTTGGCCAATTCGACGGCAGAACGAACCAAGTGGCCCTGGTGCTTCTCCAGCTTGGCCTCGAAACGCTCGAACAGCGTGAAGGCATCGGCGGTGCCGCCGGCGAAACCGGCCAGGATCTTGCCCTGGTACAGGCGGCGCACCTTCCTGGCGGTGCCCTTGATGACGACGCTGCCCAGCGTCACTTGGCCGTCGCCGCCCATGGCGACGACACTGCCCCGGCGCACCGACAGAATCGTGGTGCCGTGATATTGCTCCATATTTTTTTCCTGGCTTAAGACTTGGGAACGATGATGCGCGCCTGCTTGTTCAGGCCAACCACAGCCATCAGCTCGGCGACCAAATGATTTGGGCTGCGGATCAGGATTTCCTGCCCCTGCGCCTTGTACGGCGCGATGCGGTTGACCAATTGGCCGGCGGAGAAGAAATCCATGCTGCGAACGCCGGAAAAATCGATGATTGGCAAATCGTGGCCATCAAGCACATCGACCAGTTCATCGAAACGGCAGTTTTTCAGGTCGCCTTGCAGATAATGCGCATCGTCAGCCGGCCGCGCTGCATCCACCTTCGGCCCGGTAGCCGGCATGCTTTCCCAAGACGGCGGCGACAATTCGAATGCCACCGCGTAATCGACGGCGCGTTCCTCGAACAACTCCTGTGTACCGTGCCGCTGCAGCAATTCGAGCAGCAGCGCCCAATCCGACTCGCGCCCGGCAGCAGCAGCCGTCAGGCGCTCGTTGAGGCGGGCCAGGAAGCCATCGACCTCCTTCAGCACCACCGCCACTCCGTTCCGCCGAGCTTCGCGCAGGATCGCCGCCAGTCGCCCGGCCACCTCGTCGTCGCAACTGATCAGCTTTCCACACTCAACGACGACCGGCAGGCCCTGAGCCACCAGCCCGGCCAGCTCAGCCACCGAGGCGGCGCCCTCCTCGGCAGTCAACACCCCCTGCAGCATCAAGCGGCGCTGGCCGTTGCTTTTCAGCACGACCGCCGGCTCCGTCTGCCGCCAGGAAGACGGCGAGGTTTCCCAAGTCTCGGCAAATTCGAGGGCCAGTTTGTCGAAAGCGGCGCGGTCGCCGACACATTGCAACAGATCGAGCAGCAGCAACCAGAAACGCTTGCCCTCATCACCTGGATAGCTGCGGATCAGCGTTTCCAGCAGTGAGCGAGCGGCCGTTTCCTGGCCATTGGCGAACAGCACGACGACATGTTCGACATCGCCCTGGACCGGGTCGGCATCCTGATCGACGTCGATACCCATGACGCTCGATTCGGTAAATTCGGCGTCATCGAAATCATCCTTGGCCAGATTGGGATCGATAACGGCACGGGCCGGCGCCGCCGGCTTGGCCGCCGGGCGCTCCACCTTGGCGGCCGGTGCGCCGGACCCGAGCTTGCTGTTAGTGAATTCAAGATCCGGCAGAGGTGCCGCCAACGACGCTGGAGCCTCTTCCGCCACGTTCGGCGGCACGGACTCGGGCGCCCGGCCGCGCGGCTTGGCGGCCCGACGCTCCGGCATTTTCTGGGTCGGCTTCTTGAAAAAGGAAAAAACCATAAACACTCCGCAAGCAGGATGAGAGTTTTAGCACGCCGTCTCGCGTCACGCAATCAACAGGCCGACCAACACCAGCAATAAGGCCAGGACAGGCCCAAAAGGCTGGTCGAAGTGCAAGGCCAGGGCGAACGCCGCGCCATAGGCAGCGACGCCGCCGATCACCGCCCAACCCAGCGCCTGCCGCCAGCTGCGGCCACGGCGAAAGGCCAGCCACGGCGGCACGAAGAGCAGTGCGAACGTGGCCATTACGCCCAGGCTCATCGTCGCCAGCGCCAACAGCAACGCCGCCAGCAAATCGAAGCCGAGCCGCACTGGCCACGGCGCCAAACCGCGCAGGCGGAACAGATCAGGATACAGGCGGGCCAGCAACAGGCGGCGGGACAGCCAGCGCAGTCCCGCCACGGCCACCACGGAGCCCGTCACCACCCAGGCCAGCCGGCCGCTGTCGGCGAAATACAATTGACCGTCGAACAGCGCCTGGGCCAGGCGCTCGGCCAACGGCTGGTTGGCCGCCAGCAACACCGCCACCGACCAGCCACCGAGCAGCAACAATGCTTGGCTGGCACCGCCGGCCAAGCGGTGCGCGGCGAAATGCCGGCCGGCTCCGGCCAGGGCTGCCGCCGACAGACCGCCGAGGGTTGGCGGCAAGCCGGCAACCAGTGCCACCAGCGCCCCACCGGCGGCGACATGGGCATAGGCCAGGGCCGCCAGCCATTCGTCGCGCAAGCGCAAATAGCAGCCGAGCAGGGGTAGCACCACAGCCAGCGCCAAGCCGGTCAGGAAAGGGACGAGAAACAGTTCAGACCACATCCGGCGCCTCCAGGACCAGAGTACGCTGGCACAGCGCCGCAACGAAGTCAGCGTCGTGGCTGACGATCAGGATGCCGACGCCGGCGGCGGCGCGCTGCCGCAGGGCTTGAGCGAGATGGCGCACACCGGCGGCATCGAGGTTATTGGTCGGCTCGTCGAGCAACAGCAGGTCGGCCGGCACGGCGATAGCCGCCCACAACGCCAGGTAGTGACGCTGGCCGCCGGACAACCGGTCGAGACGCTCACCGAGGCGACCTTCCAGCCACGGCGGCAGGCCGGCGGGCACGGCGCCGGTGATGTCCAGCAGATCGTGGCCGGACAGGGGCAGGCCGTCGACCGGCGGTAGCTGCTGCGTCTGCAGCGCCAAACGCAGCCCTGGCGCCATCGTCAGCCGCCCGGAAAAGATTCGCGCCCGGCCGACAGCGGCTGCCAGCAGAGTGCTCTTGCCGACGCCGTTGGGACCGGTCAGGCCGACGATCTCGCCAGCCGCCACTTGCAGATCGAGCGCCGGCGTGGCCGGCTCCAACCAACCGGCCACCAGCGCCTCGGCCCGCAGCAACATGCTCATCGCAAGGCCCGCAGTAAGCGCTGCAGCGTGTCGTCGTAGAGGGCGAACAGGTCGCCCGCCGCCGGCGTGCCGCCGACGGTATACGGCAGCAGCACCACCGGCAGGCCACTGCGGCTGGCGATCCACTGGCTTGGCCCGTCACGGTTGTAGGCCGCAACCAGCACCATCCTCGCCGGCTGCGCCTGCAGGCGGGCCAGTAGCGCGGTGAGATGGCCGCTGGTCGGCTCGATGCCCGGCTTCGGTTCGAGCATGCCGACTTCGCGCATGCCCAGCCAGTGGGTCAGGTAGACGAAGGACTGGTGATGCACCAGCACCGGCACACCGCGCAACGGCGCCGCCAGCTTTTCCCAACGACCGATGGCTGCCTGCCAGCGTTCGGCGAAAGCACGGAAACCAGCCTGGTAATCGGCCGCCTGTGCAGGATCCAGTTCGCCCAGGCGAGCCGCCAGCGCCTCGCCAACCTTCAGCACGTTATACGGGTCGAGGTGCAGGTGCGGATTGCCAGCCGCATGAATGTCGCCCTGAGCACGGTCGAGCACGGCCGGGACATCGCGCAAGCGGACCACGGCGGCGGCCTCGAAATAGCCCGGCCGGCCGCTCTGGATCGCGGCATTGCCGGAGTCGCGCTGGACCAGCGGCAACCAGCCGGCCTCCAGGTCTGCACCGGTGGCGACCAGCAGGTCTGCTCGACGGGCCTGGGCCAGCAGCGATGGCCGGGCCTCGATGCGGTGCGGGTCCTGCAAGGCGTGGGTGGCGGTATAGACACTGACATGGGGTCCGCCGATTTCCTTGACCAGCGCCCCCCACTCCGGGACCGTGGCGAATACACGCAGATCGGCCCGGGCCAGCAACGGCGCCACGACCAGCAAGCACAGCAACAGGATTTTTTTCATCGCTCGCCTCCTAGAAACGGTGCGCACCATGGGCGCCGAGACTCATCACGTATTGCAGCGTCCATTGGTTGTCGGTCAGGCCCCGCATCGATTTGTCCTGGGCATACTGCAGGCGCAGACGGGAGTATTCGCTCCAACTATAGTCGAGCATCACCGTCGCCTTCTTCGGCCGGTAGCTATCGACCGCCAGGTTAGCGGCATTGGCGTCGAAATTGCGCGAGCCGCTGTCCAGTTGCTCATAGCGTAGGCCAGCACGCCAACGCGGCAAGAACTGATAGACACTCTGGGCATACCAGCCGGACTGGCGCGTCTGGTAGTCACCGACAACACGCTCGCCGGCCGCCAGCGGATCGCAGGCATTGCCCGCCCCCTGCTCATCGTAACAATCGAGGCTGCCTTTTTCGCGGCGCTGGAAATATTCCGCCTGGAACTTGAAATTACGCTCGCTGGGATTGCCGTTCGGTGCCCATTTCCAAATGAAATCGGCAATCCAGGTCGACGAGCGACCGGCGAAGGAACCGGCTGCCTCCAAGCCATTGATATCCTCGAAACGCGATTCGCGCTCGCTGGCCCGCGTACGCAGGTAGGAAACGCCGGCCCGCCAACTGTGTTCGATACCCACGTCGTCGCCAATATGGGCGAAGACGGCGCCCGCGCCGGCGCCGTTCTTGTTGCGCTCGCCACCCGGAAAATCGGCCCCACGCCCGAGCTCGGCGCCGAATTCAAGGAACATCGGCGTCGGCGCCAGCCACTTCAATTGCAGGCCGTCCTGCTTATATCTGCCCTCCTCGCCGAACAACGCCTGGTACATCAGCGGTGCGTCGGCAAAATCCCAGGCATGCGGATGCTGCTCGTTGAGGTAGCCGATGCCGGAGCGGAAGCGGCCGCCCTTCAGGCCGATGCCATGGCCGATGGCCAGCGACTGGAACCAGGCCTCCTCGACCTCGGCATCGCCGTCCCGTACCGCGATGATGGCCTGGCCGCGCCAATAGGGATCGATATTAGCGGCCAGCACCAGCTCGCTGTGCTCGACCGAGAAACCGCGCTTGCTGACACCCTCGATGCCGTCGCCGTGATTGTGGCCGGCGGTCGAGGCGAAACCGGTGATGTTACGCTCGGTAACATCCTTCATGTTCTTGTATTGCCCCTGGAGGATCAGCGATACCTCCGGGTTGAAGCCGCTGGCTGGGGCAGCAGCCGAACGGTGCTCGGCTGAAGGCTCGGCCGCCGGCACGGAACGGGCCTGTTCGGCAGACTGTACGCGGGCCTCGAGGGCGGCGATACGCTGTTCATAAGCCGCCTTCAACTGCCCGATTTCGGCGCGCAGCGCCTGTAGCTCCGCATCACCGGCAACCGCCGGCAAGGAAACAAGGATACCGGCCGCAGCCAGCACCCGGGATGATGAACGAATCATCGGAAATTCTCCGGAAAACAAGGTGGGCGCACCCTGGCAGGGTGCGTATCGGGAATGCAGAATCGATCAGTCCCGGTTTTCCGGCGGCGCGCGGATAGTATGCGCCACTATCGGCCGCCGCGACGGTTCCGCGGCAGGCATGAAGACGAGCGGGCCGTCACTCGCGGTTGGTAGCAGCTTGCCGCCGGTCGTCGCCGTCGCGTTCCCGTGCAAGCCACCAAGGGCCAGACATTGCGGACAGTCGGACGCATCGCCGCCGGCGGTGGCGACCAAGCTGTCGGCTGCCAGGTGCTTCAGTGCATGCGTCTGCGCCAGGTGCTGCACGAACAGCAACAGCAAGGCCAAGCCGCAAGCACGCCAGAAACGAGCCGTGAATTGCCCCCAGCCGAAGCTTGGGGCTTGCGCTCGCCAAGTGGTCATCGGCCGCCCCCAGCGCAGCCGGCACACAATCCGCGTACCTCAACCTCGACTTGGCGGGCGACGAAACCGGCCGGCAAGTGGGCCACCGGCATCGCCATCTGCTCCAGGCAGACGACCCCGCCACAACGCTGACAGTGGAAATGGGCATGCGTCGCGTGGGCGGCGCGGACACTGCTCAGTTGAAAACGATAGACGCCGCGAGCATCGAGAGTACGCTGCGCCAGCCCGCAATCGACCAGACTATCGAGCACGCGGTACAGCGTCACCCGGTCGAGCGTCCCCGCCTCGTCGGCGGCCAGACGCTCCGCCAATTCCGCATGCGTCAGCTCGGCCGCCGTCTGGCCCAGGCAAGCCAGCACGCGCAGGCGCGGCCGCGTTACCTTGACGGCGGCGGCGCGCAACTGGGCAGCGAAAAAGTCAGCGGGAAAATCGGGCACGGCGCGAGTAAACCATTCCTCGTTCGCCGATGCAACTTTGTTGCAATAAATTCCGGGAGCAGGCAACGAGTCACCGCAACCGATGGCTGGCAACGACCAAGCTGGATTTTCGCTTTCACCGGACACAACGCTGCTGGCGGCCAGCCACCGAAGCAAGAAAAAGCCCCGGTCGTCTTACGGCGACCGGGGCTTATTGGTGCGGCAGCGGCTTAGGAGCCCAGACCCTTGCGGTTGCGAGCGTGGCACTCGGCGGCGTAGATGACCTTGAACAGGGTCTTGCCTTCGCCCTTGAACAAGCGCTTGCTGGACTTGGAAACACAGCGGCGCTCCAGGGAAGAGCGGCGGGTACGGTTGATGGCCATGACGAACTCCTTGATTCCGGCAATTTTTTGAGACCGTAGATGGTAGGCGCTACGCCGCCAAAGGTCAATGCGCGCTGGCTGCCGTTTACTTGGCCTTGGCCCGGGGATGTGCTGCGTCATAGACGCGAGCCAGGTGCTGGAAATCCAGGTGCGTATACACCTGCGTCGAGGCGATGCTGGCATGGCCGAGCATTTCCTGTACCGCCCGCAGGTCACCGGAGGATTGCAGCACATGCGAGGCGAAGGAATGCCGCAGCATGTGCGGATGGACATGCTGCGGCAAGCCTTGGCGCACGGCCCGTTCGGCCAGACGTAACTGGATGGCGCGATGACTAAGCCGACGCCCCAGGCGGCCGACGAACAGCGCCGGCTCGCCGGTCGCCGCCAGCGTGTCGCGCACCGCCGCCCAGGCGGCCAGCGCCGCGCAGGCCTGGCGGCCGACCGGAACCAGGCGCGCCTTGGCGCGTTTGCCGACCACGCGGATTTCGCCATCGTGCTGCGCCGTGTCGAGGGCAGCGCAATCGAGTGCCGCCAGCTCGGCCAGGCGCAGGCCGGAGGAATAGAACAGTTCGAACATCGCCGTATCGCGCACGGCAAAAATGTCGTCTTCCGCCTCCTTGGCTTGCAGCAGGCGGCTGGTTTCGTCTACCGCCAGGGCATTGGGCAGATGTCGCGGCGACTTCGGGGCACGCACGCCCTCGCAGGGGTTGGCCCACACCACGTCATCGTTCCCCAGCCAAGCGAAGAAACCGCGCCAGGATGACAGCAGCCGCGCCAACGAACGCCCGGACAGGCCGCGGGCATGCAACTGGGCGACGAAACGGCGGATGTGATGGGTCTGCAGGCAGCCGAACTCGATGTCGCCGGCCAGCTCACATAAACGCTGCAGGTCGCGCCGGTAGTTGGCGACGGTGTGCGGCGACTGCCGACGCTGTTCGGCCAGCACCGCCAGCCAGGCATCGACTGCCGCCGCTGTACTCACAACATGCTCTTGGTGACCCGGGCCAGCGCCGCCGACACCAGCTCGCCAAGGCGTTCGAGATACAAGGTGCCCATTTCGGCGTAGAAACGCTGTCCTTCTTCGCTACCCAACGCGATCAGGCCAATGGTGCCGCCGCCGTTGCGCAACGCGATCAGCGCCTGCGAACGGATGTGCGGCGCCTGTTCGCCAAACCACGAGGCGGTGCCGAAGCCGGCGGTAGAGCCGCAGTAGGGGCGACCGAGGGTTTCGGCGAAAACTTGCAGTTCCTCGCTGACGGCAGCGAACTCTGGTAGGTCCTCGACACCTTCCGGCTTGTCCCACAGGCGCAAAGCGACGTGTGGGATGGCGAAATCGTCGCGTAGATGGAAGTTGATCAGGTGGATCACCGCCTGGAAAGTTTCGGCGGCGATCAGCCCGACGGCCAGGCGATGCACCTTCTCGCTGATGGCGTCGTTTTCCTCGCCGAAGGTGATCAGTTCGGCCAGCTTGGCCTCGGCCGCGCGGTTCTTCTCGCGCAGGCTCAACATCTGCCGCTCAGCCAGCGAGATGGCCCGCCCACCATGCGGATGCGGCAGGAAAATCTGGGCCATCAGGTCGGCGTACTGCTCGAAGAAACTAGGATGGTTCTTCAGGTAGTCGGCAACGTCTTCGGGAAACAACGCGCTCATAGTTCGATCACTCCGGAAAATACGGTGACGGCCGGGCCGGTCATCAGGACGGGCCGGCCAGCGCCGCCCCAGACAATGGTCAGATCGCCGCCGCGGGTGCCGACGCGCACCGGCGAATCGAGCAGACCGCGGCGGATGCCAGCAACCACGGCGGCGCAGGCGCCGGTGCCGCAAGCCAGCGTCTCGCCGGCGCCACGCTCGTAAACGCGCAGTTTGATGGTGTGGCGGTCGACGACTTGCATGAAGCCGGCGTTGACCCGTTGCGGAAAACGTTCGTGTTCTTCGATCAACGGCCCCTGGGCGGCGACCGGCGCCGCTTCGACGCTGTCGACGACTTGCACGGCATGCGGATTGCCCAGTGAAACGACACTGACTTCGAGCATCTCGTCGGCCACGTCGAGGTTGTAGATGATTACATCATCGTCGTGCAGGAAGGGAATTTCCTGCGGCTGGAAACGCGGCACGCCCATGTCTACCGTCACCGAACCATCCGCCTCCAGGCGCGGCACGATGATGCCGCCGCGCGTCTCGACGCGAATCTCGCGCCGGTCGGTCAGACCGACTTCATGCACAAAACGGACGAAACAGCGGGCGCCATTGCCACACTGCTCGACCTCGCCGCCGTCGGCATTGAAGATGCGGTAGCGGAAGTCGGCGTCCGGCCGGGTCGGCTTTTCGACCAGCAGAACCTGGTCGCAGCCAACGCCAAAATGACGGTCGGCCAAGTAGCGCAACTGTTCCGGCGTCAGGGCCAGTTGCTGGCGAACGCCGTCAAGGACAACGAAATCGTTGCCCAGGCCGTGCATCTTGAGAAATTCGAGTCTCACGAAACGCTCCGCTTGATGTTCGAAAATCATAGCAGGAACAGAGCGTTGGCTCAAATTCCTAAAGTTTTTTCTCCATAATGTAGTCGTCCATCACAAAGCCGCCGCCGATATCGGCAACAATCGTCTCGCGCACCGCGAAGCCGTATTTGCGATAGGAGGAGATCGCCTTTTCGTTGCGCTTGTTGACCGCCAGGATCACACAGGGATAGCCGAGCTTTTCGGCGCGCGCCGTGACATGGGTGATCAGTTGGCCGCCGACGCCACGCCGCTGGACATCGGGATGAATGTATAGCTTATCGAGCTTGAACTCGTCCTGATAAATCTCACTGAAAGCGAAACCGATCCGCCGCTCGCCGTAAAAACCCTGGTCGAGCCACTTGTCGGCATCCTCAAGATCGTCGTACAGCCGTTCGTGGCCGTAGCGCTGTTCGAGCATGAAATCGATCTGCGCCTGGGTGATGATGCCCGGGTAGGTGGCCTGCCAGATTTCCCTGGCCAGCGCGGAAATCGCCGGCACGTCGGGCGGCGTTACGGGACGGATTTGGATGTTCGGGCTGTTCATGATGGCGAGACCTCTGTTCTCCAGACGACCGGTTCATTATTTGTGCCAGCCACGGCCCCGCTCCGGCATGCGCGGAACCCTGCTCCCGGCGGCGAGCGCCGGAAACGTCCATTTTAATCGAATGGAAAAGGAATTTGCCTTGCCGTGGCGCGGCCTGCCTCAGGCCAGCGTTTCCGCCGGTGGCGGCTCGGCGCCGCGCGGCTGTTTGTAGCGGTTGTAGCCCCACAGGTATTGCGTCGGGCACTGACGGATCAACGCCTCGATCTCGTGGTTGATCTGCTGCGCGCGCTCGATGGTCGAGCCGCTCAACGGCTGGCTGGGTGGCAGGAAATGGATGCGATAACCGCGCCCGCCGGGCAGACGTTCACCCCAGGTCAGCAGCGCCGCCGCCCCAGTTTCCGTCAGCCGCGCGGCCAGGGTCATGGTGTAGGCATAGCGGCCAAAAAATTTGAGCCAGACGCCCTCGCCGGTCTTCGGTGCCTGGTCGGGCAGCATGCCGACCATCTGGCCCTTCTTCAGTGCCTTGATCAGCGCACGCACACCCGACAAGTCGGCCGGTGCCAGGTGCAATTGCGCACGCTTGCGCCCGGTCAGGATCAATTCCTGTGCCGCCGCCGATTTCGGCGCCCGGTACAGCACCGTGATGTCGCCCAACGCCGACAGATATTGCGCGGTGATCTCAAAGCAGCCGAGATGCGGCGTCAGGAAGACGATACCCTGGCCCGCTTGCCGCGCCGCCGCGACCAACTCACCGCCGACCACCTCGACCACCTGGGCATTGGCCTCGGCCAGTGGGCGCAGCCAGATGCGCGCCAGTTCGGTCATCTGCTTGCCGGCTTCGACAGCGGCAGCACCGCACAGCGCCGGGTCGATACCGGCCTGGGCCATGTTGCCTTGCAAGTTGCGCCGGTAGGTCGGCGAGACCAGGTAGGTCAGCCGGCCGAGCCAGCCGCCGAGCGCATGAACCAGCCACAGAGGCAGGCGGGAAAGTATCCTGAAGACAAAGACCATGTCATTACAAGGGTTGAAGGCCAGCGGTAAAAGGGTAAGATTATGGAATCGCCGAGTTAAACAGACAACTTGCGGGGCGATTCAAAAATTCTGCTAAAGCGTCGCCAGCTCGTGGTCCGAAGCCGGTAACGCCGGAACAATGGACCGTTGGAGCATTCCATGAGCGATTATCTCTTTACTTCTGAATCGGTAGGCGAAGGCCATCCGGACAAAGTCGCCGACCAGATTTCCGATGCCATCCTCGACGCCATTCTGGCCCAGGACAAGTATTCCCGGGTCGCCGCCGAGACTCTGTGCAACACCGGTCTAGTGGTGCTGGCCGGCGAGATCACCACGGCCGCCAACGTCGATTACATCCAGATCGCCCGCGACACCATCAAGCGCATCGGCTACGACAATACCGACTACGGCATCGACTACCGGGGCTGCGCCGTGCTGGTCGCCTACGACAAGCAGTCGCCCGACATCGCCCAGGGCGTTAACAAAGCCTACGACGATGATCTCGGCCAGGGTGCCGGTGACCAGGGCCTGATGTTCGGCTACGCTTGCGACGAAACGCCGTCGCTGATGCCGTTGCCGATCTATCTGTCGCATCGCCTGGTCGAGCGCCAGGCGCTGCTGCGCAAGGATGGCCGTCTGCCGTGGGCACGCCCGGACGCCAAGTCGCAGGTCACCGTCCGCTATGTCGACGGCAAGCCGCATTCGATCGATACCGTCGTGCTGTCTACCCAGCACGCACCGGACATCAGCCTGGAAGACCTGCGCGAGGCCACCATCGAGCAGATCATCAAGCCGGTGCTGCCCAAAGAATTGATCAAGGGTGACATCAAGTACCTGGTCAATCCGACCGGCCGCTTCGTCGTCGGCGGCCCGCAGGGCGACTGCGGCCTGACCGGGCGCAAGATCATCGTCGATACCTACGGCGGGGCCGCGCCGCACGGCGGCGGCGCCTTCTCCGGCAAGGATCCGTCCAAGGTCGACCGTTCCGCCGCCTACGCCACCCGCTACGTCGCCAAGAACATCGTCGCCGCCGGCCTGGCCGCGCGCTGCCTGGTGCAGGTTTCCTACGCCATCGGCGTTGCCGAACCGACCTCGATCATGGTCGAGACCTACGGCACCGGCAAGGTCAGCAACGAAACACTGACGGCGCTGGTGCGCAAGCATTTCGACCTGCGCCCGAAGGGCATCGTCAACATGCTCGACCTGCTCCGTCCGATCTACCAGAAGACCGCCGCCTACGGCCACTTCGGCCGTGACGAGCCGGAATTCAGTTGGGAAGCGACCGACTGCGCCGCTCTGCTGCGCGGCGATGCTGGGCTCTAGTCAAAAAGCCCTAGCCAGCCGGAAGGGGGAGCATCGCGCTCCCCTTTTTCATTAGAATCGGCCGACATGCTGAAAAAAATCCCCGTCGACCAACTCCGCCTCGGCATGCATCTGCAAGCCTTCTGCGGCGCCTGGCTGGACCACCCGTTCTGGCGGACGCGCTTCGTCCTCAGCGACCCGGCCGATCTCGCGCTGATCCGCGACAGCATCGTGCGCGAAGTGTGGATCGACGCCGCCAAGGGCCTCGATATCGAGGCCGGGCTGGCGCTGCCGGTCGAGACCGTGGCCAGCGCCGCGGCCATTCCGCCGGAAGCGCCGGTAGTGCAATCCAAGGCGGCCTTTTCCGACGAGCTGAAGCGGGCCTCGAAAATCGTCACCCTCGGCAAGGAGGCGGTTGCCTCGATGTTCCAGGAAGCACGCATGGGCAAAGCCATCGAGGCCGATGCGGCGGCTCCGCTGGTCGAGGAAATTTCCAACTCGATCCTGCGCAACCCAGGGGCGCTGATCAGCCTGGCCCGGCTGAGAACAGCCGACGACTACACCTTCATGCATTCGGTAGCCGTCTGCGCCCTGATGATCGCCCTCGCCCGCCAGCTCGGGCTTGACGAGCCAGCGACCCGCGCCGCAGGCATGGCCGGCCTGCTGCACGATCTCGGCAAGGCGATGATTCCGCTGGAAGTGCTCAACAAGCCCGGCAAGCTGACCGATGAGGAATTCACCCTGGTCAAGACGCACCCGGAAGAAGGCCACAAGCTGCTGCTGGCCGGCAGCGGCAGCAGCGACATGAGCCAGGATGTCTGCCTGCACCACCACGAAAAAATCGATGGCAGCGGTTACCCCAAGGGCCTGAACGGCCAGACCATCAGCCTGTACGCCAAGATGGGCGCCGTCTGCGATGTGTACGACGCGATCACCTCCAACCGCCCCTACAAGGCTGGCTGGGATCCGGCCGAATCGATCAAGCGCATGGCGGAATGGCAAGGGCATTTCGACCCCGTGGTCTTCCAGGCCTTCGTCAAGAGCCTGGGCATCTACCCCATCGGCTCCCTGGTCCGCCTCGAATCGGGCAAGCTCGGCGTGGTCACCGAGCAGAACGAGCAATCCCTGCTCAAGCCCCGGGTCCGAGTCTTTTTCTCGACCCGCTCGCAAGCCTACATCAGGCCGGAAACCATCGATCTGGCGCGTAGCGCCGAAAAAATCGCCGGGCGCGAGGATGCCGCCAAGTGGGGCATCAAGGATATGGATCTTTACTGGGCCGGCGACAAAGCCTGAAGCGGCAGCGCAAAACGGTTTATAATCCGCGACCTACCGAGGGGCGCTGCAAGAGAAAATTCTCTCAGGCTCGGTTCTCAACGGCGCTCACTGTTCAACCCTGCCGGGCGCAGGGGGTTCGGTGAGTTGAACGCCGCCCCCGCCCGGCCACGGTTTACGAGGAGCTTACTGTGGCTGACCGCAAAGACTACGTTATCGCCGATTTGTCCCTGGCCGACTGGGGGCGCAAAGAAATCCGCATTGCCGAAACCGAAATGCCGGGCCTGATGGCGATCCGTCAGGAATTCGCCAAGACCCGCCCGCTTCAGGGCGCGCGCATCACCGGTTCGCTGCACATGACCATCCAGACCGCCGTGCTGATCGAGACGCTGACCGCGCTCGGCGCCGAAGTCCGCTGGGCCTCGTGCAACATCTTCTCGACCCAGGACCACGCCGCCGCCGCCATCGCCGCCGCCGGCATCCCGGTCTTCGCGGTCAAGGGTGAAAGCCTGGTTGATTACTGGGACTACACCCACCGCATCTTCGAGTGGCACGATGGTGGCTACTCGAACATGATCCTCGACGACGGCGGCGACGCCACCCTGCTGCTGCACCTCGGCGCCAAGGCTGAGAAGGATATTTCGGTGCTGGCCAAACCGGGTTCCGAAGAAGAAACCATCCTCTTCGCCGCCATCAAGGCCAAGCTGGCCGTCGATCCGACCTGGTATTCGACCCGCTTGGCGCAAATCAAGGGCGTCACCGAAGAAACCACCACCGGCGTGCATCGTCTGTACCAGATGCATGCGCGCGGCGACCTCAAATTCCCGGCCATCAACGTCAACGACTCGGTCACCAAGTCCAAGTTCGACAACCTGTACGGTTGCCGCGAATCGCTGGTCGACGGCATCAAGCGCGCCACCGACGTCATGGTCGCCGGCAAGATCGCCGTCGTCTGCGGCTACGGCGATGTCGGCAAGGGTTCCGCCCAGGCTCTGCGCGCACTGTCGGCGCAAGTCTGGGTTACCGAAATCGACCCGATCTGCGCCCTGCAGGCCGCCATGGAAGGCTACCGCGTCGTCACCATGGAATACGCCACCGACCAAGCCGACCTCTTCGTCACCACGACCGGCAATTTCCACGTCATCACGCACGATCACATGGCGGCGATGAAGAACAACGCCATCGTCTGCAACATCGGTCACTTCGACAACGAAATCGATGTTGCCTCACTGGAAAAATACCGGTGGGAAGAAATCAAGCCGCAGGTCGACCACGTCATCTTCCCCGACGGCAAGCGCATCATCCTGCTCGCCAAGGGCCGCCTGGTGAACCTCGGCTGCGCCACCGGCCACCCGTCCTACGTGATGTCCTCGTCGTTCGCCAACCAGACCATCGCTCAGATCGAGCTGTTTACCAAGACCGCCAACTACCCGGTCGGGGTCTACACGCTGCCCAAGCATCTCGACGAGAAAGTCGCCCGCCTGCAACTGAAGACGCTCAATGTGCAGTTGACGACACTGACCGAGGAGCAGGCCAAGTACATCGGCGTGCCGATCGAAGGCCCGTACAAGGCCGAGCACTACCGCTACTGAGCGACATCCGGAGCCGCCCCCGATGAGCATGAATGCCTTCCATGCCCGCCAAGGGGGACGGCCGGCCGCGGAAAAACCGGTGAAAACACCGGTCGATCGGCACAGCCTGCTACGCGTCGACGCCCTGCTCGTCCAGCGCGGGCTGGCCGCGTCGCGTACGCAGGCGCAACGGCTGATTGGCGAGGGCCGCGTCGTCTGCGACGGCAGGCCGGTCGCCAAGCCATCGCTGGCATTGCCAGCCGACGCCGCGTTGACCGTCAATGCCGATGACAGCGATCGCTACGTCTCGCGCGGCGGCCTCAAGCTGGCCGGAGCGCTGGCCGCCACCGGTCTCACCGTGGCCGGCAAGACCTGTCTCGATGTCGGCCAGTCCACCGGCGGCTTCACCGACTGCCTGCTGCAAGCCGGTGCCCAGCACGTGGTCGGCGTCGATGTCGGCCATGACCAGTTGCATGGCCGGCTGCGCAGCGACGCCCGCGTCACCGCGCGGGAAGGCATCAACTGCCGCGCCCTGACCACGGCTGACCTGGGCGATGCGCAGCCACCGGAAGGCTTCGCCCTGATCGTCGGCGACCTCTCCTTCATCTCGCTAACCCTGATCCTGCCACAACTACCGCCGCTGTTGGCCGCCGACGGCGACCTACTGCTGCTGGTCAAGCCGCAGTTCGAGGTCGGCCCCGGCCATGTCGGCAAAGGCGGCATCGTTCGCGACCCGGCGCTCTATCGCCAGGTCGAACGCAAACTGCGCGACTGTGCCGCTACCCTCGGCCTGACGGTCCGTGCCTGGCTGGACAGCCCGATCGCCGGCGGCGACGGCAATCGCGAATTCTTCATCTGGTTGAACAAATGAAACCCGAAATCTCCATCGAATTTTTCCCGCCGCAAACGCCGGAAGGCATGGTCAAGCTGCGTACCGTGTGCACCGAGCTGGCCAAGCTGCAACCAAGCTTTTTCTCGGTTACTTTCGGTGCCGGCGGCTCGACCCGAGAGCGTACTTTCGCCGTGGTCAAAGAAATCGCCGCCGAAGGCCACAACGCCGCGCCGCACCTATCCTGCATCGGCTCGACCCGCACCAACATCCGCGACATCCTGAACGATTACCGGGCCGCCGGCATCCGCCGCATCGTCGCGCTGCGTGGTGATCTCCCTTCGGGCATGGCCGAGGCCGGCGAATTCCGCTACGCCAACGAATTGATCGAATTCATCCGCAGCGAGACTGGCGACTGGTTCAGCCTCGAAGTCGCCGCCTACCCGGAATGGCACCCGCAGGCGCGCAGCCCACAGGACGATCTCGACGCCTTCGCGCGCAAGGTCAAGGCCGGCGCCAATTCGGCGATCACTCAGTATTTCTTCAACGCCGACGCCTATTTCAACTTCGTCGATCAAGCCCGCGCGTGCGGCGTCGACGTCCCCATCGTGCCCGGCATCATGCCCATCGCCGGTTTCACCAAGCTGGCCCGTTTCTCCGATGCCTGCGGCGCCGAGATTCCGCGCTGGATGCGCAAAAAGTTCGAAAGCTTCGGCGACGACACCGAATCCATCCGCGCCTTCGGCCTCGACGTCGTCACCGAGTTGTGCCAACGCCTGCTCGCCGGCGGCGCCCCTGGCCTACATTTCTATTCGATGAACCAATCGGTGCTGACCAGCGAAATCTGCCGGCGCTTGGCGCTGAACTAGCGACATTGCCCTACCCACAACATAAATCGCCGAATCAACGCGTTGACGCTCTGTTGAGCCATAGCTATAATGCGCGGCTCCGTCGGGTCGGTAGCTCAGTCGGTAGAGCAGCGGACTTTTAATCCGTTGGTCGCGAGTTCGAATCTCGCCCGACCCACCAGAGACTTGGGGCGTTAGCTCAGTTGGTAGAGCAGCGGACTCTTAATCCGTAGGTCCACAGTTCGAATCTGTGACGCCCCACCAAAGATTCTGAAGTTGAAAATCAAGCACTTGCGAGCAATCGCCGGTGCTTTTTTTCGCCTATCGTTCAAGCGCGAGGCGTCAAAAACTGGCCTTTGCCGGAAATCTGCCGGAACGGAAGAATCCAGACCAAGCGATCTCAATCTTTCGCATGGAGTCTGGAATGGCGTACATAAGTCAGCGCAGCGCATATTGGCGCGCCGAAGTCCGCCGGCGCGGGTACGCAGCTCTTGCAGCTCCGCTCGTGGACAAACAGGCCGCACGAGTCAGCAAATCTGCTTCAGCCGTGATCGGCAATCGCTTGCCATCAACCTACATCGCGTCGACCGCGACCGCGGGGGCCAACCACGCGCAACGTCGAGATCACGCAGCCCAAGCCCACGCCAGCACCAACCAGTACGAAACCTAAATCCTGCATCGCAGCGGCGCGAAACACAATTTTCAAGAGTAGCCCAACGGCGATAACGAGCAACGCGTACGCGAACTGCCGGCCATACTGGACCTTCCAGCCTTCGCGCTCGAGCTCGAGCTCGGCGAACGTACGAGATACAAGTTCGCGCGCACGACACTCTTCATCGCGTAGTGCGGGCAGGTCAAGCATGCGATCTTCAGCGCAATAACTTTGCGGCCGCTGCTGCCAGTCGACGATCGCGTGTCGCACAAACAATTCAGATGGAACGTCGTCCAAGTCTCGCCAGCGTATAGTTTCCACGCCGTATGCAGATAGCAGGCGTTGCGTAATCGCAGGACGCGGAACAAGCTGTAGATAGCGACCATCGAGGATTGCAAACCATGCTTGCCGATACTCCGTAGGCTCAACTAGCACTATGCGGTCGGGAGTAGGATAACTACGCCTCTGCACCCATGCGGCGATCGCCGGCTCACCATGTGCACGCATAAAGGCAACGCGATGTTTGCCCTCGTGCGCCCAAACGATACCCAACGATTCAAGCCAATCGTATTCAGCGCGATACAGGCCGCTAACGTCGAAGTCGCGCGCGTAACGCGCACGACGCTGCGCAATCTCCTCACCGCGGATCGACTCCGGTCGCCCTTTGATGCTGGCCCCCAGCACCAGTGCCGGATCGACGTATGCTCGAAACGACGAGCCCATCGCCTCGCTGTGATCGAGGAACGGCACGATCTGTTGCAAGAACGCATGGCCGGTAAATGCGCAGGTGCCAGTCCTGCTGTCGAACCAATCATTGATAAATGGCTGGCCGGTGTCGTCACGACTGAAGCGGTCCAGCGCGAGTTTCAGGTCGGCCAGACCGCGAACGATGTCCTCAAGCGCTGGCGACACTCCGAGATCAAGTGTCACCGGCGGCGCGTCGTGGGAACCGTGTTGCATTGGCGTGGAGTCGTGGGTGGCCATCGTTTTTCCTCGGTTACGAGCCTCCCATTTTCGCAAGTTACGAAGCCAGCGGCTTAAACACATTGACACTCAGTTGTTCATCCGAGCTGCCTTGCGCGATTCAAGGAGGAAAGTGAGGCTTTGAACGGTCTCTTAATCCGTAGGTCCAAAGTTCGAATCTGTGACGCTCCACCAAAATTCAAACGGCCTCCCACGCGGGAGGCCGTTTTCATTTCCGGCAGCAGCGCGTGCCAGCGCGCGAGATATTGGGTGCCAGCGTAACGCTGGCGTCAGCGGCCCTTGCGGCCGAATTTCTCGGTCAATTGGTGCAGCTTGGCGGCCCGCTGTTCCTCTGCCCGGGCAGCCGCTTCGGCGGCCTTGGCCGTGGCCTGTACCGCCCGGCGTTGCTCGTTTTGTTTCTTGAAGCGTTCGCGCAGCAGTTCGCCGGCGTGCCGGCGGTTTTCCTCGGTCACTTCGCCGGCCGGCGTGCCGTCGAGATTCAGGCGTATCGCCGCCTTTTCCATCTCCTTCAGATAGCGGGTCGAGATGGTGTGGTTGCGCATGGCCAGGCGCAGGGCCTTCTTTTCCAGATCCGGCATCTGGGCCTGTACCTGCTTGTCGATGCCGATGGCCAGCGGGCTGTGATTGCGGAAGACATCGAAACGCACTTGCAGGTCTTTGAGCAGGGCGCGAGGATCAAGCGGCGTGGTCACAGGAGATTCGGCGGTGGTCATGATCGGTCGAAAGTCTGGTCTAGCAAGGCGCGAAGGGTAGCACGAAGCCCCCGGCGCTGGGTCCGTGAAATCGTGACGCGCCACCCCAGCAACAGCGTATTTCGGCAGAAAAGCCGCGACCGCCGCATGGGCGGCCCGTCAAGAAAATACTCTGTCATTCCCGCGTAAGCGGGAATCCAGCAAACGCTGTTGCAAGAGGACACGCTATGGATTCCCGCCTGCGCGGGAATGACGGTCTCCGGGGAATTTCTTTGTCGCCTTGAGCGCGAAATAGAATCAGACGCCGTGCTCCCTGAACCAGTCCAACATCCGTTGCCAGCCATCGGCCGCCTCTTCCGGGCGGTAACTGGGCCGGTAGTCGGCATGGAAGGCATGCGGCGCGTTGGGATAGATCTTGATGTACGAAGCCTGGGCCGCAGGACTGCCGGCTCTCAGGAGGGCCAGCATGTTGTCCACGGTTTCCAGGGGAATGCCGGAGTCGAGCCCGCCGTAGAGGCCGAGCACCGGCGCTTTCAGTTGGCCGGCGATGTCGATCGGGTGCTTGGGCGTGATTTCATTGACTTCGCCGACCAGCCGCCCATACCAGGCGACGCCAGCCTTGAGTTGCGGGTTGTGAGCGGCGTACAGCCAGGTGATACGGCCGCCCCAGCAGAAGCCGGTGATCGCCAGGCGGGCGGTATCGGCGCCGTTGGCGGCGGCCCAGGCGACGCAGGCGTCGAGATCGCTGATGACCTGGGCATCAGGCGTCTTGCTGATGATCTTGGCCATGATTTCGGGAATGCTGTCGATGCTGCGCGGATCGCCCTGGCGGGCGAATAGTTCCGGCGCAATGGCCAGGTAGCCGAGCTTGGCCAGGCGGCGGCAGACGTCGCGGATGTATTCGTGTACAGCGAATATTTCCGAGACAACCAGTACCACCGGCGGCTTGGCCGTATCCTGCGGCTGGGCACGGTAGGCGACCATGTCGCCATCCTTGACCGGAACCTTGACCTCGCCGGCGATGAGACCAGTGGCGTCGGTGTGAATCGCCGTCTGCGCCATCACCGGCTGCACGGCCAGCGCAAAACCGGCGCCCAGGCTGGCGGCCAGGAAATCGCGGCGATCGAAGGTCTGGGCAGGAATGAGGGCATCGAGTTCAGAATCGCTGGGCATCTCGGTCTCCTTCGGATGGTCGCGGCATCGGGACAATGACGCAAAGGCGAAGAGTCTAACGCGGATCGCGGCAGCATAACCGTCCGAGAACGGAACGGTGTGCCGATTGCATGCAAGCATCCGGCAAAAAAATTTTCGCCGGATACGAACATCGTGCCAGAATAAATGACCAATCGATACATCGACCGATGACAGGGGGCTGGGTAAGGTCGGAGGTGGCACTCACCTTCGGTTGGTGGGGCGTACCAGCCAACAACAAAAACTTGGAGGCGGCATCATGAATTTTCTGATTGTTCTGGCATCCCTTAGTTTCCTGATGTTCGTCGCCTATCGCGGCTACAGCGTCATCCTCTTCGCTCCGGTCGCCGCCATGGGTGCCGTGCTGCTGATCGAGCCGACGCTGGTGGCGCCGATGTACAGCGGTCTGTTCATGGCCAAGATGGTCGAGTTCGTGAAGAACTACTTTCCGGTCTTCCTACTCGGCGCGGTATTCGGCAAGGTCATCGAACTGTCCGGCTTCTCCAAGTCCATCGTCGCCTGGGTGATCGGCCTGATCGGCCGCGACCGAGCCATGCTGGCAATCGTGCTGGTCTGCGCCATCCTCACTTACGGCGGTATCTCGCTGTTCGTCGTGGTCTTCGCCGTCTATCCCTTCGCCGCCGAGATGTTCCGCCAGAGTGACATCCCCAAGCGCCTGATTCCCGGCACCATCGCCCTCGGCGCCTTCACTTTCACGATGGATGCGCTGCCGGGCACACCGCAGATCCAGAACATCATCCCCACCACTTTCTTCAAGACCAACATCTACGCCGCCCCCTGGCTGGGCATCATCGGCGCCACGTTTATCTTGATTACCGGCCTCTCCTATCTCGAATGGCAGCGGCGCAAGGCGCTCAAGCTCCAGGAAGGCTACGGCACCAACCTGCTCAACGAACCGGAACCCTTCGAGCACGAGAAGCTGGCCCATCCGGCGATCGCCATCCTGCCGCTGATCATGGTCGGCGTCATGAACAAGGTTTTCACCGTGGCCATTCCCTATTTCTACGGCGAGTCGATTTCGTTCATCCCGGCGGTGATCGGCGACCCGGCGCCGGTGGTGGTGCAAACCAAGGCCATCGCCGCCGTCTGGGCGGTTGTCGGGGCACTGCTGACCGGCATCGCGACGGTCTTCGTATTCGCCGGGCGGACGGTCGTCGCCAAGTTCGCCGCCGGCAGCCGGACAGCCATCGCCGGCGCGCTGCTGGCGACGATGAACACTGCCTCGGAATACGGCTTCGGTGCGGTGATCGCTGCCCTGCCCGGCTTCCTGATCATCGCCAACGCGCTAAGTGCGATTCCCAACCCGCTGATCAACCAAGCCGTCACCGTCTCGGCGCTGGCCGGTATCACCGGCTCGGCATCGGGCGGCATGGGCATCGCGCTGGCGGCAATGGCCGACACTTTCATCGAGAACGCCCACGCTGCCGGCATTCCGCTCGAGGTACTGCACCGCGTCGCGTCGATGGCCTCCGGCGGTATGGACACGCTGCCGCACAACGGCGCGGTCATCACCCTGCTGGCGGTAACCGGCCTGACCCACCGTCAGTCCTACAAGGACATCTTCGCCATCACCTGTATCAAGACCCTGGCGGTGTTTGTGATCATCGGCGTCTACTACGCAACCGGTATCGTCTGACCACGGCGCAAGCGCAAACCCCGGCCTTCAGGCCGGGGTCAAGCGAGCCAAGCGTAATTGGGGCGCCAAAGGTGCCCCAAACTTATGGCGAGGAAGCCCCTGGTTTTAGAGCGGTTTTGATTCAGGTGCGTACATTATTGTAGGTAAGCGTAGCGAACCTCAACGCGCTGTGAAACCGCAAAGAACGCACAGAGCGCAAAGAAAAACATCCGCATCTTTGTGTTCCTTGCGTTCTTTGCGGTTTCTTGTACAGGCAACCCTTTTTCGGTGTTAGGACGCCACCTTTTCGGTTTGGCTGTTGGGCTTCGCTTTGCTCACCACAACCTACGATCCGTACAAAATTGAACCGAAACCGCTCTAGTCAGGGGAGACTCATCACATCAGCACGATGTCGTACTGTTCGGGCGAGTAACTCGGCTCGGACTGTAGCGAGACGGACTTGCCGATGAAGTCGGAGAGCATGGCCAGTGCCTGCGACTCCTCGTCGAGAAACAGGTCGACGACGGCCGGGCCGGCCAGGATGCGGTATTCGCGGGCATTGAACTGACGTGCTTCGCGCAGCAGTTCGCGCAGGATTTCGTAGGCGACGGTGCGCGCCGTCTTCACTTCGCCGCGCCCGCCGCAGGTCGGGCAGGGCTCGCAGAGCACGTGGGCGAGCGACTCGCGGGTGCGCTTCCTGGTCATCTCGACCAGGCCGAGCTGGGTGAAGCCGTTGACCGTCAAGCGCGTGTGGTCGCTGGCCAGCGCCTTGTTGAATTCCTCCAGCACCGCCTTCTTGTGTTCGGCGTTCTCCATGTCGATGAAGTCGACGATGATGATGCCGCCGAGGTTGCGCAAGCGCAGTTGGCGGGCGATGGTGACGGCCGCTTCGAGATTGGTCTTGAAGATGGTGTCGTCGAAATTGCGCACGCCGACGAAGCCGCCGGTATTGACGTCGATGGTGGTCATCGCCTCGGTCTGGTCGATGATCAGATAGCCGCCGGATTTCAAATCGACGCGGCGGGCCAGCGCCCGCTGGATTTCTTCCTCGACGCCGTGCATATCGAACAGCGGCCGCTGGCCAATGTAGTGGTCGAGCAGCGGCCGCACCGCCGGCGTGTATTCGGCGGCGAAGGCACCCAGTTTCTGAAAATTCTCCCGCGAATCGATGACGATGCGCGTCGTGTCCGGCTTGACGAAATCGCGCAGCACGCGCTGGCTGAGCGACAGTTCCTGATACAGCACGCTCGGCGCCGCAGCCGTTGTCGCTTTGTCGCGGATATCGGCCCAGATCTTCTTCAGATAGGCGATGTCGGTGGCGAATTCTTCATCGCTGGCGTTCTCGGCCATGGTCCGGACGATGAAGCCGCCCTGCTCGCCCTCCCGCACCAACCGGACAATGCGCTCGCGCAGCACCTCGCGCTCGGCCTCGGCCTCGATGCGCTGAGAAATGCCGATGTGCTTTTCCTGCGGCAAATAGACGAGCATCCGACCGGCGATTGAAATCTGCGTCGACAGCCGTGCTCCTTTGGTCCCGATCGGGTCCTTGACCACCTGTACGACGATGCTCTGCCCTTCCGCCAGAACTTTCTCGATCGGGCGGTCGGTAGCCGTCTCGCGCGGCTGCCAGATGTCGGCGACGTGCAGGAAGGCGGTGCGTTCCAAGCCAATCTCGACGAAAGCCGACTGCATGCCGGGCAGAATGCGGCAGATGCGCCCGAGATAGACGTTACCGACCAAGCCGCGGCTGGCGGTGCGCTCCATGTGCAACTCTTGGACAACACCCTGTTGCAACACGGCAACGCGGGTCTCCTGCGGGGTGAAATTGATCAGTATCTCTTCGCTCATACGCTCTACAATTTACGGTTTTTATCCGATTCTACTATGCGCATGGCCCCCGAACTCCTCGCTCCAGCCGGCTCGCTGGACATGATGCAGACCGCCTTCGCTTTCGGCGCCGACGCGGTCTATGCCGGTCAGCCACGCTACAGCCTGCGCGTACGCAACAACGAATTCGGCAACCTGGACATCCTCCGGCAAGGCATAGCCGAAGCCCATGCCGGCGGTAGGCAATTTTTCGTCGTCAGCAACATCTTCCCGCGCAACGCCAAGCTCACCACCTACCTGGCCGACATGGCGCCAGTCATTGCCTTGCAGCCGGATGCGCTGATCATGTCCGATCCCGGGCTCATCGACTTGGTGCGCGAAACCTGGCCGGAGCAGGCGATCCACCTGTCGGTGCAAGCCAACACCGTGAACTGGGCGACCGTGCGCTTCTGGCAAAAGCTGGGACTGACCCGCATCATCCTGTCGCGCGAACTGTCGCTCGACGAAGTCGCCGAAATTCGCCAACGCTGCCCCGATATCGAGCTGGAAGTGTTCGTGCACGGCGCGTTGTGCATCGCCTATTCCGGCCGATGCCTGCTCTCCGGCTATTTCAACCACCGCGACCCGAACCAGGGCACCTGCACCAATTCCTGCCGCTGGGACTACAAGGTACATACGCCGCAGGCGCAACCCGTGCAGTTCATCGACCGCGACAGCGAAATCCTGCTCGAAGAACGGCAGCGCCCCGGCGAACTGATGCCGATCGAGGAAGACGAGCACGGCACCTACATCATGAACTCGAAGGACCTGCGGGCCATCGAGCACGTGCAGCGCTTGGTCGACATCGGCGTCGATTCCCTGAAAATCGAGGGCCGCACCAAGAGCCCCTATTACGTCGCCCGCACCTGCCAAGCCTATCGCCAAGCCGTCGACGACGCCGTCGCCGGCCGCCCCTTCGACCCGACCCTGCTCGGCGACCTGGAAAACCTGGCCAACCGCGGCTACACCGACGGCTTCTACCAGCGCCACCATGACGCCGAGTACCAGAACTACCTACGCGGCCATTCCGAATCCGAACGCAGCCAGTACGTCGGCGACGCCGCCGCCTACGATCCGACGCGCGGCCTGATGGAAATCACCGTCAAGAACCGCTTCGCGCTCGGCGACCGGTTGGAATGCGTGCACCCCGACGGCAACCACGCGTTGACGCCGACGCGCATGGAAAACGCCGATGGCCAGCCAGTCGGCGTCGCCCCCGGTAGCGGACACCGGGTCTGGATCGACTTGCCGGAGCGCTACACCGGATGCTTCGTCGCGCGTTGTCTGTAAGCCATTCTCGCAAAACAAAATCATTGTTTTGTGCACCGCAGCAAACGGTGTAACATCCGCGCCATGAGTCAAACCCAGCGCATGCCCTTGATCGATGCATTCAAGGCCATCGCCTCGCAACTGATCGTCCTGCATCACCTATCCTCCTACGGGCCGCTGGCCGCAACAGCACGCGAACTGCTGCCGGGCACGCTGGGCTGGCTGTATGACTACGCGCGCATGGCGGTACAGGTGTTCCTGGTCATCGGCGGCTTTCTCGCCGCCCGCGGCCTGTCGGCCAATGGCCAGGCGCTGGCCGGATCGCCGCTGCCACTGCTGTGGAAGCGCTACCTGCGTCTGGTCATCCCCTTCCTCGCCGCCATCGCCATCGCCGTCGTTTGCTCGGCAGTCGCCGACCGCTGGATGGACGACACCGCCATTCCCGAGCGCGCCACGCTCAGCCAGTGGCTGGCCCACGTCGCACTGCTGCAAGGCGTGCTCGGCGTCGCGTCGCTGTCGGCCGGCGTCTGGTACGTCGCCATCGACTTCCAGTTGTTCGCGCTGATGGTTTTGCTGCTGTGGATCGGGCGCCGTAACCTAGTCGCCCCGGCGCTGGTGCTGGCTGCCGCCGTTGCCTCGCTGTTCTGGTTCAACCGCGACACTGGCTGGAACAACTGGGCGCTCTACTTCTTCGGCTCCTACGGCCTCGGCGCCGCCGCCTGGTGGGCCTCCGACCGACGGCGCCTGGCGGCCTGGCTGGGAGTCATCACCACCGTCACCATCGCCGCGCTGGTCGTCGATTTTCGCCTGCGCATCGCGCTCGCCCTCGGCATTGCGCTGACCCTCGGCTTCAGCCGCCGTGGCGGCCTGCTCGAACGCTGGCCGGACTTCCAGCCGCTGGCCTTCCTCGGGCGAATTTCCTACTCGGTGTTCCTGGTCCATTTCCCGATACTGCTGCTGACCAACGGCCTGTTCACCCTGAGCGGCCTGGAATCGCCGGCAGCGGCAATAGCCGTTCTGGTCCTGACCTGGGCAGCCAGCATCGCCGCCGGTCTGGCCTTCTACCGCTGGATCGAAAGCCCGGCGGCCAACCGCCGCATCACCGCGGCACTCGGCTGGCTCGCCGGCCGCCTGCGGGAAACGTCGCGCCAAGCCTGGCGCCTGCTACGCCACTTCGCCTTCGGCCGCGGCTGATTACCCGGCCAGTTCCAGTCCGACGCCATTGACGCCAGCGGCCCGGCCGGCCACACTCGGCGACACTTGTTGCCGCCGTCCGGCCGATGCCCACCACCTGGTTCCTGAAAAATCTGTTCGCCACGCTGTTGTTGCCGCCGGCCAATGGCCTATTGCTGCTGGCCCTGGCCGGCCTGTTCCGGCGCCGACGCTGGGCCAGCGGGCTAGCCGCCATCGGTACACTACTGCTGCTGGCGCAAAGCCTGCCGCCGGTCGCCAACTGGCTGACCGGGACACTGGAAGAGCGAGCCGGGCCAGTGTTCGACAACCCGCAGGGTGCCGAAGCCATCGTCATCCTCGGCAGCGGTCTGATCGACGCCGCCGAGTACGGTGGCGAAACGCTGAATCAGCGCAGCTTAGTGCGTGCCCGCTACGGCGCCGTGCTAGCCCAGCGCTACCCACTGCCGGTGCTGGTCAGCGGCGGCCGGCCGGTCAACGCCCAGCGCGCCGAAGCCGAAGTGATCGGCGACGTGCTGGAAAATGAATTCGGGGTGACGGTACGCTGGCGCGAGAATCGCTCGCTGGATACCGCCGACAATGCGGCAATGTCGGCGGAACTGCTGCGGGCCGCCGATATCCGGCGTGTCGTGCTGGTCACCCAGGCCTTCCACATGCCACGGGCACGCCGCCTGTTTACAGCAGCCGGGCTGGAAGTGGTGCCGGCACCGACCGAATTAAGCCAGCGCTCTGTCTGGCCAGAGCACTTCCTCGAATGGCTACCGCAGGCCAACGCCTTGTACGCCTCTTATTACGCCCTGCACGAATGGCTGGGCATCGCCTGGCTGGATCTGCAGGCGCTGCTGCGCCGCATCAACCCCAACGCTTGAGAAAATCGAGCAACGCCGCTTTGCGCCCCGGCTCCAGGCGGCGGTAGATGGCCCGTAAATCGCGCTCGTCATCTGGAGGATCGGGTTGGACGCGATACTCCTGCGGCACTTCCTGGACATGGGTCGTATACGCCCGCGAGCCCCGGCCGGTAGCCAGCCATTCGAACCAGACATCGAGCTCAACCGCCAAGGCGCGCAGGTTGTCGACGCTGGGTTCGGATTTACTGTTCTCCCAATCGGAAACGCTGGGCTGAGAAACTCCCAGGCGTCGCGCCAATTCTCCTTGGCTGATGCCCTTGCTTTCGCGCGATGCCTTGATTCGATGGCCAATTTTCATTGCGCAAAAATATAGGCAAAACCTATAAACCGGAAATAGATTACGGCTATTGACACATCGATAACAGAAACCTATCATTTGCAAAAACAAATGCATATATTGGTGTCATCGATGAACCCACTTCGAGCTGCTAGAAAAAGGGGTAAATTGACTCAGCGTGAACTCGCTAGCCTAGTCGGCGTCACTCAAGCCCATATCTCGGCGGTGGAGAACCGCGTCGATCGGGCATCGGCCGAACTGGCGGAGAAACTGGTCAAGGCCATCGGACGACACGCGATCAGCGAGGAAGAAATTCTTTATCCGGAACGCTTCGAGGCACCGAAAGACATATTTTAGGGTTCGCTTCACCGATACCCTTTTCTCCATTTGGCCCTGTTGTCTGGATGATTATTGATTGTGCAAGAAGTTCCTTGATGTATGAAAAATAGCTGAAAAAACAATCACAGTATTCTGATTTCGCATGCTCAACAACCCGCGTTCAAGCATGACCATTGCTCCGGGAATTCACGAAATGGAGCGCGATCTGTCGTGGGCCGAGCTGGTCATGGGCGTGTTCATCCATGTCCACGATGGGATCATCATCACCGACCGGCAGGGCCAGATCGTCGAAGTCAATAACGCCTTCTGCACGATCACCGGCTATTCGCGTGACGAAGTCCTCGGCAGGAACCCGCGCTTCCTGCAATCCGGCACCCATGATGCCAATTTTTATGCCGCCCTGTGGCGGGCGCTGCTGGCGAATGGCGTATGGCGGGGCGAAATCACCAACCGGCGCAAGGACGGCCGCAGCGTTGTCGAACTGCTGACGATCAGCGCGGTACATGGCAGCGATGGCCGCACCATTTCCTACATCGGGATCTTTACCGACATCATGCCGCTCAAGGTGCAGCAGCGCGAACTCGAACGGCTGGCCTACTTCGACGCACTGACCGGCCTGCCCAATCGACGGATGCTGATGGATCGTCTGCGGCAGATGCTGGCCTGGGCGGAACGTTCCGCCCGGTCGGTCGCGGTCTGCTATATGGATATCGACGGCTTCAAGGCAATCAACGACGTCCAAGGCCACCATACCGGCGACCGGGTCCTGGTCGAAGTCGCCCGCCGCCTTGAAAAGGCGCTGCGCAAAGGCGACACCGTCGCCCGCCTGGGCGGCGACGAATTCGCCCTGCTCCTCGCCACACCCAATACCGTGGTCAATGTTAACGGCGTGCTCGAGCGCATCCTAGCCAGCGTCCAGCAGCCGATCGGTGACGCGTGCACCGCTGTCATTTCGGCCAGCATTGGCATGACGGTCTTCCCCACCGACCATGCGGATGCCGAAACCTTGCTGCGCCACGCCGACCAGGCCATGTATCGCGCCAAGAACGCCGGGCCGGGCCGCTACTGCCAGTACGAGGCCGGTATCATGACGGCTCCGGCATCTCCCAACCGCCTCCCAGTGCCTTGACCAGACCCACGCTCGCCGCCAAGCGGCGGTTGCGGATGTTGAGCAGGTTGTTTTCGGCGGTGAGCAGCGTGGTTTGCGCTTGCACGACATTGAGGTAGGTCACGGTACCGGCACGGTACTGGTTACTGACGATGGTCAGCGACGTGATTGCCGCATTGCGGGCGGCCTCTTGGGTTTGCTGTTGCTGCGCGAGCAGGCGCAACGCGATGAGGTTGTCCTCGACCTCCTGGAAGGCAGTGAGCACAGTCTGGCGATAGGTGGCGACTTCGACGTCGTAGGCCGCCTCGGCGCCGTGCTTGGCGGCGCTGCGCGCACCACCATCGAACAAGGTGGCGGCAAGTTGCGGGCCGACCGACCAGATGCGGTTCGGCAGCGTGAACCAGTCGGCGTAGGTGCGCGATTGGTAGCCACCCTGTGCCGACAGCGTCAGACTCGGGTAAAAGGCGGCGACAGCCACGCCGATCTGCGCATTGGCTGCGGCCATGCGGCGCTCGGCGGCGGCGATGTCGGGCCGGCGTTGCAGTAGTGCGGAAGGCACGCCGGCGGGAACTTCCGGCACCGCGCCGGTCAGCGCGCCAACTTCCAGAGCAAAATCGGCCGGCGCCTTGCCGACGAGCAGCGCGATGGCGTGTTCGGTCTGGGCGCGCGACAGGCCGGTATCGAGCAGGCTGGTGCGTGCTGTTTCGAGCTGGCTTTCGGCCTGGGCGACGTCGGCTGGCGTCACGACACCGCTGGCGAGCTGGTTGCGGGTGATTTGCAGGGCCCGCTCATAGGCCTGCACGGTATCGCGGAGCAAGGCCTGCTGGGCATCGAGCACGCGCAACTGGAAGTAACTCGTCGCCAGCTGGGCGCGCGCCGAAAGCCGGGCCGATTCGAGATCTGCCATGCTGGCCTGCTCCGCCGCGCTGGCGGCTTCGCGGCCGCGGCGCAAACCACCCCACAAATCCAATTCCCACGCGGCGGACAGCAGGGCGCTGTAGTTGTCCTGCAAGTTACCGGTCAACGTGGTGCTTTGCGTCCCCTGCGCACGGATTTTGGAAACGCTGGCCCCCACCGTCGGATACAGCGCGGCGCCGGCCTGGGCGGTGAGTTCGTGTGCCTGACGGTAAAGCGCTTCGGCGGCCTGGATGTTGTAGTTGTTGATGTCGACCTGGTGCATCAGCGCGTCGAGCGTAACGTCGCCGAACACCGCCCACCAGTCGCCGCGCGGGATATCGTCCTGCGGCGTGGCGGGTTGCCAGCCCTTGGCCTCTTTGTAATCTTGCGGCACCGGAGCATCCGGTTTGACGTAGTCGGGACCGACCGCGCAGGCGGAGAGCAGTACGGCGGCGCAGGCGAGCGGAACCAGCCGGCGTCGCCACGGCGGCCGACAGGAATCGTTTGGCGGGTTGATAGGCGCAGTTTTCATAAGGCAACTCAAGGCACGGCGTTGGGCTGGGGTTCGGGGTGGCGCACAGCGGCGCGGCGGCGCTCGTTCCACAAACGCAGGCGGTCGAGGTAGAGATAAACGACGGGCGTCGTGTAGAGGGTCAGCAACTGGCTGATCAGCAAGCCCCCGACGATGGCGATACCGAGCGGCTGGCGCATCTCGGAACCCTCGCCATGGCCGATAGCGAGCGGCACGGCACCGAACAGCGCGGCCATCGTGGTCATCATGATTGGGCGGAAGCGCAGCACGGCGGCGCGGTAGATGGCATCGTAGCTGCTGAGTTTCTGCTCGCGCTCGGCGACCAACGCGAAGTCGATCATCATGATCGCGTTCTTTTTGACAATGCCGATCAGCAGCAGCACGGCAATCAGCGCGATGATCGAGAATTCGGTGTTGAACAGCATCAGCGCCAATAGCGCGCCGACGCCGGCCGACGGCAGCGTGGAAAGAATCGTGATCGGGTGGATCAGGCTTTCGTAAAGGATGCCGAGCACGATGTACACCGCGATGAGCGCGGTGAGAATCAGAATCGGCTGGCTCGCCAGCGATTGCTGGAAGACCTTGGCCGTCCCCTGAAAACTGCCCTGCACCGAGGTTGGTACGCCGATGCGCGCCATCGCGTCGGCGATGGCCTGGGTTGCCTCCGACAGCGAGACTTTGGCCGCGAGATTGAACGAGATCGTGGTAGCGACGAACTGGCCTTGGTGATTGACCGCCAGCGGCGTCTTGTCCGGTGCCCACTTGGCGATGGCGGCCAGCGGTACGGCCAGCCCGCCCGCCGCGATGAGGTAGATATTGCGCAGTGAATCCGGGCTTTGCAGGTAACGCGGCGCCAGTTCCATGACGACGCGGTACTGGTTGAGCGGATTGTAGATGGTCGATACCTGGCGCTGGCCGAAGGCGTCGTTGAGGATGGAATCCACCTGGCTCGCATTCAAGCCGAGCCGGTAGGCGGTGTCGCGGTCGATTTCCAACGTGGTTTGCAACCCGCCTTCCTGCTGGTCGGTATTGACGTCTTGCAGTTCCGGCAGTTGCGCCAGCGCCGCGCGGATTTTCGGTTCCCACTCGCGCAACGCAGCCAGATCATCGGCCTGCAAGGTGTACTGGTACTGCGCATTGGCCTGGCGGCCGCCGACGCGAATGTCCTGCACCGATTGCAGAAAAAGCTGCGCACCGGGAATGATCGCCGTTTTGTCGCGCAAGCGGTTGATCACCGCGTCGGCGCTTTCCTTGCGCTCGCTGCGCGGCTTGAGGCCGACGAACATGAAGCCGCTGTTACGCTGGCCACCGCCGGTGTAGGCGGTCACGGTATCAACCGCCGGGTCGCGCTGCACGATATCGACCAAGGCCACCATTTTCTGCCGCATCGCCTGGAAGGAAATCGCCTGGTCGGCTTGCACGAAGCCGGTCATGCGGCCGGTATCCTGCTGCGGGAAAAAACCTTTCGGCACGATGATGTAGAGCCACACGTTGAGTCCGATCGTGGCCAGCAGGATCAGCATGACGCTGCGTGGGTGGCGCAAGGCCACGGCCAGCGTGCGGCCATAGCCGGCCGCCAAGCGCTCCAGGAAACGGCCGACGGCGCGCGAAATGCGGCCTTCGGCGCGCTTGCCTTCAGGCCCATCGACATCGCCCTGCCCACCTTGGCGCCGCGCTTTCAGTAAGCGTGCGCACATCGCCGGTGTGGTCGTCAGCGAGACCACCAGCGAAACGAGGATCGCCACCGACAGCGTGAACGCAAATTCGCGAAAAAGCCGGCCGACGATGCCGCCCATGGCCATGATCGGAATGAACACGGCGATCAGCGAAAGGCTGATCGACAACACCGTGAAGCCGACCTCGCGCGCGCCGCGCAGCGCCGCCTCGCGCGGCGTCATGCCGGCCTCGAGATGGCGCGAGATGTTTTCCAGCACGACGATCGCGTCGTCGACGACAAAGCCGGTGGCGATGGTCAACGCCATCAGCGACAGGTTATTGAGCGAAAAACCGGCCAGATACATGACGCCGAAGGTGCCAACCAGCGAAACCGGCACCGCCACGCTCGGGATCAGCGTGGCGCGGCCGTTGCGCAGGAACAGGAAGACCACCAGGATGACCAGCGCGATAGAGATCGTCAGCGTCAATTCCACATCGCGCAGCGAGGCGCGGATAGTGGTCGTGCGGTCCAGCGCGACATTGAGGTCGACCGCCGCCGGAATCGAGGCGCGCAACTGCGGCAGCAAGTCCTTGACGCGGTCGACCGTGGCAATGATGTTGGCCCCCGGCTGGCGGCTCAGAATCAGCACCACCGAAGGCTGTCCGTTAACTATGCCGGCGTTGCGCACGTCCTGCACCGAATCAATGACGTTGGCGACGTCGCCAAGCCGCACCGGCGCGCCGTTTTGCCACGAAACGATCAGCGGCATGTATTCCTTGGCCGTGCGTGCCTGGTCGTTGGCCTGGATCTGCCAGTGGCGCACGTTGTTTTCCACCAGGCCCTTGGGACGGTTGGTATTGGTCGTCACGATGGCGGTGCGCACATCCTCCAGCGACACACCGGCGTGCGTCAGCGCCACCGGGTCGAGTTCGACGCGCACCGCCGGCAGCGAACTGCCGCCCACGTTGACCTGCCCGATGCCCCGCACCTGCGAAAGCTTCTGCGCCAGGATGGTCGAAGCCACGTCGTACAGCTGGCCCTGCGTCATCGTCGCCGAGGTCAGCGTCAGGATCATGATCGGCGCGTCGGCCGGATTCACTTTGCGGTAGGTCGGATTGCTCGGCAAGCTCGTCGGCAGCAGGCTACGCGCCGCATTGAGCGCAGCCTGCACATCGCGCGCGGCGCCGTCGATGTCGCGACTCAGATCGAACTGAACCGTGATGCGCGTATTGCCGAGCGAACTCGACGACGTCATCTCGGTAATACCGGCAATGCGGCCGAGCGCCCTTTCGAGGGGCGTGGCCACCGTCGCCGCCATCGTTTCGGGGCTGGCGCCGGGTAACGAAGCGGAAACCGAAATGGTCGGAAAATCGACCTGCGGCAAAGGCGACACCGGCAGCAGCGCAAAGCCGAGAAAACCCGCCAGCGCCACGCCGAGCGTCAGCAGCGTGGTCGCCACCGGACGGTCGATGAAGAACGCGGAGAAGTTCATGCCGGATTGCCCGTTTGACTTGGCCGCGCCAGGGGTTTTGGCCCCTTACCAGCACCGCTGCCCTCTCCCCAACCCCTCTCCCGCAAGCGGGAGAGGGGCTTTTGCTCCCCTCTCCCATTTATGGGAGAGGGGCTGGGGGAGAGGGCAAGGTCGGCTGCCAATGGAAAATCCGGGGTCATGCCGGAGTAGCCTTTTCGCCCGCTTCGTCGGCCACGCCGCGCAGCCGCCGCCCCAGGCGATCGAAGGCAAGATAAATGACCGGCGTGGTAAACAGCGTCAGCACCTGGCTCACCATCAGGCCGCCAACCATCGTCACGCCGAGCGGATGGCGCAGTTCGGAGCCGACGCCGCCGCCGAGCATCAGCGGCAGCGCGCCGAGCAGCGCCGCCATCGTTGTCATCAGGATCGGCCTGAAGCGCAGCAGGCAGGCCTGATAAATCGCCTCGCGCGGCGCCATGCCTTCCTTGCGTTCGGCTTCGAGCGCGAAGTCGATCATCATGATGGCGTTTTTCTTGACGATGCCGATCAGCAAAATGACGCCGATGATGGCGATGATGTCGAGATCGTTTTGCGACAGGAGCAGCGCCAGCAGCGCGCCGATGGCGGCGGAGGGCAGCGTCGACAGGATCGTCACCGGATGGATGAAGCTTTCATAGAGCACGCCGAGCACGATGTACATCGTCACTATCGCCGCCAGAATCAGCCACAGCGTGTTGGAAAGCGAAGCCTCGAAAGCGCTGGCGGCGCCCGCGAAATGCGTGCCGATGCTGGCCGGCAGGCCGAGTTCGGCTTCCGCCGCGCGGATCGCTTTCACTGCCTCGCCGAGCGAGGCACCGGGCGCCAGGTTGAACGAGATCGTCGCCGCCGGAAATTGGCCAAGGTGATTGATCGCCAGCGTGCCCGGCTGTTCGACGACGGACACCACCGACGACAACGGCACCTGCGCCCCGCTGGCGGTAGCGACGTGAATCTGTCCAAGCGCCTCCGGCCCCTGCGCGAACTGCGGCTCGACTTCGAGTACGACGCGGTACTGGTTGGCCTGCGTAAAGATGGTCGACACCAGCCGCTGGCCGAAGGCGCTGTACAGCGCGTTATTGATCTGCGCCACGGTAATGCCCAGCCGCCCGGCGGCTTCGCGGTCGATCTCGACCATCACTTGCAAGCCGTGCACCTGGAGATCGCTGGCGACGTCGGCCAGATGCGGTTCATGCTTGAGCCGCTCGACGAGCTTCGGCACCCATTCGGCGAGCAGATTGAAATCGGCGTCTTCGAGCGTGAACTGGTATTGCGTGCGGCTGATCCGGTCTTCAATGCCGAGGTCCTGCACCGGCTGCATGTAGAGGGTGATGCCGGGTATGCCGGCGACGCGCCGCTGAATGCGCCGGGCAATCTCGGCAGCATCGCCGTCGCGCTCGGCCTTGGGCTTGAGGTTGATCAGCATGCGGCCACTGTTCATCGTGGCATTGGTGCCGTCGATGCCGATGAAGGACGACACGCTGACCACTGCCAGCTCTTGCAGCACCACCGCGGCCAGGTCGCGCTGGCGCTCGGCCATGGCGGCGAAGGACACGGTCTGTTGCGCTTCGGTAATGCCCTGGATAACGCCAGTATCCTGCACCGGGAAGAAGCCTTTCGGCACGACGAGGTAAAGCAGCGCGGTCAGCACCAGCGTGCCGACCGCCACCGCTAGCGTCAGGCCCTGGCGGTCGAGCACCCAGGTCAGCAGACGGCCATAGCCGGCGATCATGCGCTCGAAGAACTGTCCGGCCGCATGATAGAAGCGGCCTTGCTGCGCTTCCGGCACATGCCTTAGCAGCCGCGCGCACATCATCGGCGTCAAGGTTAGTGACACGACGGCGGAAATCAGGATGGACACCGCCAGGGTAATGGCGAACTCGCGGAACAGCCGCCCCACCACATCCCCCATGAAGAGCAGCGGGATCAGCACGGCGATCAGCGAAAAGGTCAGCGAGATGATGGTGAAGCCGATCTGCGCCGAGCCCTTCAGGGCGGCCACCATCGGCGATTCGCCTTCCTCGATGTAACGCGCGATGTTCTCGATCATCACGATCGCATCGTCGACGACGAAGCCGGTGGCGATGGTCAGCGCCATCAGCGTCAGGTTGTTGATCGAAAAATCGGCGAGATACATCACGCCGAACGTGCCGACCAGCGACAGCGGCACCGCGACGCTCGGGATGACGGTGGCCGACAGGTTGCGCAGGAAAAGGAAGATCACCATGACGACCAGCGCGACGGCGAGTATCAGTTCGAACTGCACATCCTTGACCGAGGCGCGGATGGTCACCGTACGGTCGGTCATGATCGATACCTTGAGCGCGCCGGGCAGCGATGCCTGCAATTGCGGCAGCAATTGCTTGATGCGGTCGACCACCTCGATCACATTGGCGCCGGGCTGGCGTTGGATGTTGACGATGATGCCCGGCTCGGTGTTGGCCCAGGCGGCGAGCCGGTTGTTCTCGGCGTCGTCGACGATCTCGGCGATGTCGGACAGGCGCAGCGGCGAACCGTTGGCGTAGGCGATGATCAAGTCGCGGTATTCGGCGGCGGAACGCAGTTGATCGTTGGCGTCGATGGTGGAAGCGCGTTCGGGGCCGTCGAAACTGCCCTTGGCCTGGCTGACGTTGGCGTTGCCGATGGCGGTGCGCAAATCGTCGATCGACAAGCCGCGCGCGGCCAGCGCCTGTGGGTTGGCGCGAATCCGCACGGCCGGACGCTGGCCGCCCGACAGGCTGACCAAACCGACGCCGGGAAGCTGCGAAATCTTCTGCGCCAGCCGGGTATCGACCAGATCCTGCACCTTGGGCAAAGGCAGCGTGTCGGATGTCACCGCCAGCGTCAGCACCGGCGTATCGGCCGGATTCACCTTGTTGTAGATCGGCGGATTCGGCAGATCGGTCGGTAGCAAGGAACCGGCCGCGTTGATCGCCGCCTGCACTTCCTGTTCGGCGACATCGAGCGGCAATTCGAGGTTGAACTGCAGCGTGATGACCGAGGCGCCGCCGGAACTCGTCGAACTCATCTCGTTGAGGCCCGGCATCTGGCCGAATTGACGTTCGAGCGGGCCGGTCACCGAGGAGGCCATGACCTCCGGGCTGGCCCCCGGATACAACGTGACAACTTGAATCGTCGGGTAATCGACCTGGGGCAGCGCCGAAATCGGCAGCAAGCGGTAAGCCACGATACCGACGAGCAGAATCGCGACCATCAGCAGCGAGGTCGCCACTGGCCGCTCGATGTAAATGCGCGATGGATTCATGCTGGACTTATTATTCCGCGCCGCTTATTCCGCACGCCCTGCCGGCGCGCCGCCCGGCTTGCGCTTGCCGCCCGACTTGTCACCCGGTTTGTTTTCGCCGGCTAGCGCACGCGCCGCGTCTTCGCGGCTGACCGGCTCGATCGGCGCACCTTCGCGCAGCTTGTCGGTACCGTCGATGACGACCTGTTCGCCGGGCACCAGGCCGGATTCGATGATCGTGCGGCCGCCCTCGCCCGGCCCGATGGTCACCGGACGAACACTCACCGTCTTATCCGCGTTCGCCACATAAACGAAAGTGCCCGGCGCACCGCGCAGCACGGCAGCGCTCGGGGCGACCACGGCATCGCGGCGGACGTCGAGCTGCAAGCGAATGGCGACGAACTGATTGGGAAACAGGCGTGCATCGTCGTTGGCAAATTCGGCCTTGAGCCGCACCGTGCCGGTCGCGGTGTCGATCTGATTGTCGACAGTGAGCACCTTGCCGCGCGCCAGCAGGCGCTGGCGGTCCGGCGCCAGTGCCTGTACGGCCAAACCCGTACCGCCGCCGGGCAGCTGCAACAGCGCCGTCAGTTCGCCCTGCGGCAAGGAAAACACCACGTCGATCGGCTTGACCTGGGTGATAACGACCAGCCCGTTGGTATCCGAAGCGTGCACGATGTTTCCCGCATCAACCTGGCGCAGGCCGAGCCGGCCGCCCACCGGTGCGGAAATGCGGGAATAGGTCAGTTGCAGTTGTGCGTTGTCGATCGCCGCCTGGTCGGTCTTCACCGCCCCCTCGTACTGCCGGACCAGCGCCTCCTGCGCATCCAGTTGCTGGCGCGTGGCCGAATCCTGCTCGACCAGCGTCTGGTAGCGTTCCAGATCCTGCCGCGCATTCAGCAGCAAGGCGCGGTCGCGCGCCATCTGCCCTTCGGCCTGTGCCAGTTGCACCTGGAACGGCCGCGGGTCGATCTCGGCCAAGCGATCGCCGGCCTTCACCGTCTGTCCTTCGCTAAACAGGATACGCATCAACTCGCCGTCGACGCGCGTCCTCACCGTGACCGTGCTGCGCGCGGTCACCGTGCCGATGGCATCCAGATACACCGGCACATCGGCCTTTTCCACCGGCGCGACGATCACCGGCTGCGGCCGCTGCATCTCTCCGGCCCGCCCGCCACCCGCCGCTCCAGCACCGTGCCTGGACGGCGCGGCAACGTCGGTAGCGCTGACCGTCCCCGGCTTCTCATGGGTCAGCCACAGCCAGGTGCCACCACCGGCGAGAACGAGCGCCAAGGCCCAGACGAGCGGACGGCGATAAAAGGGTTTTACCGTTCGGGCGGAACGGGGAAGTTCGGAAGACATATCGGGGCCAATGGAACCGGGGAGGGATACGCTACAACAAATAAGACCGCCAGACGAGCTAGAACGACAGCAGTTCGCTTGGAAACGAAGCGCATTTGCGTCTCCCTCATTTCCGGGAACCCAATGTCACTCGATTTCTCGATTGCTACAGCCATCTTCCAGCCGTAGCCTATCTGTCACACACCAATACGACGATCCTGACATCGGGAGGAGATTTTCATGGATAGCGATTTCGCGATCATTACTGTGCACCTCGTCGGCGCGCTGGTAGCCGGCGGCATCATCGGCATGGAGCGCAGCATTCATGCGCGGCCAGCAGGTTTTCGCACTCATACGCTGGTCTGCTTGGCGTCCAGCCTGCTGATGCTAGTCACGTTGTATCAATCGAAATGGTTGCCAGGCATTCCGATGGATTCGGTGCGCACCGATCCAACGCGCATGGCGCAGGGCATCATGACCGGCATCGGCTTTCTCGGCGCTGGCGTGATCTTCAAGGAAGGCCTCAGCGTGCGCGGGCTGACGACGGCAGCGTCGATCTGGATCACGGCGGCCATCGGCATCCTGATGGGCATCGGTTTCTACCTGCCGGCGATCCTGGCCACAGCGCTGACTCTAGGCGTGCTGTCGGCTTTCCGCTGGATCGAATCCCGCCTGCGGTCGCACACCTACGCCCACCACGCGCTGCGCTTCAACCGCGACGAGGTGATGCCCGAGGCCGAGGTCCGCGAATTTTTGCAACAACACGGTTTCAATGTTGCCAACATGAGCTACCGCATCACCGACGACGGCGCCTTTTTCGAATACAGGATGGTGATCCGCACCACGCACCCGGAAAACACGGCCAAGCTGGCCGAGGCGCTGCGCAGCATGCCAACGCTACGCACCTTCCGCGTCTCGCCGACCGGTGATTAGTCGAGCCGGCGCTCAGGCCGCGCCGCGCTCCAGCGCCGCCAAGCGCTCACGCAGCTCCCGCTCCTCCTGACGGCGCTTGGTCGCATCGCGCGCAATGGCGACGGAGCCGATGGCCTTGCCGTTGCCGTCGGTGACGACAGCGAAGCTCATTTCGACGTAGACAGCCCCGCCGTCGGCGGTCAGTGCCCGGGTCACCGTCGCCCGGCCATTCAGCCGCGTGACGCCCGTTTCCATGGCCCGGTCGAAGGCCGACCAGTGGGCGGCGCGCAGGTTTTCGGGAATGATCAGGTCGAGGCTCTGCCCCAGCGCCTGCGCCGGTGAATGGCCGAACAGCACGGTGGCGGCAGCGTTCCAGCGGAGAATGATGCCCAGGTGGTCGGAACAAATCAGGGCGTCGGCCATCTGTTCGATGCACAAACGGTCAATGTCGGCTTGGTTGCTGTCGCTCATGATTACCTCCGTGGCTCGGGAAAAATTGTGGCCGTCCCAGAATACATCGTCGGCGGACCAGACGGCGGGGGAGTTAAGATGCCATCTGCCGGGCCTCGGGGCCACCAGAGCAAACATTCGATTCGGTCCGCCCATCGTCGGTGTGGCCATCTTTTAGGAGAGACCCATGAGCGCAGTAGTCCTCAGCGAAACCATCGGCAAGGTCGGCCTGATCCGCCTCAACCGCCCGGAAGCGATGAATGCCCTCAATGCCGAAGTGATGGCCGGCATCACCGCCGCCGTCGATGCCTTCGAGGCCGACGCCAACATCGGCTGCATCGTCATCACCGGCAACGACAAGGCCTTCGCCGCCGGCGCCGACATCGGCGCGATGAAGGATTACGACTACATGCACGCCTACAAGAACGATTACATCACCAGCGGCTGGGAGCGCATCAAAACCGCCAGGAAGCCGGTGATCGCCGCGGTGGCCGGCTACGCCCTGGGCGGCGGCTGCGAGGTGGCGATGATGTGCGACATGATTTTCGCCGCCGACACCGCCAAGTTCGGCCAGCCCGAAATCAAGCTCGGCACCATGCCCGGCGCTGGCGGCTCGCAGCGCCTGCCGCGCGCCGTCGGCAAGGCCAAGGCAATGGATATGTGCCTGACGGCGCGCCTGATGGATGCCGCCGAGGCGGAAAAATCCGGCTTGGTCGCCCGCGTCTATCCAGCCGATCAATTGCTCGACGAAACGCTGAAGGCCGCCGCCACCATCGCCGGCTTCTCGCTGCCGGTGGTGATGATGATCAAGGAATCGGTCAATCGCGCCTACGAATCCTCGCTCAACGAGGGCCTGCTGTTCGAACGCCGCGTCTTCCATTCCACCTTCGCCCTCGAAGACCAGAAGGACGGCATGGCCGCCTTCGTCGAGAAACGCAAGCCGGCCTTCAAGCACCGCTGAAATCGGCGGCGGGTAAACTCGGCGCTTTTGCCCGCCACCATGCATCTGTTCGTCGACATCTCTAGCCACGGCTTCGGCCACTTGGCGATCACAGCGCCGGTGCTCAACGCCCTGGCCGAAATGCGGCCGGATCTGCGGCTAACGCTGCGCAGCCGGCTGCCGCCGGCCAAGCTGCGCCAACGCATCTGCCCATCCTTCGAACTGATCGCCGAGGCCAGCGATTTCGGCTACGTGATGATCGACGCCACGCGCATCGATCCGGCCGCCAGCGCCGCCGCCTACCGCCAGGCCCACGCCGGCTGGAACGACCGCGTCGCGACCGAGGCGGCACTGCTGGCCAAATTGCAGCCCGACCTGGTGCTGACCAACGTCAGCTACCTGCCGCTGGCCGGCGGCGCCCGCGCCGGTATTCCTGCCTGCAGCCTGTGCTCGCTGAACTGGGCCGACCTGTTCGCTCACTTTTTCGGCGATGCCGACTGGGCTGCACCGATCCATGCTGACATGCTGGCCGCCTACCGTTTGGCAGCCGCCTTCCTGCGCGTGACGCCGGGCATGGCGATGGAAGCGCTGGACAACCTACGGCCGGTCGGCCCGATCGCCGCATTGGGCAAGCGTCACGATCTCGGCTTGGGTAGCGAGCGGGCAGTGCTAGTCGCCATGGGCGGCATCACCCATCGCCTGCCGGTCGACGCCTGGCCGCGCCAACCTGGAATTCGCTGGCTAGTGCCGGCTGAATGGGACTGCCGCCATCCCGACGCCATCGCCGCCGAAGATTTCGGCCTCTCGTTCACCGACCTGCTGCGCTCGGTCGACGCCGTCATCACCAAACCTGGCTACGGCACCTTCACCGAAGCGGCGGCCAACGGCACGCCGGTGCTCTACCAGCGGCGCGCCGACTGGCCGGAACAGCATTGTCTGATCGCCTGGCTGCACGGCCACGGCCGCTGCCGCGAGATCGCTGCTGAGACGCTGCGGTACGGCAAACTGGAAGCGACGCTAGCGGAACTGTGGATGTTGCCGCCAATACCGCCACCAGCCATCGACGGCGCAGCGCAGGCGGCGACGCTGCTGCTGGAGCTAGCAGCTCAGAACTGCCAGCCGAAGCGCTTGAGCAGGTTGCCGGTTTCGCACACCGGCAAACCCACGACCCCGGTGTAGCTACCGGCCAGGTATTCGACGAATAGCCCGGCACGGCCCTGGATACCGTAAGCGCCGGCCTTATCCATCGGCTCACCGCTCATCACGTAGTGGCGGATTTCATGCTCGTCGAGCAGGCGGAAACGCACCTCGCTGACCGACAGCGCGTACTCGGTACGCCCCAGGTAAGTCACGGCGACGCCGGTAAGCACACGGTGGCTCTGCCCCGACAAGCGACGCAGGATATTGACGGCATCGGCAGCATCGACCGGCTTGCCGATAATCCGCCCAGCGAATTCGAGCGTCGTGTCAGCGGCCAGCACCGGCTGTGGCGGCAAGCGCCGCTCGGTGACGATGCGCAGCCCATGCTCGGCCTTGGCGCGGGCGATACGTTCGACGTAAGCGACCGGATCCTCGCCGACGCCGGGCGTCTCGTCGGTTTCGCTATCAGTCCGCAAGCCTTCGCGGAATAGCACAGTATCGAAGGCAATCCCAATCTGGGTCAGCAATTCGCGCCGCCGCGGGCTGCGGGAAGCAAGATAAAGACGCATGGACGTAGTGTACTCAACGACACGAGCAATGGGAAAGGCCGAAACGCTACCGGCGCCTTAGCCCTCGCGGTGATAAGGATGGTTCTTCAGCACGCTGACAGCGCGGTACAACTGCTCGCACAGCAGCAGCCGCGCCATGCCGTGCGGCAGGGTCAGGCTCGACAGGCGCAGGCGGTCGTCGGCCTGCTGCTTGAATTCTTCGTCGAGGCCATCGGCGCCGCCGATCAGCAGGGCCACGTCGCGGCCGTCCCGCATCCAGGCTTCGAGCCGGCGGGCCAACTGGAGTGTGGTCAGGTCGTCGCCCTTCTCGTCGAGCACGACAATGCGGCAACCGCCCGGCAGGGCCTCGCGGATGCGCAGCTTCTCGGCGGCCAACAGTTGTTCGCGGGTTTTCGTGCCGCGCGGCTCGGGCTTGATCTCGCTGATACTGAGCAGCAGTTCGCGCGGCATGCGCTTCTTGTACTCGGCGCAGCCTTCGCTGACCCAGGCGGGCTGGCGATGACCGACGGCCAGCACGCAGAGCTTCATCCGGCGGCAGCCTGCTCCGCCACCTTGCGGCGCTGGGCCGGCGTCGTCTGCCACAACTCCTCGAGGTTGTAGTAAAGGCGCACGCCCGGCTGCATGACATGGACCACGATGTCGCCGAGATCGACCAGCACCCATTCGCCGGCCTCCTCGCCTTCGGTGGACAGCACCTCAGCGCCGGCTTCACGTACCTTGTCCTGGACATTTCGGGCCAGGGCCTTGACCTGGCGGTTGGAGTCGCCGGTGGCGATGACCAAGCGTTCGAACAACGAAGTGAGCTTGGCGGTGTTGATGACTTCGATGTCCTTGCCCTTGATGTCTTCCAGGGCGTTGACGACGATTTTCTGCAGCTTGCGTGTGTCCATCAGGAATTTCTGTAAAGAGAATGGGTCTGAATATAGTCGAGCACGTTATCCGGCAGCAAGTAGCGGGCCGAGCGGCCGGCCGCCTGCAGTTGCCGAATCTGTGTGGCCGAAATGGCCAGTTGGGTCATCGCGAAAGTGACAATGCTGCCGGCCGGCGCCGCGCGTAGCCCCCCCATGTCGTCCCGCTGGCGGGCGACAAGTTCCGCCGCCAGCGCCGGCGGCAAGGTGGCCGCGGTAACGGGAAAGCCGGGACGGTGCGCGACGGCGATATGGGCCAGGGCGAACAGTTCACGCCAGCGGTGCCAGCTTTCCAGGCCGGCCAAGGCATCGGCGCCAAGCAGCAGCACCAGCGGCCGGTCGGCGCCCAGCTCGGCACGCAGGCGTTCCAGCGTCGGCACCGTGTAGCTCGGCACCGCCGCCTCGACTTCGGCGGCATCGACGGAAAAGCCGGAGTTACCGGCAACGGCCAAGCGCACCATAGCCAGCCGTTGCCCGGCGCTGACCCTGGGCGGCCTGCGGTGCGCCGGCTGGCCGGCAGGAATCCAGCGCACGCCGCCCAGGGCCAGTTGATCGATGGCTTCCTCGGCCAGCCGCAGGTGGCCGAAATGCACCGGATCGAACGTCCCACCGAAGAGGCCGAGCGGCTCAGACAATTTCGGAAATACCGAAAATGTCCCGATAGCTGGCATAGAAACTGGCGAAAACCACCGGCCCCATGACCAACACCATGAACACAATCAGCAGCGAACTGACGAAACCGGCAACGCCGGGCAGTAACAGCGTCAACAGGCCGAGCAGCATGGCGGGGGCGATGCCGGCAACCAGCAGCACAGCTGCGCTGTAGGCCAGGAAAGCCCGCCAGTTGATCCAGCAGGCGACGAAACTGAAGAACAGCGCCTTGCCCAACGGCAGGCGGTGCCAGGCGGCGAGTACCGGGGCGAACCACCAGGCCATCAACACCGGCACCAGCATGACCAGCACGAACAGCGCCGGCAGCGCGAAGTCGGCATCCTCGACCACCGCCCGCTCGGCGCGGCCGGAGGCCAGCATGTAGCGCAGCAGGTCGCCGCCATCGATAATCGTCGACAGGCCGAGAATGCCCAGCGTCACCGCCAGGTACAGGGCGCCGAGCGCCAGCAGGGTGCGCGTGTTCTCGCGCAGCCCGCCATACAGCGTCTGGATGCCGACTGCCTGGCCGCGCTCGATGTTGCGCGCCGCCTGCATCAGCCCAACCGACAGGCCGGGAATGATCAGCGAGGCGGCGATGGCGCCGATCACCGGCAGCACATTGAGGAAAATCACGGTCAGCCAGTAGATCACGACCAACAGCGACAGGACCGGCGGATTGCGCTGGAAAATAGCGAAGCCGGTGGCCAGCCAGCGCCAGCCGTCGGCAGATGATACGGTTTGGGCGCGCACTACCTAAGCTCCCTCGAAAATGTCACGGTAGGAGGCGTATACCGCGCCGGAAAAGATCGGCAGCAGCAGCAGCAAGCCGAGAAAGAAGGGCAGCATGGCGAAGAACAGCGCGACGACCAGGAAGATAGCGAAGATCACCATCGCCACCCAATTCCGGGCACCGGCCGCGAAACTGGCGCGCATCGCGGCACCCGGTTTCATGTCGTGGAACAACACCAGCACCGGGGCAAACCAGGTGGCCATGATGACCGGCACCGACAGCACCATGACCAGAAGTCCAGCCAGCATGATGCCGCCGAAGGTGATGCCGAAGCCGGCCACGCGGCCAGTGATGGCGCCGCCGAGAATACCGCCGCTGACCAGCAGGAAGGCCATGAAGGCGAGGCCGAAGACACTGGCCGCATAGATCACGCCGACCATCACCAGCGGACCGGCGTTGTGCCGGAAGCCGATGAACAGGTCGGCGATCTGCGCCTCGCCGCCGGCCGCCAGTTGGCGGCAGATCTGGAACATGCCAGCGCCGAACAGCGGCACCAGCAGATGAATGGCAATCTGGCCGAAAACGGGAACGATGGAAATGGCCGACAGAATGACCAGCAGCAGCACCGTACTGCCGATCCAGACGCCGGGATTGGCGAGAAACAGCAGCCAGCCCTGCTGCAACCAGTCGAAGCAGGCGCCGGCATCGACTTCGCGGCTTTCGCCGGTAAACGGCGCCGGCTGTAGGGGAAAGGCAGGGGATTCAGTCATGCTTGGATGCTAACGGGGGAGCGCGGCCGGGGCAAGGCGCAGGTTTTCCAGCAAACGGCAGAAATGATCCGGATCCTTGACCGTGACCACTTCGCCAGAACGCGGCTGGTGGCGTGCCTCCAGGCGCAGCAGCCAAAAGCGCAGCGCCGCCGCCCGCCGCAGCACTGGCCAGGCCACCGCCTCGGCCTCGCCCGGCAACCGGACAGCACAGTAGCCGGCGACCAGCGCCGCCAGTTCCTCGGTTGAAGCGCACCAGTCATTGGCCACCACGGCCAGATCGAGCAACAGGCAATCGGCACCGGCGAAATAGAAATCGAGCACGCCACTCGGCTGGTTGCCATCCCACAGCACATTGTCGCGAAACAGATCGGCGTGAATGACGCCGTGCGGCAGACCACCGTAATCCTGCGCCGCCTGGAAGGCCAGTTCGTCCTGCAGCAGGGCAGCCTCGTCTGGGTTCAAACGCGGCAACAGCGATGTACCGATGCGCCGGCACCAGCCAGCACCACAGGGATTGGGCGGTGGCGCCGGAAAATCGGCGGCAGCAACGTGCAGTTCGCCCAGCAGGCGACCGACAGCCCGGCACTGGCCGGCATCGGGTATCTCAATGGCACCCCCTGGCAGGCGGCTCAACAGCGCCGCCGGCTTGCCGGCCAGCGGGCGCCAGCGGCGGCCGGCGGCATCGGCTAATGGGCGCGGGCACGGCAACCCGCGACTGGCCAGATGGTCTTGCAGAGCCAAGTAGAAATCGAGTTCCGGCGCTGCGAGTTGCTCGAACAGCGTGAGCACGAAACGTCCGCCGGCGGTGTCGACGAAGTAGTTGGAATTCTGCATGCCGGCGGCGATGCCGACATATTCGCGCAGCTCGCCGACGCCCAGCGGCTGCAGCCAGGCGGCTAATTCCTCACGCCCGACCAAGGTGTAGACGGACAAGGCTTACCAGCTATGGATGATCCACATCGGCGGCCGCGTCGGCCGCGGCTCGATATCGGTTTCAATGAAGATGCCGTCGCCGTGGCGGTCGACCAGGAAATAGGGGCGACCAACCGCCGGCGTGACCTTGACCATGTACAGCTTGCCGCCCATCCGGAACTCCTCACGCGTTTCCTGCTCGCCCTTGACGATGGTCACTTCCGGTTCGAGCGCGGAATCGAAAGCTTCCATGCCCGGCGGCGGCGGCGGCACGGCCGGCAGCGGCTGCGTAGCGGGCTGCTCGGCCCAGACCGGCAGAGCGGCAAGCAGCAGGAGGGGGAGAAGGCAGCGCATGGGGAGATTCCTCGGTGATCGAGTGCCGATTTTATTACGGAACCGCTGGACAAGTCTGCGCGAGTTGCCGCGCCTGGATTCGGGATGGGATGCAAGGCGCAAAGCGCAGCCATAGTGGTGCTATGGCGAGTATTTGCAACGCAGCAGACCGCCTGAATCCAGGATGCGGCAGCCGCGAGGGACTTGTTCAGCGGTTCCTATAAGTTGAGCAACTGCTCGTGCTCGGCGGGCAGCGGCCCGAAAGGACGCGCCTCGTAGTGTTTGAAAATGGCTTCGACCACGCCCTCCGGTTCGTCGATGATCTGGATGAGATCCATGTCCCCCGGGTCGATCATTCCTTCTCCGACCAGATGCTCGCGGAACCAATCCAGCATCCCTTTCCAGAAGGCCGAGCAGACCAGGATCAGCGGAATCTTGCGCGCCTTGCCCGTCTGCAGCAGGGTCAGCGCTTCCATCAATTCGTCCAAGGTGCCGAAGCCGCCCGGCATCACGACATAGGCGCTGGCGAAGCGGACAAACATGTATTTGCGGGCGAAAAAGTGGCGAAACGTCTGCGATATATCCTGGTAGGGATTGCTCGATTGCTCGTGCGGCAACTGGATGTTGAGGCCGACCGATGGCGACTTGCCGTAGTAGGCACCGCGGTTGGCCGCTTCCATGATCCCTGGGCCGCCGCCGGAAATGACGCTGAAGCCGGAATCAGACAGCAGGCGGGCGGTTTTCTCGGTCAGTTCGTAATAGGGCGTGCCTTCCTGGATCCGGGCGCTGCCGAAAATGGTAACCGCCGGCTTGATTGCCGCCAGGCGATCAGTCGCTTCGACGAACTCTGACATAATGCCGAAAATCCGCCAGGCCTCGCGGGCCGAGTTCGACCGCAACGGGGACTCGGCGCCCACTCCCATCGTCAGTTTCGTATTCGTATTTTCCGTCACTTCCCATGCCTCTCTTGTTGTTGGTGGACGGCTCGTCCTACCTTTATCGCGCCTTCCATGCCCTGCCCGACCTGCGCAACCAGTCGGGAGAACCGACGGGCGCCATCTACGGCGTCCTGAACATGCTACGTCGTCTGGAAAGCGACTACAAGGCCGACTACAAGGCCGTCGTCTTCGATGCCAAGGGCAAGACCTTTCGTGACGACTGGTATCCGGAGTACAAAGCGCACCGGCCACCGATGCCCGACGACCTGGTTCGCCAGGTCGAACCGCTGCACGCCGCGATCCGGGCCGCCGGCTGGCCACTGCTGATGGTCGACGGCGTCGAGGCCGACGACGTGATCGGCACCCTGTCCCGGCAGGCCGACGTCGCCGGTATCGAGACGCTGATCTCGACCGGCGACAAGGACCTGACCCAACTGGTCGGGCCACGGGTACGTTGGTACAACACGATGAGCAACGAACTGCTCGATGCGGCCGGCGTCGAGCAGAAGTTCGGCGTACCGCCGGAAAAAATCGTCGATTACCTGGCCCTGGTCGGCGATGCCGTCGACGGCGTGCCGGGCGTCGCCAAGTGCGGGCCGAAGACGGCCGTCAAATGGCTGACCCAGTTCGGCTCACTGGATCAAATCGTCGCCCATGCCGGCGAAATCGGCGGTGCGGTCGGCCAGAATCTGCGTGACCATCTCGACTTCCTGCCGCTCGGCAAGAAACTGGTGACCATCGCCTGCGACCTCGCCAACCTGCCGCAGCCGACCGATCTGATCGCCGCGCCGCGCGACACCGCCGTCTTGCGTGAACTGTATGTCCACTACCAGTTCCGCTCCTGGCTCGGCGAAATCGATGGCCCGGAGGCAGCGGCCGCCATACCGGCGCGCACCGTTTCGGCCGAGCCGGCGAGCACCGCGCCAGCCGGCAAGATCGCCGTACATTACGAAACCGTCCTCGACTGGCCGCAGTTCGACGCCTGGCTGGCCCGCATCGACGCGGCGGAACTCACCGCCCTCGATACCGAGACGACCAGCCTCGACTCCTTCGCCGCGCAAATTGTCGGCATTTCACTGTCGGTCGAGGCCGGCGCGGCCTGCTACATCCCGCTCGCCCACACCGCCCCCGGTGCTCCCGAGCAATTGCCGCGCGACGCCGTGCTGGCCCGCCTCAAGCCGTGGCTGGAAGATGCCGGCAAGCAGAAAGTGCTGCAAAACGCCAAGTACGACCAGCATGTATTCGCCAACCACGGCATCCGGCTGGCCGGCATCGCACACGACACCCTGCTTCAGAGCTACGTGCTCGAATCCGACAAGGGCCACGATCTCGGCCAGTTGTGCAGCCGCCACCTCGGCCTCGACACCGTCGCCTATGAGGATTTGTGCGGCAAGGGGGCCAAGCAGATCGGCTTCGACCAGGTCGACATCGAGCGCGCCGCCACCTACGCCGCCGAGGATGCTGATGTCACCTTGCGCATCCACCAGGCGCTGCATCCGCGCTTCGCCGCCGAGCCGGGTTTGAGCCGCATCTACCACGACATCGAAATGCCCGCCCGGCAAGTGATCTGGCGCATCGAACGCAACGGCATTCTGGTCGACACAGCGGTACTGGCCCGGCAGAGCCACACCATGGGCCAGAAGATCATGGCCCTGGAAACCGCCGCCTACGAACTCGCCGGCCAACCCTTCAACCTCGCCTCGCCGAAGCAGTTGGCCGAGATTCTGTTCGTCAAGCAAGGCCTGCCGGTCAAGAAAAAGACGCCCTCCGGCGGTCCATCCACCGACGAGGAAGTGCTCAGCGAACTGGCGCTCGACTACCCGCTGCCCAAGCTCTTGCTCGAACACCGCAGCCTATCCAAGCTCAAGGGCACCTATACCGACAAACTGCCGCGCATGGTCAATGCCCAAACCGGCCGGGTACACACCCATTTCTCGCAAGCCTCGGTAGTCACCGGGCGGCTGGCCTCCAGCGACCCCAATCTGCAGAACATCCCGGTGCGCAGCGAGGAAGGCCGGCAAATCCGCACCGCCTTCGTCGCCCCGGCCGGCAACAGCATCGTCTCGGCCGACTATTCGCAGATCGAACTACGTATCATGGCCCATCTCTCCGGCGACGAACGCCTGCGCGAGGCGTTCGCCCACGGTGAGGACGTGCACCGCGCCACCGCCGCCGAGATTTTCGGCGTCACATCGCTGGAAGTCGGCTCCGACCAGCGGCGCATCGCCAAGACCATCAACTTCGGCCTGATCTACGGCATGAGCGCCTTCGGCCTGGCCCGCCAACTCGGTCTCGAGCGCGGCGCGGCGCAAACCTACATCGACCGTTATTTCAACCGCTACCCTGGCGTCGCCCGCTACATGGAAGAAGCCCGCGAAACGGCCCGGCAAAATGGCTACGTCGAAACCGCTTTCGGCCGCCGGCTATGGTTCCCCGAAATCCGCTCAAGTAACGGCAACCGCCGCCAGGCCGCCGAGCGGGCGGCGATCAACGCGCCGATGCAGGGCACCGCCGCCGACCTGATCAAGATGGCGATGATCGCCGTACAGGATTGGCTGGACGGCACCGGAGCGCAGTCCAAATTGGTGCTGCAGGTACACGATGAACTGCTGCTCGAAGTACCGGACGGCGAATTGAACGAAGTCCGCCTACAGTTGCCATGCCTGATGAGCCAAGTCGCCGAACTGGCCGTGCCGCTAGTGGTCGAGGTCGGCGTCGGACCGAACTGGGAAGCAGCACACTGATACTGACCAGGCTCGTTTGGTTGGTACAAAATAAAAAGGCCACCTCTCCGGTGGCCTTTTTCGTTCGACGGCGTCGGATTACTTCTTACGCTTGGGCGCGTTGCCCGGCGTATAGGTTTGCTGCGGGGTTGCGCCACCGTCCACGCCCAAACGGCCGCCGCCGCCCAAGCCTTGACCCTGCACACTCTGCGCCTTGTAATTGCGCAGCGAGCGCACCATCTGGTTGTAGGCGTCCATGAACGCGGCGGCGATGACCTTGCCCTGCGGCGTGTTCTGGTAGCCGCCCAGGCCGCCAGCGGCGCTGCTGCCAAACAGCGCGCCAAAACCACCGATATCGGTCTTGGAAGCGCTGCCTTCGCTGGCCGCCACCTGCACGCCGGAACGGTTATCCACCAAGGTCAGCATGGTCGAAGCCTCGCGTGTCTTGGTACCGCCCGCCACAGCGCCGACCACGCTGCCGCTTCTGCCGCCGATGATGCCGCCCAGGGCACCGCCGATGCCGCCGGTGTTGCCTTCGCTGAAAATGATCTCGGGCGACATGGCATAGTCTGATGCCACCATCTGGCCCTTGCCGAAATTACTGCCGCCGCGCATCTCGCCGGAGTCCTGCAACTGGCGCTCGCGGCCCATGGCTTTCATGCCAGCGGCACCGCGCTCGACAACGACAAAGCAGTTGGACTGCTGGATCAGCAGGCGCAGCAAGTTGGCCGTCGGCGGCAGCTTGTATTCGTCGCGCAGGATGGTGTACCAGCCGGCGCTCTGGTTTTCCACCAGCGACACCGTACCCAGCGGCGAAGCGCATTTTTCCAGCGCCGAGCTTTCACCAGAAGTAGCCGCGCCAGCCGCCGAGCCGGTGGCCACGGTCTTGGCACCCTCATCCCCCATCTTGATGTTGGTGGCATCACAACCAGTTTGCAGCATCACTGCGCTGGCGACGGCTAAGAAAGTCAGTTTTTTCCTGGACATCTGAATCACCCCAAAACAAAGTCGTGCCTGCTGCGGCACCTAAACGACAAGACCAACTGAAATTGTTGCCTCACTCCAGCGGCCACCGGAACTTTTTGATTTTACACCATACTTTCGGCTATCCATTTGGCTACTGGGTAGTGTCTCAATCTGAAACCCGCCTTTCTTGACGGAAGATTATGCAAGCGCCTACCCGGGCGATCATTCGTCATATAATGCCGCCTCCATACGATTCACCCTCTGGAGCCCCGCCATGCCCGCTGCCTTCGACTTCACCGCTCCGCGCACCCTAACGGTCAGTGGTCCGGCGCTGCCGTCCGAGTCGGGCGAGTCGTCGCTGACCCCGGTGCGGTTGCGGGGTCGGGAAAGCGTCTGCGCGCTGTTCGACTATGTCCTCGAACTCAAGACCCCGGAAGCCGTTGGCGAGGTATCCGGCCCAGGGGCCGACCTCGACCTGTCGGAACGCGTCGGCCGTGAAATCACGCTGTCCATCCAACTCGAAGGCCAAGGCCACTACACCCCCGGCGACACGGGCGATGGGGGGGCCAATCGCGGCGCCGGCGTGCGCGAAATCTCCGCTCTAGTGAGTGAAGCCCGCTACCTGCGTGAAGAGGGACGGCACCATGTCTATGGCCTGACCCTGCGTCCCTGGCTGTGGCTCGCCACGCTGACCCGCGACTGCAAGATCTTCCAGGATATTTCCGTCGTCCAACTGCTCGATCAGTTACTGGCCGATTACCCTTTCCCCGTCGATAAGCGTCTCGATGCTGGTGCTTATCCAGTACGTGATTACCAAGTCCAGTACAACGAAACCGACTACGCTTTCTTCGCCCGTCTCTGTGAGGAATGGGGTATCGCCTGGTGGTTCGAGCATCGCGATGGCAAACACCAGCTGGTCCTCGCCGACCAGGCCGGCGCCTGGCAGGAAACGGAAAGTGAAGCCTATCGGGCGCTGACCTATTACCCACCCGGCCACAAGATCGATGAGGAGCATCTCAATGTCTTCTCGCTCGATGATCGCTTGGTCACCGGTGTCTGGGCCAGCAGCGATGTCGATTACACCCGGCGCCGTGCCGATCTGAGTGTGCGCCATGCCGATCCCCGGCCGACCGGCTGGGCCGAACAAGAAGTCTTCGACTGGCCCAATAACGCCAGCCAACCCAAGGCCGGTGCCACCGGCCTCTCCGGGCCAGGTAACGATCCACGGGCCGAGGGCGAGCATTTTGTCCGCACTCGCTTACAGGCGCTGCGCGCCGAGGGGGTTCGGGCCACGGCTCAGGGCAATGTCCGTGGTCTCTGTACGGGCCGGCGCTTTCGTCTCAATCGCCATCCGCGCGAGGCGGTCAATGTCGATTGGCTGGTTCTCGAATCGGACATCGAGATCGAGGAGATTGCCCAGGAGAGCCAGAGCGCTCTGCTCGGCAATCTCTCGCTACCGCCACAAGCCTGGCGCTGTGTGTCGACGTTTACCTTGCAACCGGCGACCGAAGCTTACCGGCCCCCTCTCCGTACACCCCGGCCGATCATTCATGGACCGGTCCGCGCCACCGTGACCGGTCCGGCCGATCAGGAGATCTGGACCGATCCTTTGGGACGCGTGAAAGTGGCTTTCCCGTGGGATCGCTATCACGCCAATGATGAACGCTCTTCGTGCTGGTTACGCGTTGTCGCCCCTTGGGTTGGACGCCACTATGGCGGCATCCATTTACCGCGTATCGGTCATGAGGTACTGGTCGCTTTCGAGGGGGGCGATCCGGATCGGCCGCTCATTTCCGGGCGTCTGGCCGATGATGAGAATCCACCGCCTTGGGCACTCCCGGCCAATCAAGCCCTATCGGGATATCGCTCGAAGGAGCTGTATGGCGAGAGTCACAATCATCTGATTCTCGACGATACGACGGGGGCCGTGCAGGCTCAACTGTCTTCCGATGCGGCGCTATCCCAACTCAACCTCGGGGCCATTGCCCGGATTCCGGATGAGCAGGGGCGGGCCGAGCCACGCGGGGATGGGTTCGAGTTGCGCACCGATGCGCATGGGGTGATCCGGGCGGCGCAAGGGATGTTGCTGACGACCGAGGGACGCGACCAGGCACAGCGCCATGTCAAATCGCTGGATGAGGCCCGCAACCGTCTGCAAACCGCTCAGGAATCACATGCCACATTGGCCGATCTGGCGAATCAGCATGAGGCGCAGGAGGGGGCTCAGGATGAGGTGGCCCGTACTCTCGACAGCCAAGTCCAAGAGATTGCCGGGCAGGGAAGTGCTGATCCACAGGCGCGGCAGTTTCCGGAGTTCGAGCGGCCGCATCTGACCGCGGATAGTCCGGCCGGGATTGCCATCTCGGCGGCTGAGACCTTGCAGCTGGCCAGCGGCGGCGATACGGCGATCACCACTCAGGGACATGTCTCCGTTGCTTCTCAGAGTGGATTATTCGCCAGTGTCGCCAAGGGGATTCGGATGTTTGCTCATCAACTCGGCATACGACTGGTGGCCGCGACCGACGATATTTCCATCCGGGCGCTCAACCACGGCATCTCGGTGCTCGCCCACATGGATATCACGATGGCGGCGAAAGAAATCCGCCTGCTGGCCCGCAACGACCTGCTGGTCAACGGTGGCGGCAGCACCACGCGCTGGGCGGCGGGCGGCATCGCGCATCGCACGCCGGGCGCCTACACCGAGCACAGCGCCGGGCGTAAACGCGTCGGGCCGGTTTCCGAGCCGGTGACGGCGGGGGATTTTCCGGGAGGTTTGCCGCTTGTCCTTGAGTCACTGATAAACGAAAAGACCTGGGTGGAATTTCGTCTGGAGGATGTTATGGGCCAACCAATTGCCAATGAACGTTACGAACTAATACTTCCTGATGGCCAAACGATTGCAGGACAACTCGATGGAGAAGGCTCTGTTCGCATTGATGATACTTATCGTGGATGTTGTAGTATCGCTTTTCCTGACATTAACGCTCGACTTGAGGCATAGCCATGGTTGAAAAAACTTCGACCACAAGAATACAGGCAAGCAAAAGTATCAATGGCAATACCACCCGTAAAAATATAATAAGAATTCAAAATGCCTCTCTTGAGCTGCTGATTGGAGGGCCGTATACAGATATTCGCGGAGAGCGGCATACTTATGGCCATGTAGCTTTGCGGATAATTAAAAGCAATAGCGAACACATCTATGATTTTGGTCGCTACGCTGGCGCAACAGGAGATTTTGGTGCCGAGGGGCCAGGAATCCTTCGTATTTGGTCCGGACTCCCTCAATATATTGCAGGTGAAAATTCCACTGGCCGACAGACACATGGATTTTCATATCAAATAACTGACCAACAAGCAGATCAAGTTAATATGTATTACAAAAATATTACCCAAGGATTGCCGATAACAAAAGAACGCGGTGAGTATATGAAAGAATACCGCCTCACGAGAAATTATCATGCACTCACGAATAACTGTACAACAATAAGCATGGATGGGGCGCTAATTGCCATACCTGAACTTGCACACGATCAAGCAAATTTCAATGAAGGTCGCGGCTTGAGCTTTACTGAGAAAGCTGCCGCAAAGCTAAAAGGATGGCCTAGCCGAATATTTATGCCAGCAGACTTGAAGGCAATGCTGGAGTCTACAGACAAACAAAAACCATACCTCACACAAACATATGGCAACAATAAATAAGCCCAGATATTTATCCATTGCCATAGCAACCGCCATAACTGGCGCCATTGTAGCTATATTTTTTTTTAAGGAGACATCTATGGACAAAGAGTATGCTTTCCGGCTGACAGAGCCGGTTCTAATTTCATCCCCTAGTGGAAAACCTGAGCATTATATACTACCGGCCGGGACTATTCTGTTTCACCAGAAGTCATATGATGAAGGGCATAGCACTTACATAATTGAGTTGAACTATAAAGGCATGCCACCAGTAGAGCGCGTCGATAGTAAAGTTGGTTCCGAAAACCCTCTTTGGGCTTATCCAGTATCAGAAACAGATTTGAGGCGGCTTACAGCAGATTATCCTCTTACGCGTGACGAGCTGGCAGCATTGTTGAAGGCCAGGAAAATATCTCGGGATGAACTCGCACAAATTGTAAGAGAATGGAAAGATTAGTACCTATTTGTTACATTTCGCCGACACACGCATACAAATTCAAAAATCTTGATGATGAATAGAAGGCATTGCAGAAATTCAAGCAAACCAACCCCAACAAGGTCAGTCCGATCCGTGAGGCGGCGCAAATACGCCACCGCCTGAAAAAACCGAAGCCCTCGGTCTAAAACAACGCCCCGATCTCTCCCTTTATTGTGTGTTGAGCTTCCAGTTTCCCGAAGGCTTCGAGCAATTGCCGCCCTTTGCCGAAGCGCTGCGCTACCGGGAAAATCACAGCCCGTCATTCGGCAGCGTGCTGGATTTTGTTCCCTCTGAAATCTGGGCGGAATTGGATAAACGAATGAAGAATAAGAATAAATAATGCGATCAATTGAACATATTTTGGACCCTGGGGTTTCTAACATGAAAGCAATTGCTGTTTTTCTGGTGTTTATTGCATCAATGCTTGGCTTTACTGTGCTATTTACAGTTCTTGGTTGGTTGTTTCTCGAAATAGCGCCTTGCCATTGGTTTGGAAGTGGCTTTGAAGGCGCCTGTGGGTACAGAGCGGTTTTCTTTACCTTCATTGCCGGCGTTACTCTGACCTTGATATTTTCTTTCTCGTACACCATGAGATTCATTCAACAACGCTCAGATGAAGGATGCGACCAAGGTCAAACCTAAAAATCCAACCTGGATGCGCCAAAGAGTGCCAGTTAATTCAAGCGACGGAAGGCAATAACCATGAAAATGGAATTCAGGGGCTTGGCATTATTGATCGCCATACTGATTGGGGTAACTGCCTGTTCAGCCAGAGAACCAGAAACTGTCAGTCTAACCGGGATCGTTTATAACTACTCAAATGAAACAATTGCTTTTGTAAGAGTAAATGGAAAAGAGGTTGCCGCAGGACTTGATGAAGTGCCAAATGGAGAAGTAGGAGGCGGCTCTGGAATGTGCTGTTTTGATCTATCAGAGAATAGCCAGACTGCAAATGTAGAAGTAACCCTTTGGGATAAGTCAGAATACAAAACCATCGCTACCATAGAAAAATGGTGGCCTGATCTAGCGCATTACGGCGTTGTGCATATCTTGCCGGGGCAGAAGGTGGTGATGGAAGTACGCTCTGTTCACACTTGGCCTAGAAAAGACCTGATGGAAAGCCGTTTTAAAGAGCTTGGGATTAAACCTTCAAAAACTTACTCTGGCCCAATGAACGACGGACCTTTGGAACGAACGGATGGAGTCAAATAGTCATGGCTGATGCAATCGCACCGAAAGTTCAAGCCGTCGAAAACATGGTCAAGCGTGCTAGAGAAATTACTCGTGACCCCAATTCGCCGGCATGTCCCGTTTGCCATGTCAAGCTCTGGATCAGCCTGTTCTTTGATGGTACCGGCAACCACCGGGAGAAGGATTTCCCGAAATGCCACTCCAACGTGGCTGCTCTATTCCACGCTCATTTAGACGACCCGAAGAAAGGCATTATTCGCCTCTATTATGAAGGGCTGGGCCGGAAGTTCAGTTTCCGAGAGCGGTACGAGGAGCGAATGATCCCTACGGCAACTGGAAATCGACCGTTAAAAATAGAAGGTTACGAAGAATCGGACAATCGATGGCTCGGCAAAGGTTTTGCCGACGGAATTACCGAGCGGCTTGAGAAGGCCGTTTTTGATTTCACCAAAACCGTTGAAGATTGGCGGGCTCTACGGAAAGTTGACGAAATCAACCTCGCCGTCTTCGGTTTTTCCCGTGGCGCGACCGAAGCGCGGGCCTTCCTGCACTGGCTGCCGGCGCACAGCAAGGTCAAGAAGGCGGGTTTGAAACTGGTGTACGACGGCCTGCCGCTCAACGTGAAGTTCCTGGGGGTGTTCGATACGGTCGAATCCGTCGGCGGGGCCGGTACCAACAAGAAGCCGGAAACCATCAAGACCAAGGTGCCGCCATTCGTCGAAAAGTGCACGCATATCGTCGCCGCGCATGAACTGCGGGCGGCGTTTCCGCTGACGGAGGTGAACAGCCATCACAAATGCGTCGTTTATCCCGGCGCGCATGCCGACGTGGGCGGCGGCTACGCACCAGAGGAACAGGGCCGCTCCAATCAACTGGCCAGAATCGCGTTGTTGCAAATGCTCGACGAAGCTCGTAGTACCGGCCTAAAAATGCGCTCACTGGGGGAAATGAAAGGACAAAAAAACTGGGAAGTGCTATACCGGCCCTCCTTCGACGTTCCCCAGTCCGTCATTCAGGCGCTGAACCATTACATGGCCGCCGTCGGCCCGTCGGGAAATGTCGTCCAGCATTTCCAGGTGCATATGGATCAATACTGGCGCTGGATCGACGCCGGTCTGGCCGTCGAGGATGTGGAGCAGAAACGCAAAGCCTATCAGGGCAACAAGAAACGCGAGAAAGAGTTCCAGGTCATGCGGCATTTGCTGACGTGTCTGGCGCGAACCCCCGAAGGACGAGGCAGCGGTGCGAATTTTCCGCCCAAGCGCGGGGCGGTTGCTGCTCCCGTCGAGCATTTTTTCGAGAACTATGTGCACGACTCGTTCGAGCATTTCTCGATGACTGGCGGCACCCTGCAAACGGATATTTCCAACGCGGCTTACTACCAGCTGCGAACGAGGCTGCAACCCGCCGGGTAAAGGTCACCGTTTCGATAACCTGAATGCTCACACTCATCGCCCTCGCAACCGACGCTCGCATCCCGCTCGCCTGGTGGTTCAAATATCGTGACGGCCAGCACTGCCTAGTGCTGGCCGAACAAAGCCGTGCCCGCATCGCCCATCCTCTTGCCCCCACCCCGCGTGGAAAAACCGCATGACGCAAGCCGAATACAGCAACGATCCGATTGAAGTCGTCCACCGACTGGCCGGCTGCGATCAGCCGCCCCCGAGCGCCCTCACCGACTGTCTGCCTCCGTCATCCTTGATCGGCGTCATTCTCTACCCCAGTCTCGGCGCGCCGCTGCTGCTTGCATCCAAGCAAAAGAAATGCAGCCTTTACATCGCCATTCCCTATTCCGAATCCAAATTCGGCATCGGGGCGGCGGGCCGAATGGCCCGCGCCACCGTTGCCGCCCAGGCCAACCCCGCACCATCGCACCTGACGCCGGCGCCGAAGATTCCTGCCAACCTGCCCGCCCCCTGCGCCTACTACTACATCAACCACCACCTGCGTCTGGTCGGGATGGAGAAGGACAAGCCGACCTATCCGGACGAAATTTCTCTCGACGACGGCCTCTATGGCGACGGCGAGGACTGCCCGCTTGCCAAGGAAGCCATCCGCGTCTGGAAATGCGGCATCTTCGGGACCGGCCAGCGCCTGCATGACCGGCACGGCCGGCCCTTCGCCACGATCTCCCCGCACATTGCCCAGGCTTACGCCAAGGAACTGGACGGCAGCGCCGTCTATGAGGTCGAGCTTGACCTCGACAAACTGTCAGAGAAGATCACCGCCGACAGCCGGTTGAGTTTTGCCTGGTACGCCCCCCTCAACGGAAAGCTCGGCCCGTGGCAGAAAAGCGAGTGTGTCCATAGCGCCGACCTCTTCTTCGCCCGCTTTCTCCAGCGCCGCGCCGGGCAAGCCGATCTCAATCCCATCGACTTGGCCAATCTGGGCAACTGCCGGCTGGAGGAATACCAGGTCAAGGAAGCCGCCGCCAAGCAGGCCGGCCAAATCGCCCATCAGTCCGGCCGCCATGTCGCCGTCTGGCACCCGGTCATGCGGCGGGCAGTGGACACCCCACCGCGCATCGGCCACCTGACCGACGTGCATGTCAATGCCCGCCACCTCGCCCTGCGCCAGGCCGTCGCCACCTGCCTACCGCCCGCACTGGAAGAAACCGCCGGCGATCTGGCCAAGCCGCACGGCTGGCACAAGATGTGTCACGCCCTGGCCCATCTCAATGCGCTGATCGACAAAATGAAGGACGAGAAGGCGGACTTTCTGGTATTCACCGGCGATCTCATCGACTTTCACCGCAATATCGATCCCGCCCCCTTCACCGCCAAGAATCCCAATGACACCACCCCCGGCGAACAGTGGAAAGCCTTCAACCTCCTGGCCCATCTCAACCGCAACGACAATACCTACCGTACCGGCATCGACGACGTGCTGGTCTACAGCCTGATCCGCGATTGCACCGTCGAGCGCGGTCTGCCCGTCTTCGTCACCAGCGGCAATCACGACGCCTACGCCATGCCGTATGGCATCAGCCCACGGGTCGAAGCAGGGAATGGCTGGGCCTTCAACCTGGACCTCAAGGAGGACGCCTGGCCCCAGGGTTCGGGGGACACACACCGCGCCAAGCTCGAAGAAGCCAGCGCCTGGATCAAGGGCAGGGCCAACGAGGGTATCGCCGCCGATCACAATCTGACCGTCTATGAGGCCACCCTGGCCTATGGCCCGACCTATGGGCAGATCCATACCGGCAATAACTTCACGCCCGACCGCTACGATTGGCTGGCCGTGCTGCTCTCCCCGCTGGACAACTTCGTTCTGGCCCTCGGAGCCGAGCCGGATGCCGAGCAGCCACAGCCGTTCGCCCTGCTGCTCGGGCTGGCCTGGGGCGAGGAGGAGAATTACAAGAACCCGCTCGAAGCCACCTCGCCGGCCGGGCGCAGCCGCGATGTTCAAGGCACCGGCCCCCTGCCGCGCGCCAAGGGCAGCTTCACCGATAGCCAACTGGCCCTGCTCGCCACCACCGTAGCGGCCAAGAAGAAAAGCGGGGCGCAATTAGTCGCCGCCAGTCATTTCACGCTGGTCAATTTTGGCAGCGAGGGGGAGGAGAAAGTCTCCCAGGCCCTCGATGTCGGCTCCGGCCGGTCCCTCTTCGGCCTGTACGATTCGGCTAGCGGGCGGCAGAAGCGTGTGCCCGGATTCAACGCTTTCAACAACGGCACCTGCGAAATCAAGCTCGACCGGTTTTTCAGGGATGGGATTCTGGCCCGGCCGGGGGTGGATTGGCACATATCCGGCCATAGCCATCGTTCGGCGGTGTATCAGGTCGAGGCCGAGCGCGACGATGCGGTGCGGGCACGAACCGCGCCGGTCGATCCCGGCTTGCACAATGAGACGCGGACTTATACGCCTGTGGCTGGATCGACGGCGCTGGTGGTCTCCAGTTGCGGCGGGCCGATCGGCATCCAGAACGTCAATGACGAAATGCGCGGCTGGACCCTGCGCCCGCCCAGCGGCTCGTTGATCGATCTCGGCAACCGGCAGGTGAAACAGATCGTCAGCACCACCGATGCCGGCACCGGCATCGAGTCCGGCCGCCCGCGCCTGTGCGTGGCGCTCGATTACCTGATGCTGATGAGACCGGGCGAGCCGAAGGACCGGCCGCCCGCTTCCTCGGATTACCGCTTCGCCTTCGAGGCCAAGGAAACCATCCTGCCGCGCCCGCTCGGGCAATGGCCCAAGGAATTCACTTTGACACTGGGCCGAGCGTTTCAGGTGCTCGACTGCATCACGAGTCTGACGCTTTGGGTGTTTGAGGCGAAGGAAGCGGATGACGACAAAAAGACCACCACTCCCACGACCGCCAAAACCTGGCACCGCATCCCCTTGAGCCTCGGCCATTTCAAGGAGCAGGCCAACGGTTCCGGCGTGGCGACGGTAAGTTTCGGCGAGGAGGACTGCCAACGCATCGCTGGCCTGGCGCCGACAAGCGGCCGGATGCGCCCGTTGCGGCAAGCTTTTTGTGAGGTCGGGCTAAAGGCGCCGACGAAATCGGCCGACCAGGCTTGGGTGAAGGACATGAATTGCAGCGACCCGTGGTTTTTCCCGGTGGAGATAGGGTTTTTCTATTTCCCGATGCGCCAGGGACCCCGCGACGCCCCCTTCTTCCAACGCCGGCAGGGTGAGTTCGGGGAAGTGCCGGATTGGGCGTTCTGGCATAAGCATTATGGGGAGAAGAAGAAGGAGGGAGGATTGGAGTATCCCGATCCCAAGAAGGTCATCCGACCTTTCCAGGATAGAAGGCCATGACTTCCCGCCGCCAATGGCCGCTCGCCATTGCCACCACCACTCCCCTTCACGCTTTTTGATTCAACATCATGAATCTCTTCGGTAAAACGTCCGTTTCCAAGCTCGGCAAGACTTACAACTATCTGCTCGACCCAGAACTGCGCCGGCGGGAAACTGGGAATCAACGCTTGGTGATCCGCAATACCCATTTCGGCAGCGAGAAGTTCATGAACATTGCCTGGGATAATATCGAGTTCATCGACTGCGATTTTGCCAGCGGCTATACCCTCGATCTCGATGCCATGAGCCGCTGCCGTTTCGAGGGCTGCCGCTTTGCCGGCATCATCGGCTTCGGCGTCATGCGCGATGTGTATTTCTTGCGCAGCAAGGCGGGCGGCCGGAGCATCATTGGCGGTTCGCCCGGTAGCGTCAATGTCACCTGCGAGGAATGCGAGTTCATCGGCGACAGCCCGGACCCGAATCACCGGGGGTCTTTCGGCAGCAACGGCGACCTGACCTTGATCCGCTGCAAGGCGCGCAACTGGGAGTTTCCCGCCTACACCCTGCTGCACATGGTCAAGTGCGAGATGCAGAACATCGCGCTCAAGGCAGACGACGCTAAGAACGCCCGCCTCACCGTCGACCTCCAGGACAGCAAGTTCTACAGCCTCTTCGATTTCTATGGCGCCCCCTTGCACACCTTTACGATGCGTAATTGCAGCTTCGATCACATAGACCTGACCAATACGAGCATTCAGGGGGATATGGTCATTGAAAAGGCGAGCGGGGGGTACTTAGAGTTCATTGCCGGTAACTCCAATAACAATTCGCTGACTATCCGCAACAGTATGTTCTCCGGAGCCAAGCGCAGCCGCTTCTCCGCCAGTTCGTTCAGGAACGTGCTGGTCGACAATTGTGTGTTCTCCAGCGAAGCCGAGTACAGCGCTACCTTCGGCGGCGGCTATGCGGGTGAATCCAAGCCGGCGGACTACGATATTGATACCTTCATCTTCCGCGGGGTACGCGCGAAAACCTTCGGTGCCATCGGTCACAACACCCGCGAGATGCGCTCCGAGAAGTGCCAATTCGATACCCTCAAACTTGCCGACTCCCGCTTCGGCAAGCTGGCGATCTACGACACCCAGATCGGTCGAACGCTTGATCTAGCGAAAGTTCAGGCGGCCGAGTTCAAGACCAACTTACCCCCCGTCTCCCGCCTTGGCGGCCGGGTCGATGTACTCGACGGCTCGAACATCAAACCTATTGGAGGAAAACGATAAATGGGATCGGGAGTTATGCGCGAGGCAGGATTTAACGTTCCAGGGTATCGGAACCGTTCGGCGGCAGGCCGAGCGGACCTGCCAGCGGCAATGGAGGCATAGCAATGCGCAACAGAAGTAACGAACCTCGCCGGCCAAACACCCATTTGTTGCCGACGCTGCTCGACCGCCTGGTGGACAATGCGCCGACGACCGGTATTGAAGTACCCGAGCATTACGCCATGAGCGCCTCGCAGATGCGCGAAGTGGTCCAGCGCGACCTTTCCTGGCTGCTCAATACGACCAGCCTGGAAGATGAGATCAATCGCGCGCTCTACCCCGAGGCTGCCGCCTCGGTGATCAATTACGGCGTTCCTCCTTTCGCTGGCACATTCATGGGCACGCGTCGCTGGGAGGAGGTGGACCGCATTATCCGGCGCGCCATTCTCGACTTCGAGCCGCGCCTGCTGCCCGAGTCGCTGCAAATCGTTCCCCTGACTCCTCCGGGCGGCGAGCATCAGTACAATGTCCTGCTTTTCGAAATCCGGGGCCTGGTCTACATGCGCCCCTATCCGGCGGAATTCATGGTGCAGAGCAGCCTGGACCTGGAAACCAGCCGCCTGCAATTCAAGTTACGAGGTTAATCGATGGACCCTAAGCTGCTTGAGTATTACAACCAGGAACTGACTTTCATGCGCGAGATATCGGGGGAGTTTTCGCGCCGCCATCCGAAGATCGCCCGCCGCCTGGGCATGCAAGGCATCGAGGTGGCCGACCCTTACGTAGAGCGCCTGATCGAAGCTTTCTGCCTGCTTTCGGCACGCACGCAGATCAAGCTGGACGCCGAGTTTCCGCGGTTTTCGCAGCGCTTGCTGGAGGTGATTTACCCCAATTATGTCGCCCCAACCCCGTCGATGGCCGTGGCGCGCCTGGAGCCGGCTTTCGACGAGGCCGATTTCAGCCGCGGTTTCGTCATGCCTCGCGGCAGCGCGCTGTTGACCCAGGTGCCGGCCGGCGAGAAGACAGCCTGCGAGTTTCGCACTGGCCAGCCAGTGACGCTGTGGCCGCTGGAAATCGCCGAGGCCCGCTTAACCGGCGTGCCGCCCGATATTCCGGGCCTCGAACGCTATTTGCCGCCGCATGCCCAGGTTCGGGGGGCACTGCGCTTACGCTTGCGTATCCGGGGCAAGTGGAATTTTGCGGACTTGCAGGGGCTCGATGATCTTCCCTTTTATCTGTGCGGCGACGAGCGCATCGCTTCGCATTTGATGGAACTCATCCATACCGGCGCGCTCGCCACGCTGACCGGCGTTCCCGGCAAACTCGGCGATTCGCCGGCAGTCGTCAACCGCGATGCCGTCACCCAAGTCGGTATGAGCTTGGAGGAATGCTTGCTGCCCGTGCGCTGGAATACTTTCCACGGCCATAACCTGCTGCACGAATATTTCGCCTGCCCTTCCCGGTTTTATTTTTTCGGGCTACGCGGGCTGGCTCCCGGCTTGCGCCGCATCCACGGCAAGGAAGTCGAAATCGTCCTGCTTCTCGATCGTCCGCCGGGCCATCTCGCCGAGCATGTCGACGCCGATCAGTTTGCGCTGTTCTGCACGCCGATCATCAATCTTTTTCCCAAGCGCACCGATCGCGTCGAAGTCCGCCCCGGCCTTACCGAATACCACTTGGTGCCCGATCGAGGCCGGCCGCTCGATTTCGAAGTCTTCTCGATCGATGCCCTGTATGGCCAGCGCGCCTCGACCACCGCCGAAACCGTTTTCCGTCCACTGTTCCAGACGCTTAACGACGACGAAGGCAACTACGGCCGATATTTTTCGGTACGCCGCGAACGGCGTCTCCTTTCCGGCACGGCCCGCAAGTACGGCACGCGCACGCCTTATGTCGGGACGGAGGTTTTTTTGTCCTTGGTCGACCAGAACGAGGCGCCTTTCGCCGAGGACATCCACTACCTGTCGGTGCAGGCCTGGACAACCAACCGCGATTTGCCGCTCCTTGCTCCGCGCAATGGCCGCGACGATTTACGTATTCCCGATTCGGCGCCGGTACGCGCCTGCGGCTTGATCCGCCCGCCTTCGGCGCCCCGGGCGCCGCTAGCCGACGGCGAAATTGCCTGGCGCCTGATCCGTCAATTGGCCTTGAGCCATGTGCCGCTGACCGATCTCGATACCCGCCAGGGCGGACAGGCGATCCGCGACTTGCTCCGTCTCTTCGTCGCCGCCGACGACCGCCCGCAGTTGCAGCAAATCGCCGGCATCGTCGGTAGCCGAACGCAACCCATAACCTGCCGCCTGCCCGGCAATGGTCCGCTGGTCTATGGGCGCGGGGTGCAGGTCGAATTGACCGTCGACGAGGAGCATTTCTCCGGCATCAGTCCTTATCTGCTCGGTTTGGTACTGGAGCGTTACGTCGCCCGCCACGTCTCGGTGAATGTCTTTACCCGCACCGAGCTCAAATCGATGCAACGCGGCACCCTCGCCCGCTGGTCACCCCGGCCGGGCACGCGGGGAGCTGCCTGATAAGGATAGGTGTTGTTGCTCACTGAAAGTTGACCATCAAACGTGAGATATGCGCGTTGAAAATTGATCGGGGTGTTCAATCCGACCTGCCGAATATTTAGGCAGGGAGAAGCTAGAGTGATCACCATAAAGCAGCTGGGCAAGATAAGGCGGTTGTACTACCGGGATGGGCTATTGATTTCAGAGATTGCAAAGCGGAGTTACCTGTCGAGGAACACGGTCAGTTCTCGGTTTCATGGGTGCCTTCGAGGTGCTCACAATTTCAAGCCTCTGGCTTTTCCAGTGGCTGCTGACTACTTTGAGTATTCAGATCCGGCTATCGGTTCAATACCCCAATAACGGGATGTCTCCTTCCAATGCTTCTCAAATTTTCTCAAATCGCTATAGACCACCTGTTTTAGATCGCACTTCACTCTCTGCACGTTAAATGTCGAAAAACGTCGAAGCTCATCTGAGCTAAATTTCCACACAGATTTCTCTGGCAGATCTACAGCACCTTGAATCAGTAACAACTCACCATCAGCGCCGATAGCAGGTAACATCTTCCACTTCTTGTCCCTGGCATCGGAACTTAATTCCCCACTTTGCTCATCTTTTGGGATGCACTGCTCGGGCACATCAAGCAGATCGATGTCCCAAGCAATTTGAGCAACAACAACCTTACGAATCTCGGGACGAAAAATCGACCCCAAGCTCCCAAAAACTATTGATGCAAGCATCATCACAAAAAGCAATGACAGAACTCTCACTACACCACTTGTTCGCCCAACCTTACGGTCGTAGTGCTTCTCAAAAATCAAGCCAACCATGACCAAAACATAAACAAAAAGCCCCCCAATGATCCCGATTGATGATAGCCACGAACCGCTCTCCAAAAAGCTTGCTGCAGCAAATGCGCTAGGCAACTCCGAAGGAGTTGTATGAAACATTGCACCCAATGCTCCTCTCGCTGATGCGCCTGACAACCATAAAATTAGCAAAGCGAACAACGACAGATACTTAAAATCGAGAGAATCACTCCAGCCAGGGTACAATCTCTGGATTACTTGGAGCCCTCCAATTGGGGTAAGAAAGGCCAATACAACAAAGGCCAGACCACTGATCCAAGGATTAATCGTTGCTGACGACAACAGCAAATACCAGCCAACAATCAAACATACCGATTCAATTAGCAGCAACCAACTAAAGTGCCACGTAATTCGTTGGGAGACGAGAATAGAAAACGGTTGGATGAAGCGGTTAATCCCTCTGCGGGAGAGGTGCCAGGTACGCTGAGCAAGCTTCACGATCAGTGATCCGTAAGAACAGCAGCTATTCATTTTGATACTCAAAATATGACAATTGAGAATCTGAACATCGTAGCCTTGGCCATCAAAAATGACCAGGGCCCCACACTCGGATGCATGGAGAAATTTCAGGGGATTGGCGCTTGAATTTTGTGCAACCCATGGCTTTTGCGTACGGCAAACCCGTCATTCCCCCGATCGGCATGTGGGTACCTCGAAAATATCCGTGGTAACTCAGCCGTCCCGGCAAGACAACCGCGCTGCCCTTGTCCTACGAAATAGCTTGGGGTGATCACCCGCCCGGTCCGCGAAGGCGATATTGTGAAGATGAACGACAACAACACGACCGGCATAGCTGATGGCAAGCTTGGGAGCATCTCGATCAAGGCAAGGGATTTGCTGGCCGGGCGGGACCCTTTTCCACTCACCTGCCCGATGACGCAATCAAATGGCTAGTTCGACTGGGCCTGGAGAAAGCTGAGTATCCGAAAGCAGCCCAGCTTGCCACCTTCTGCCTTGATCGGGCTTTGTTGCACAAATCCAGCATAAGCATTTGATTTTTCAAGGTTTTCCCAAAACCCAGTCAGAAAAATTGCTTATAAAACAATGCGTTAGACATTTGCGCAACAAAGCCGTTCCGCGACATCCGACCCAAGGCGGCCAGCGAGACTGACCTTGAGCATGCCCAAAAACTGCTGGGTCACACCAAGGAACAGATCACCCAAACGGTGTACCGGCGCGTCGGCGAGGTGGTAAAGCCAACGAAGTAAACGAAGGAAAACGGCCCTGATCGGGGCCGTTTCCATATGTGGCGGGGGCTGTGAGATTCGAACTCACGGAGGCCGTAAGACCTCGGCAGTTTTCAAGACTGCTGGTTTAAACCACTCACCCAAACCCCCTGAAATCGATCAGGGTTGCGGAAAGGATTTCCGCAAATGCGGAGACTGTGACAAAACCCTTTATAAAACAATGAAAATCTTACCGATGCACCGGCTTTCAAGACCGGTGCATTCAAGCGCTCTGCCACAGCCCCAGGGAGGCGCGGATGATAGCATAAAGGCCGGACGCATTAACTGACTGTTTTACCGGGGATTAATTGAAACTTTGGCCGCCGTCCGCTAGTCTTACGGTCATCGTCAACCCTTCGCAAGGATTTAACCGCATGAACATACCGCGCCAGCCCTCCACTTTTGATCATGCCGTTCCGACCCTGGGTCAGAACCGTGTTCTGCGTAATACCTACATGCTGCTGGCCCTGAGCATGATTCCGACGGTGATCGGCGCCATGGTCGGCATCCAGTTGCAGTTCAGCTTCCTCGCCGGCAGCCCGTTCATGGCCTTCCTGCTGTTCCTCGGCATCGCCTGGGGCTTCATGTACGGTATCGAGCGCAACAAGAATAGCGGCCTAGGCGTCGCCCTGCTGCTCGCTTTCACCTTCTTCATGGGGCTGATGCTGTCGCGCATCCTGCAGGTCGCCCTCGGTTTCTCCAACGGCGCCTCGATGATCACCCTGGCCGCCGGCGGTACCGGCGCGGTGTTCTTCACCATGGCCACGATCGCCAGCGTCAGCAAGCGCGATTTCAGCAACATGGGCAAGTTTCTGTTCGTCGGCATGATCGTCGTGCTGCTGGCCATCGTCGCCAACATCTTCCTGCAGATCCCTGCCTTGTCGCTGGCCATTTCGGCTGTCGCCGTGCTGGTCTTCTCGGCTTACATCCTCTATGACCTGAGCCGCATCGTGCAGGGTGGCGAAACCAATTACGTCAGCGCCACGCTGGCGGTCTACCTGGACGTCTACAACGTCTTCATCAGCCTGCTGAACCTGATCATGGCCTTCACCGGCGAGCGTGATTGAGCAGCATCGGGCGACTGAACCAGGCGGCCTTGGCCGCCTTTTTCATGGTCGTTCGAACAAGGCCACGGATTCGACGTGGGCGGTGTGCGGGAACATGTTCACCGCGCCGGCTGCGCGGAAACGGTAGCCCTTGACCGCCACCAGCAGGCCGGCATCGCGGGCCAGGGTGGCCGGGTCGCAGGAAACATAGACGATGCGCCGGGGCGCTGCGGGACCGAGGGCTTTGACCAACTCGATCGCCCCCTCACGCGGTGGATCGATCAGCATCTTGTCGAAATGGCCGAGCGCGGCCAACGACGCTTCGCTGCAGGCGAACAGGTTGGCCACACCGAACTCGACGTTGCCGGCCAGACCGTTCGCCGCGGCGGCCTCCCGCCCCCGACGAACCAGGCCCTCACTGCCTTCGATGCCGACCACATCAGCCCCGGAACGAGCAATCGGCAGCGTGAAATTACCCAGGCCGCAGAACATGTCGGCGATCCGCTCGCCGGGCCGGGGATCGAGCAAACGCAGGGCATGACGGACAAGCACACGATTCACCGCGTGATTCACCTGGGTGAAATCAGTCGGCCGGAAAGCAAACTCCAAGCCGAATTCCGGCAGCGAATAAGCCAACTGCGCTCCTTCGAGCGGATGGAAGCGGTAGGCGCTGTCCGGCCCTTTCGGCTGCAGGTAGATAGCCACGCCGTGACGGTCGGCAAACTGTCGCACCAATTCCTCGTCGCGCCGGGTCAACGGCTGGAGAATGCGCAAAACCAGGGCCGTACACGCCTCGCCAACCGCAATTTCGAGTTGTGGCAGACGTTCGGCGATAGACAGGGCGGCGAACAGTTCGCGTAACGGCAACAACAGGTCCGAGACGTGCGGCGGCAGGATCGCGCAACTCCGGATATCGGCGATATAGCTGCTGCGCCATTCATGGAAGCCGATCAGCATGCCGCCTTTCTTCTCCACCCGGCGCACACCGAGGCGGGCCCGGTGACGGTAGCCCCAAGGCGAACCGTGGATCGGCGGCAGAATGTTTTCCGGGCGCACCCGCCCGATATGCCACAGGCTGTCCTCCAGCACCCGCTGCTTGGCCGCCACCTGCGCCCCCGGATCCATGTGCTGCACGGCGCAGCCGCCACACACCCCGAAATGCGGGCAACGCGGCTCGACACGAGCCACCGAAGCACGCTGTACGGCCACCAGATGGGCCAGTTCGTAGTTCGGCTTTTTCCGGAAACTGGCGTACTCAACGATTTCGCCGGGCAAAGCGCCATCGATGAAAATGGCCTTGCCCTCTTGGCGGGCAATACCCCTCGCCTCATGATCCAGCGACTCGACGATCCCAATCGGCACGATTCACCCCGGAAAAAGCGCGAATTCTATCAATCGGTTAAACTCAACACTATGGCTCGCGAACTGATTACTTCCTGGAACGACTACCGCGCTACCGTCGACCGGCTGCTGGCCTCGGCCGGCGAAAAGATAGCCGTTTATGACGAAGACTTGGTCAATCTGCGCTTCGGTTCGCCCAGCAGTCTCGACCACCTGCAGCGCCTACTGACAACCGGCCACGGCCTCGCGCTGCGCATCGTCGTGCGCAATGCCGGGCCATTGCAACGGCAGCAGGAACCGGGACTGTTGAAACTCCTGAGCGTCTACGGCCATCGTGCCACGATGCTGCAAGCCCCGGAGCATCTGGCCCGCCTGCGCGACAACATGCTGATCGTCGACGACCGGCACGCCCTGATCCGCTTCGACCGCGAACAAGCACGCAGCAAGCTGCTGCTCGACGAAGCGGACGAAGTCCGTGCCTACATCAGCCGCTTCGAAGACATCTGGACAGAAGGCGGCGAAGCAGTCAACGCGACGACGCTCGGGTTATGACTATGGGCCGAGCGCAAGCCCTGCCATAGCCACAAACAACCTCGCTGAAAGCCCACCACAAACTCGTGGTAGGAAAGCCCCAGATTTCAGCATCGGGTAACTCACATTCAAATGCCATGTGGCGACGCAGCAATTAGACACTTGACGCCAAGGTTTTTGTTATAATCTCCCGTTGATCAGGCAGGCTCTGGTCTAAAAAATTCTGCTGCTTTAGCTTCTAGTCGATAAGGATACTACCCATGAATAAGTCTATTCTCGTTGCCGCCTTGGTTGCCGTTGCTCTGACCGCTTGCGGTAATAAAGAAGAACCGCAAGTCACCGCTCCGGTCGCTGCCCCGGCGGCTGAGCCCGTTGCCGCTCCGGCCCCGGCTGCTGAAGAGGCCGCTCCGGCTCCGGCTGCTGAAGAAGCTAAGCCGGCTGAAGAAGCTGCTCCAGCTGCTGAAGAAGCCAAGCCGGCCGAAGAAGCAAAGTAATCGTCCTGCGGGACAAAAAAACGGGGCCTTGGGCCCCGTTTTTTATTGAGCGTTTGCCGCAGGAAATTGACACCTCCTGCGGCAAATAGCTTACTGCAGCTGCTCAAGCAGCAACGACAGAATTTTCTTCGCGGTTTCCGAACGATCCACCCCGCCTTCGCTGGTCAACACCTGAATCATGCTCTGCTGGCCGGCCTCGCCGACATGAATCCGGTATTGGACCTTGGCCGCCGCCGGATCGGTGGAATTCCAGAAGGCCAGCTTCGATAGCCAGCCGCCATCCTTCTTGCGGTTGTCCGCTTCCGGATCGACATAGCGAACGAAGTACAGGCCGCGCGAACGGTCGCGGTCCTCGACGGTGAACCCGACCCGGTCCAGAGCCAAGCCGACCCGGCGCCAAGCACGGTCGAAACGTTCATCGACCTCGAGCGTACCGGCACCGTCATTGGCCCGCGCCAGACGGGCGCGCGGCTCGGCCTTGGCACTGGCCAACTGGGCCTCGGCGCGCTTTTCTTCGGCGCCCAGACGAACCATCAGCCGGCGCAGCATCTCGGCCTCAAGGTCCGGGTCCGGCGCCTTCGGCTGCCAACGGGTATCATCCTTGGCCGCGGAGGTATACACCTCTTCCATCGCCCGGTGGCTGATGAAGATGTCGGTCGTCCCCGGCTCGGAGCCCGGCTCGAAGCGGGTCCGGAACTTGTCGCGCTCGCCGGTCGAATAAAGGGAGTCGAGCAGCTTGCCGAAGGTCCGCCGAATGAAGTCATCGTTGATCTTGGCGCGATTCTCGGCCCAATCGGTCTCCATGACCCCGGCTTCACGGCGCTCGACGTTGATGATGAAGCCGGTTTCCTGCCAGAAATCCTTGACCGTATCCCATAGGCCGTCGGCGGGCATGGCGACAACCAGCCAGCGCTGGTTGCCGGAGCGTTCGACGTGCACCTTGTCGACTTCCGGCAGCAGGGTGCTGTTGCGTGCCTGCGCAGCCGGCGTGCGCTCGGCGCTATAGCCTGAGAAAGTGGCGCTGCCCTTGCCGACGGCATCGGGCACCAGATAGCGGTCGTCGGGCGCGACTTGCGACAAGTCGGGGGGTATTTCCAGGGGCGACGTGGTCTTGGTCGCCGACTTGTAATCGATCTTGCTGGAGCTGGGGAGCATGCCGCAGCCGGCCAAGGCCAGGGCAATGACGGTCAGACTGAAACCGGAAAGCTTGCGATTCATGGGTTCTCTATTCTTTCAGACAGACAGGCCGGCCTGGCGCATGGCGGCCAGCACGCGGGCCTGGCCGGATTCGGACAAGGGCGTCAGCGGCAGGCGGATGCCGCCGGGCATCAGACCCAGCCGGCTGACAGCCCATTTGACCGGGATCGGGTTGGCTTCGCAGAACAGGTCGCGATGCAGGCCGAGCAGCTTGAAATGGATCGTGCGCGCTCTAGCGACATCACCGCCGGCGGCGGCGACGCACATTTCATGCATCAGGCGTGGGGCAACGTTGGCAGTGACCGAGATATTGCCGTGAAAACCGAACAGAATCGACGCCACGCAAGTCATGTCGTCACCGCTGTACAGCGCGAAATCCTTCGGCGCCCGGGCGATCAGGTCACAAGCCCGGTCGAGATTGCCGGTCGCATCCTTGACGCCGACGATGCCCGGCACCTGGGCCAGACGCAGGATGGTGTCGTTGCTCATGTCGGCGACGGTGCGGCCAGGTACGTTGTAGAGCAGCACCGGCAGGTCGACGGCTTCGGCGATGGCCTTGAAATGACGGTAGAGACCTTCCTGGGTCGGCTTGTTGTAGTACGGCACCACCGACAGTGCCATATCGGCGCCGGCCTGCTTGGCGAACCCGCTCAGTTCGATGGCTTCCGCCGTCGAGTTGGCGCCAGTGCCGGCGATAATCGGGATACGGCCGGCGGCATGATCGACCGTGACCTGAATCAACTGGCAATGCTCCTCGATATCGACCGTCGGCGATTCGCCGGTTGTCCCCACCACGACGATCGCGTCAGTGCCCTCGCGGACATGGAAATCGACCAGATCGCGCAGGGACGGCAAATCGAGGCTGCCGTCCTCATGCATGGGCGTGACGATGGCGACAAGGGATCCGGTAATCATGGCCTGCTCATCAAAATGGGAATCTATCGATTGTAACTGAACGCCATTCGCTGCGGAAAGACGAACCACGTTAGTCTGTTAGGACTGTGCCAACCAGTGCAGGCGGCCGCGCGCCGCGCGCATCCGCCCTTCGGCGAGGCACAGTTCCGGGTGACGATCCGGGCCAGCGCTTTGCAATTGCCGGGCAAACTCGTCGAGGCGGGCCGCGACCGGCACCCGCCAGCCCAGGCAGCGCAAGCGAAAACGCAGCAGATTTTTCAGCCGCCCCTGACTCAACGTGCGCAGTGCCGCCAGACAAGCCGTTTCGCCATCCGCCGCCCGCTCCCAATCGAGCGCCGCCAGTTCGTCGAGCAGCTCGGCGGCCTCGGCAAAATGGGCGGCGGCCTGGGCCAGCGCCGGCTCGGCCGCCGGGAAGCGCTGTTCAATGATGGGCAACACCTGGTGGCGGATGAAATTGCGGGTCAGCTGCGTATCGGCATTGCTTTCGTCGGTGATCCAGCGCAGGCCGTTGGCCCGCGCGTAGGCTTCGATGGCGTCGCGTGTCTCGCCAAGCAAGGGCCGCCACAGGCGCAGATGACCACGTTGCCGTTCGGACGGCATCGCCGCGGCGCCGAGTACACCGGCACCGCGCAACAGGTTGAGGAGCACGGTTTCCGCCTGATCGCCGCGGTGCTGAGCCAGCGCCAAACAGGCGGCCGGCACCTCGGCGAAAGCCTCGTAACGCGCTTGACGGGCGGCCGCTTCAAGGCCGCAAGCGGCATCGCGAGCGACAGCGACGTGCCGAATCTGCAACGGAATGCCGAGATCACGACAATAGTCGGCGCAAAACGCCGCCCAGGCATCGGCATTGGGCGACAGTCCGTGGTGGATGTGGATAGCGTCGAGCCGTCCGGACAGACCCAGGCGGCTCAACAGGTGGGCCAGGACGACCGAGTCGCAGCCGCCGGAAAGGGCGACGCAAACGCGCTCGTGCGACGCCAGGCGGGCGGCGACGAAGGCGCCGATCCGCGCCAGGAGATCAGGCGGCAGCTTGTTCCTTGAAGCGGCCATAGCTCATCAGCCGCTCGTAGCGCGTCGCCAGCAGTTCCTCGATATTCATCGCCGACAGGTGCTTGAGCGCGTCCTGCAAGGTTTTTTTCAGATTCTGGGCCATCGCCGCGTGGTCACGATGGGCACCGCCGACCGGCTCGCTGACGATGCGGTCGATTAGGCCCAGGGTCTTCAGGCGGTGCGCCGTGATGCCCATGGTTTCGGCGGCTTCCGGCGCCTTCTCGGCGCTTTTCCAGAGGATCGAGGCACAGCCTTCCGGCGAGATCACCGAATAGGTGGAGTACTGCAACATCTGTACAACGTCGCCGACGGCGATGGCCAACGCGCCGCCAGAACCGCCCTCGCCGATGATGGTGACGATCACCGGCACCTTCAACTCGGCCATCACGTACAGGTTGCGGCCGATGGCCTCGGACTGGCCGCGCTCCTCGGCGTCGATACCGGGATAGGCGCCCGGCGTGTCGACGAAGGTCATCACCGGCAGGCCGAATTTTTCGGCCAGCTTCATCAGCCGCAGCGCCTTGCGATAGCCCTCGGGACGCGGCATGCCGAAATTGCGGTAGATTTTCTCCTTGGTATCGCGCCCCTTCTGATGGCCGATGACGACCACCGGTTGGCCGTTGAAGCGTGCCAAACCGCCGACGATCGCATGGTCGTCGGCAAAAGCGCGGTCGCCGTGCAATTCCTCAAAATCGGTGAAGATGTGCTGCACATAGTCGAGCGTGTAGGGCCGCTGCGGGTGGCGGGCGACCTGCGAAATCTGCCACGGCGTCAGCTTGCCGTAAATGTCCTTGGTCAGTTGCGCGCTTTTCTTTTCCAGACGGCCGATCTCTTCCGAGATATCGACCGCCGAATCATCCTGAACGAAGCGCAGCTCTTCGATTTTGGCTTCGAGATCGGCGATGGACTGCTCGAAGTCGAGAAAACTTGTTTTCATGGCAGGCTCTGGTTCTGAATCGGCGCGTATTTTACCCCAAAGGCCAGAAGCCTCGTGGGGCCTTTAGCGGTGGGTGGGTGGCAAGGCGCGAAGCGAAAATCTGCGGCCGCCGCAAGACGCCCGGCAGGCAATTTTGCTACCATCAGTCGGTTCGTGATTCTGACAACACGCCATGCCCTCCTCCGCCTTCCTGTTCATCCACCCGTTGCTCGGCGTGGATGATGCTTGGTCGGGTTACCGCGCCGAACTGAGCGCCTTTCCTGCTGGCGATGCCATCCTGCAACAGTTGACCGAATCGCCGCTGACCGACAATTTCGACCACCGTCACCCCTGGCTACTGCCAGCCACCACTGCACCGTATCTTCCGGGCCGGCTCGACCGGCGGGCCGTCGCCGTATTCCCAGCCGCCGCCGACACCGCGACGCTGGCCGCCCAGGAAGCCGCCCTGCGCCAAAGCGGCTGCGCGGTAGCCCAGCTCACTACGGTCAACGCGCCGCTGCCGGCCACCGGTACTTGGCATTATCTGCTGCTGACCGCCAGTCACGCCCGTAGCCTGCCACCGTTCAAACTGCACGGCCTGTCGACCCGTAGCACGCTGGTCGCCACCGACGTACATAGCCATGCCGACCGACAATGGTTCCTCAACAACGCCTGCGCGCTATCCACCGGCGAATACCTACTTACCCGCAGTGCCGCCGTGCCGAACCGGGCCGACACCACCAGCCTCAAGCTGCTGGAACTGCTGGCGCTGATTGCCCAGGATGCCGATACGGCCGTTCTGGATAGCGTTTTCCGCCAGGAATCAAAACTCTCCTATGGCCTGTTGCGCTTGGTCAATTCAGCGGCCATGGCGCCATCCAGGCCAATCACCAGCTTCGCCCAGGCCATCAATCTGCTCGGCCGGCGCCGCTTGCAGCGCTGGCTGCAATTGCTGGTCTATGCCGACCCCAACGACGGCCACCTGCCCAATCCGCTGCTGCAGAAAGCAGCGGCTCGCGGTCACCTGCTGGAAGCGCTAGCCCTGCAATTGCACTCGGCCCCGGCCATGGAAAATCTCGGCGACGCGGCTTTCATGATCGGCTCCTTCTCGCTGCTCAACGTGCTGTTGAACATGTCGATGCCGGAAATCATGCGTCAACTGCCGTTGGACAAGGAAATCGTCGGTGCGCTGACAGAAAATTCCGGCCCGCTCGGCCACCTGTTGCGCGCCATCCATACCGCCGAAATGCGCGACTTGGAGGCTTCGGAGGCCAAACTGCAGAGACTGGGCATCACTCCGGAGTCACATTTAGACGCCCAACTGGCAGCACTGGGCTGGGCCGCCAAGATTCGCTCGGTTCATTAAGGAATCTCTGAACAACCCCCTCGTGGCTGCGCTTTGCGCCTTGCATCCCATCCCGAATCCGGGCGCGGCAACTCGCGGGGAGTTATTCAGAGACTCCTTCGGGACACCTGCCGCCCCCGTTCAGCCGAAGCGGCCGCTCAGGAAGGGGTTGTAGCGGCGTTCCTCGCCGAGCGTTGACATCGGGCCGTGCCCGGGAATGAACTCGACCTCGTCGCCGAGCGGAAATAGGCGCTCCTTGATTGAGCACAGCAGCGTTTCGTGATCGCCACGTGGGAAATCGGTGCGCCCGATCGAGCCCTGAAATAGCACGTCGCCGACCTGGGCCAAGCGGCTGGCCGGATGGTAGAAGACGACATGTCCCGGCGTATGGCCGGGGCAGTGCAGAACCTGCAACTCGACTTCGCCGAAGCGCACCGTATCGCCGTCCTTGAGCCAGCGCGTCGGCACAAAGGGTTGAGCATCGGCGAAGCCGAACATGCGCCCCTGCTGCGCCATGCCATCGATCCAGAAACGATCGTCCTCGTGCGGCCCCTCGACCGGAGCACCGGTCGCATCGGCCAGCGCGGCAACGCCGCCGACATGATCGATGTGACCGTGAGTGACGAGAATCACCGCCAGCGTCAGGTCGTCGGCCGCCAACGCCGCGCGGATACGCTCGATATCGCCACCGGGGTCGATGACGGCGGCCTGGCGCGTCTTTTCGCACCAAAAAATGGTGCAGTTCTGCTCGAAAGGAGTCACCGGAACGATCTTGTAGCGCATGGCGGACGGACGAAAGATGGGCGGGGCGCCGATTATCGCATGCCACCCCGCTTGCCCAGCGTCGGGCCGACCCTTACACTCGCCGGACAACAATGCATAACGATTTTTGGAGGGAAGCGCCATGCTCGACCATCCACTACCGGATACCGAAGCCTGGGTCTTGTTGTTCAGCAACAATGCCCTGCCGGTGCTGCGCGTCACCCGGCGCCGTCTCGACGAGATGCGCGCCGATCTCGAACGGGTCGATACCCGCGAGCTGGCCCACGTCATCCTGCAGGACCCGATCATGACCGTCCGCGTGCTGGCCTACATCCAGCCGCTGCACGGTCGTTCGCTGCACCACGACATCACCACCGTCGCCAGCGCCCTGGTGATGTCCGGCGTCCAGCCCTTCTTTCGTCGCTTCAACGAGCTGCCGACCATCGAGGACATGCTCAAGGGCTGCCATCCGCACGCCCTGCTCGGCGTGCTACAGATCATTCGCCGCGCCCAGCGGGCGGCCGATTACGCTCAGGATTGGGCAGTCCGGCGCCAGGACCTGAGCATGGAGGACATCCGCATTGCCGCATTGCTACACGACCTGGCCGAAATTCTGGTGTGGTGCTTCGCGCCCAAACTCGGCCTGGACATCCAGGCGCAGCAGACGGCCGACCCGACCCTGCGCAGTGCAGATGCCCAACGCCACACACTGGGCCTGGAATTCCAGGATATCCAGACCGCCCTGTGCAAAGTCTGGCACCTGCCCGACCTGCTGCAAACGCTGATCGACGACCGCCATGCCGACCAGCCGCGCGTACGCAACGTCGCCCTGGCCGTCCGCCTCGCCCGCCACTCGGCACAGGGCTGGGACAATGCTGCCCTGCCCGACGACTATCGCGACATCGGGCAACTGCTCAACCTGACGCCAGAGGCCGTCCGCCAACAGCTCGGCCTGGAACCGCTGCCTGGCCGGCCGGCCGTCACCCCGGACTGATTCAGCCCGAACCGGTGGCGCGTGCCTCGAGTGCCTCCCAGCGTTCGAGCAGGGCCAGCAACTCATCGTCGATGGCCGCCAGACGCTCGGCGGCCTGCTGCGCCGCCTTAGCGTCGCGCTGGTAGATCGTCGGGTCTTCGAGCAGCGCCGTCAGCTCGCCCTGCTCCGTCTCCAGTGCGGCGATGCATTCGGGTAGCGCTTCCAGTTCGCGCTGCTCCTTCCAACTCAGCTTGTCGCCTTTGACCCTGGCCACAGCAACTGGCTTGGCGGCCGGCTTGGCCTCGCCCTTCGTCGCGTTCCTCACCGGGTCGCCGGCGGCCTCGCGCCGCCCGGCCTGGTAACCGGCCCAGTCGCTGTAGCCGCCAGCATATTCCCGCCAGCGACCGTCGCCTTCGGCGGCGATGGTCTGGGTCACGACGTTGTCGAGGAAAGTGCGATCGTGGCTGACCAGGAACAGCGTGCCTTCGTAGTTCTGCAGCAATTCTTCGAGCAATTCCAGGGTCTCGATGTCGAGATCGTTGGTCGGTTCGTCGAGCACCAGCACATTGGCTGGCCGGGCGAACAGACGGGCCAGCAGCAGACGGTTGCGCTCGCCGCCGGACAGCGAGCTGACCGGCGAACGCGCCCGCTCCGGCGCAAACAGGAAATCCTCGAGATAGCCGATGACGTGCTTGCGGGCACCGCCGATCTCAACCCAGTCGGACCCCGGCGAGATCACGTCGGCCAACGTCGAATCGGGATTGAGCTGGGCGCGGAACTGGTCGAAATAGGCGCTTTCCATCTTCGTACCCTGGCGCACGGTGCCGGTATCCGGCGCCAGTTCGCCAAGGATCAGCCGCAGCAGCGTGGTTTTACCAGCGCCGTTGGGGCCGATCAGGCCGATCTTGTCGCCGCGCTGGATGCGGGCCGAAAATTCGGCGACGACCGGCTTGCCGCCGAACGATTTGCTGACGTGATCGAGTTCAGCGACCAGCTTGCCACTCTTGTCGCCAGCATCGAGTTGCAACTGGACCTTGCCCATGCGCTCGCGTCGCGCCTGGCGCTCGGCGCGCAGCTTGTCGAGACGCTGGACGCGGAACACGGCGCGCGTACGCCGCGCCTCAACGCCCTTACGGATCCAGATTTCTTCTTCCTTCAGCAACTTGTCGGCGCGTGCATTGGCCAGCGCCTCCTCGTGCAGCAAGGCTTCCTTGCGCATCTGGTACTGGCGGAAGCTACCGGGAAAACTGGCCAGCTTGCCGCGATCCAGTTCGACGATGCGGGTACCCACCCGGTCGAGGAAGGAGCGGTCGTGGGTAACGAAAAACAGGGTCATGCCCGACTCGATCAGCAAGGTTTCGAGCCACTCGATGGCGGCAATGTCGAGGTGGTTGGTCGGCTCGTCGAGCAGCAACACCTCGGGCGCCTGAGCCAGCGCCTGGGCCAGTGCCAGGCGCTTCTTCTGGCCGCCAGACAAGCTACCGACGACGGCATCCGGATCGAGGCCGAAGCGGGCAATCACTTTCTCCGCTTGCGCTTCATAAGCCCAGGCACCACGCGCCTCCAACTCATGCTGCAGGGTGTCGAGGCGGACCAGCAGCGTGTCGTGGTTGCCATCGCCCTCGGCCATACGGTGCGAAACATCGTGGTATTCGGCGAGCAACGCTGAGGTTTCGCCCATGCCCGAGACCACCGCCTGAAACACCGACATCGCCGGCTCGAACGGTGGTTCCTGCGGCACGTAGCCGACGCGGATGCCGGGCTGCACCCAGATTTCGCCGTCGTCCAACCGTCCCTTGCCGTTACCGGCGGCGAGCGCCGCCAGCAACGAGGACTTGCCGGTGCCATTACGGCCGATCAGGGCGACGCGTTCCCCCGGGTCGAGTTGGAAATCGGCGTGGTCGAGCAGCGGCACATGGCCGTAGGCGAGGCAGGCGGCGGAAAGCTTGAGATAAGGCATGGAGTAAAAACGGCGCACTCGGGCGCCGTGTCAGGAAGACCGAGATTCTAGTAAGGGCAGCCACGCTATCACAAGACGCCACAGCCCGGTACAATGCCCCCCGGCCGACGCGACCGACCTGCCTCCATAGTTAAATGGATATAACACGCCCCTCCTAAGGGCGAATTGGTGGTTCGATTCCACCTGGGGGCGCCAGCCAGCTGAGCCAATCATGACCAGACGCACCTCCGCTCCCCGCCACTCCATCGATATCAGCGAGGAAGACGGTGTCCGCTACTTGCATTTCGGTTCCGACTGGGTACAAGGCGCCATGCGTATCGCCCGGCCCTGGGCGCTGGAACTGGCCTACACCCGCGACATGATGGCCGGTCTGCTGCTGCGCGACACCAATGGCTGGCCACGGCGAGTGCTGCTGGTCGGACTCGGCGCCGGCTCGCTGGCCAAGTTCCTGTATCGCCACCGACCGGATTGCCGGATCACCGTCGTCGAGATCAATCCGCAGGTGGAATTCGTCGCCCGCCAAATTTTCAAGCTACCCAACGACCCGCAGCGCCTAGCCGTCCGCATCGGCTGCGGCGCCGACTTCATGCTCGGCGGCGACAGTCTTTTCGACTACATACTGGTCGACGGCTTCGATGCCGACGCCCGTAGCGGGCCGCTCGACACCCTGCCCTTCTACCAAGCCTGCCGCGCCCGCCTCGCCGCCGACGGCCTGCTGTGCGTCAACTTGCTCGGCCGCAACCGCGGCTTTGCCGCCAGCGTGCGCCGCATCGACCAGGCGTTTGCCGGCGCCATCGCCGTCTTTCCCTCCTGCGCCAGCGGCAACACCATCGTCTTCGCCAGTGGTAGCGAGCCGGTCGACCTGCCGCTCACCACGCTGCGCGAACGGGCGGCGGTGCTCAAAAAAGCCTCCGGCCTCGACCTCGGACCGACCATCGGCCGCCTGCAATTGAGCCATCCACTGCCGGACGGCCACCTGCGCATCGGTAGTGGCTCACCTTGATTCGCCTCTCATTCGTGTCTATAAATAAAGAGGTCTCCACCGATAATAACGACAAGGCAGATACACAATAAAAACAACAGAGGGTCACCCCGTCTGTTCATTCCATTCAGCCTGTCAAGGAGGAACCTATGCTTTCCATCCAGGACGTTATTGACTATTGCGATCTCGATCGTGGAGAAATCGAGGCCATCGCCGAGCACGAACACATTCCAATAGCCGTGGCGGCGGAAATGAGCGCTGTGCTGCTGTGCACGCCCGAAGGGGTTTGCCACCTGCACACGATGATTATCGAAAACATGCAGCATGCGCTGGAATCCGGGCGTTACCAGCACGTCAAGGATTTGGCTGAGACCTACCAGCATCTGCAGCGCAGCCACCCGATATCAACCCACTGAGGCTTTTCGTCCTCCTCTGAGGATCGGCCGGCCGGTCAAGCCGGCCACCCAGGCTCCGGCTCCCTCCGCCGGAGCCTTTCTTTTGCCCGGCCGGTTCAGGAGCCTTTCGCTTGGCCGAAACCATGCTCGACGGCGTACAGGGCGACCTGTACGCGGCTGCTCATGTTCAGCTTCTTGAAGATGTTCTGCACGTGGATCTTGACCGTGCTCTCGGCCAGGTCAAGGCGGCGGGCGATTTCCTTGTTGCTCTCGCCGTGCGCCAACGAGGCCATGATGTCGCGCTCGCGCGGCGAGAAGCGGTCGCGCTCGGCCGGCGCATCACCCTTGTGCGGCGCGCGCACGCCCTCAATCAGCTTGGCCGTCATCTGCTGGGAAACCACCGACTCGCCCTTGGCCGCGCGGCGGATGGCATCGACCAGCATATCAGTCTCGATGTTCTTCAGCAGATAGCCGCAGGCACCAGCACGCAAGGCGTCCATCAGGTCCTGCGCGTCCTCGGAGACGGTCAGCATCAGCACATGGACTTCGGGAATCTCCTCGACGATCACCTTGACCGCCTCTAGGCCGGAAACACCCGGCATGTGCAGATCGAGCAGGACGACATCGGGACGCAGCGAGCGGGCACGCTTGATGCCTTCCAGCCCGTCGCCGGCCTCGCCAACTACCTCGAAATCCTCGTTGCGCTGCAGCAGCGAGCGGATACCGCTGCGGAACAACGTGTGGTCGTCGACCAGCAGGACGCGTATTTTTTCATTCATATCAGACCCCTACCCCTTCCTTGGTTTCCCGCGGCAAGCTGAGCAGCAGCCGGCTGCCGGCACCGATGCGGGAGACGATGCGCAACTCGCCACCGACGCGGTGCGCCCGTTCGCGCATGATTTTTAGCCCGACGTGACGCTCGGAGCGGACATTCGGTTCGTCTTCGGTATCGAAGCCGATGCCGTCGTCGCGCACTTCAATCTCGGTGCGCGCCGGTTCGCGGCGCACGGTCAGATGCACACTCTTGGCCTTGGCGTGTTTGCGAATGTTGGACAGCGACTCCTGGACGATGTGCATGATCTGGATCTCGTTGGCCGGCGCCAGCGGCGCTCCGCTGCCGATCCGCTCGAAGCAGGTGGCGATGCCGGTCTGGCCCTCGAATTTCTCCAGTGCCGAGGTCAGTGCCGAATCGAGATCGGACTGCAGGAGCCGGGTGCGGAAATGCACCAGCAATTCGCGCACGTCGTCGTAGCTTTCCTGCACGCCCTCGCGCAACTGCCCGACGGTCTGCAGTGCTTCGTCGTAGCGCCCCTTGTGCAGCGAATCCTGCAGCAACTGAACCTGGATGTTGAGAAAAGCCAGGCCCTGGGCAATCGAATCGTGCAATTCCTGGGCCAGCAGATTGCGCTCCTCGGACACCGCCAGTTCCATCTCGCGCGATTTCAGGCGCTGGTTCTCGATCGCCACACCGAGGTGCTGGCCCAACGTTTCCAGCAAGTTGCGCTCCTGCGACGAAATCGGGTGCGTCTGGCGATAGTAGAGGTTGTAGACGCCGAGCCGCTGCTTGCCATGCACGATACTGAAAGCGGTGGCGGTGGCGAAGCCTTCGCGGATGCAACTGCGCAACGCCATGCCGGGCGGCGGATTGATGGTATTGAAGACAGCCTGCCGACCGCTCTGGATGACCTCGCCACACAGGCATTCGCCACAGTTCAGCTCATTCTCACGGGCCACGAACTGTGCGGACAGCCCCTCGTGAGTAACCAGATACAGCTTCTGCGAATCCGGCATGTACAGCCGGACCGCGCCGGCATCGGCGCCAAGGGCCGACTTGATGTAGTCGAGAAAACTCTGACACAGTGTTTCCACCTGCACCTGTTCAGCCAGCAGCGAAGTCGCCGCATAGAGGATGCCCAGCTCACGATTGCGCTGCTCTAGGCTGCGCGTTTCCGCCGCTACGCGCTCCTCAAGCGTCGCGTACATGGCCTGCAGGTGGTCCGCCATCTGATTGAAGCCGCGGGCCAGACCGCCCAGTTCGTCGTCACTGTGCTCTGGCAGGCGCACCGCCAAGTCGTTGCCGGTCATCCGTTCCATGCCGGTGTTGAGTTCGCCGATCGGCCAGACCACCAAGCGGATCAGGATACGGATCACCAGCACCGTCCCGATCAGTGCGAACAGCGCCAACAGGCCGAGGATAGTGCGTAGTCGCGTAGTGTCCTGGGCATAACCGCGCTCCATGGCCAGTACCAAATCGTCGATGTGCTCAACAAACGGTTCGAGCTGCAGGTTGAAACGACCGAGAATGAACGCCCGCTCGCTGGGGACGGCTACCAGGAAGGCTCCGATCTCGGGCCGCAGATCACGCTGCCAGTCTTGCTCGACCTCGCGCAGCAACTGCCGGACCTGGTCGTTACGCGGCGAAGCCAGTGGCCGGCTCGGATCGCCATTGCCAAGTTGCTGCAACACCGTGTCGAAAGTTCGAACTTCGCCGGCGATACGCTGATCCAGGGCAGCACCCGGCAAGGCCACTGCACGCGCCATCAGCAGCGCGATCTGGTAGCTGCGCATGCGCTGGCTGCCGGCATCGTTGATTGCCGCCGCCGCGCCTTCGAGTTGCCAGGAAATCATCAACGTCAGGCCGATGGCACCGGCCAACACCAGCAGGAAGGCGCCCAACGTGCCGACGATCTTGCGCGAGAGCTTGCCTGGGTTGACCTGCATCGAAAAACTTCCGTGATAAAAGCGCCAAACATAGCTGTGCCGCGGCAAAAAAGCCAATGACCTGCATCAAGACCTCCGGGGATAGCGCCCAGAAGTCTTCACAACTTTATGCCCTCGTTCTCAGACCGCCTATTTTTCGACGTGCGCCACCGTGGTCAGCACGCATGGTTCTGAGCGAACTCCGAACCAGCGGCTTGCACAGCCACGGCGGCCATTGCTCGGATCACCGCCGCGCTTTCACCAACCGCCGGCGCCAGCACGAACTCGACACCGGAGTGGGCAGCGCGCAATTGCTCCAGCATGTCCGGCAGATCGTGCTTCAAGTGCCCACCCTGGGCAATGAACATCGGCAGTACAACGACTTTCCGGGCACCGTTGGCGACCAGCCCGGCAGCGCAGTCGGCCAATGTCGGCGCGAGGAATTCGAGGAAGGCCAGTTCCGCCAACAGACCAGGGGCCTGCTCGCGAACGGCCGCCTGGACGCGGCGCAACGGCTCGGCCCAGGCCGGCTCGCGGGCACCATGCCCGAACAGGATCAAGGCGGTAGTCATGGCGTGCACTCTAGCGGTTCGCGGCTGCTAGCAAAAGGCAGTCCGCTCAGACAGCAAGGAAGAGCTCACCGCCCTCGACCCCAACCGCGAAGCGGCCGTAGGCACCGCCTTCAGTTGTCGCCGATAGCGAGACCGGTCGACTCGACGGCGACGATGGCCTTGGCTTGATTAAAGTCCTCGGCGTAACCACTGGCCAGCAGTAGGCTGGCCAACTGGTTGGCGATCGGCTTGGGCAGCGGAATCTGCTTGTCGAGCACGCGCTGGATCCACTTGGCGGTAGTCGGCGCATCGTTGCTGTCCGGCAGGTTGGGCAGGGTGCGCAAGCTTTCGTGCTCGGCCTCGAACAGCACCTCGGCAGCACCCTCCTGGATGTATTCCAGGCACGGTCGGCGCTTCGGGTTGGCGAAGGGTTCGCCCTCGGTACCGCGCAGCAGCAGGCCACGCTGGCCGCGCGCCAACATCGTGTTGCGCATCAGATCGACAAAGGCCGGGTGGGTAGCCGCCGCCACCAGCACCGCGCCGCCGTGGAAAGGGTCGAATAGCTTGACCAAGCTGTGAGCGCTGTTACGCACGCCCATCCGGCCGCGTAGCGCCAGCAAGTTGTGTAACCCTGGGCACAGCGCCGACAGCGGCACGAAAGTCAGCCCGTTCTCGGCAAGTACCGCCTGCGTTTGCGTTGGTGTTGTCTGCGGCATCACGCCAAGCTCGCGGAAGACCTGCGCCGACGTTACCCGGCCGAAACCTTCAAGCAAGCCGTGCACCAGCACCGGCACACCGAAGCGTTGCAGCAGCAACGCCAGCAGCGGCGTCAGGTTGGCCTCCTTGCGGCCGCCGTTATAGGTCGGCAACACCACCGGCCGTACCCGGCCGTGCGGCATTCGCAATTGATGTGTGCGCTCGTCGATGGCGGCGAGGAAACCGAGCATCTCGTCGAGCGATTCACCCTTGACACGCAGGCCGAGCAGCAGCGCGCCCAGTTCAAGATCGGGGACGGCGCCATCAAGCATTGCGCCATAAAGCAGCCGCGCCTGCTCCTGGTCTAGGTCGCGCGAACCCTCGGCACCACGGCCGATTTCCTTAATGTACTGCTGGAAGTTCATGTTTTTCTCCCGCCGCGGTCAAGCCACCGCCGCTTGTGTCGGAGCGCATTCTGCCATTAGGCGCTTGATCTCCGGCTGGAGGGAAAAGAGGTTTCCGACCGGAAACCTCTCTTTTTTTGATGCGCCGATACGTCCTTACTTGATGCGTTGCAGCTTCGGCCGCCCACCCTCAGGCGGCGTCGGTTTCGGCGGCATCTCCGCGGATTCGGCTTCGCCGCTGCCGATCGCCGGCGCATCGGCAAAGGTGGCGGTGCCGCCGGCCTCAATCTCGAAGGCCATGCCGGCGCCGTTCTCGCGGGCATAGATTGCCGACACCTGCTCGACCGGTACCGACAACTGCCGGGCAACGCCGCCGAAACGGGCTTGGAACTCGATCAGTTCATTACCCATCTGCAACTTGTTGGTCGCATCCGGCCCGACGTTGAGCACGATCTGGCCGTCGCGGACGAACTCGCGCGGCACACTGGTACGTTGGTCGACCTGCACCGCGATGTGAGGCGTGTAGCCGTTGTCGGAGCACCATTCCCAGATGGCGCGCAGCAGGTAGGGCTTGGTGGACGGCAGTTCCATGCGCTTACTTGCGCATCGCCTTTTCCGACGGCGTCAGCGCGTCGATGAAGCCCTGGCGGCTGAAGATGCGCTCGGCGTACTTCATCAGCGGCGCGGCAGCCTTGCCGAGGTCGATACCGTAGTGGTCGAGGCGCCACAGCAGCGGCGCAATGGCCACATCGAGCATGGAAAACTCGTCGCCGAGCATGAACTTCTGCTTGTTGAAGATCGGAATGATCTCGGTCAGACGGGCGCGGATTTCCTGGCGCGCCTTGTCGGCGGTCTTGCCGTTCTTCTCGATCACTTCCATGAAGGAGAAGATCTCGCGCTCCATGCCAACCAGCAGTTGGCGGGCGCGGGCGCGCATGATCGGGTCGGCCGGCATCAGTTGCGGATGCGGGAAGCGCTCGTCGATGTATTCGTTGATGATGTTCGGCTCAAACAGCACCAGATCGCGCTCAACCAGCACCGGCACCCGACTGTGCGGATTGATCGCCGCCATCTCGTCCGGCTTGTTGAACATGTCGACGTCGATCACCTGGAAGTCCATGCCCTTCTCGAACAGGACGATGCGGCAGCGATGACTGAAGGGGCAGGTAGTGCCCGAATAGAGGTTCATCATTTTCCTTAACCCTCAAAATAAGATTCGGCATCGGAGCCGACCCCAGGTCGACCCACGATGCCGTCAACTGATTCCCGCAGGATCAGTGAATATCTTTCCAGTATTCCTTCTTCAGTGCGTACGACACCGCGAACAGCAACACCAGGAAACCGAGCACAAACCAGCCCAACATGCGGCGGAACTCCTGCTGCGGCTCACCCATCCAGACCATGAAGGAAACCAGGTCGGAAACCGCCTTGTCGAACTCGGCCTGGGGCATTTCCCCGGCAACGGCCAGTTCCAGCTTGTGCGAATCCTTGTTCAGAATCTGCTGGCCCTGCAACTGCCACAGCGGATTGGGCATGCCGACGTTGTCGAAGGCGGTGTTGTTCCAGCCGGTCGGACGGTTGTCGTCACGGTAGAAGGAACGCAGGTAGGTATACAACCAGTCGGCACCAGCACCCGGAGCCCCTGCTTCACCACGGGCACGGGCGATGATGGTCAGGTCAGGCGGGGTAGCGCCGAACCACAGCTTCTGATCGTCGTGACGGGCGGCAATCTGCATCAGGCTACCGATCTTGTCAGACGTGAACATCAGGTTGTCCTTCACCTGCTGCTCGGTCAGGCCAAGCTCCATCAGGGTCTTGTAGCGCATGAAGGACGCAGCGTGGCAGTTCAGGCAGTAATTGACGAACAGCTTGGCACCGTGCTGCAGCGCCGCCTTGTCCCTGACCGAACCCGGCCAGCTGTCGAGATGGATACTGGCGCCGGAAGCGAAGGCAAGCACCGGCGCACAAAGCAATGCAATCAGGAATTTTTTCATTTTATGGATCCCCTCACTTCATCGTCACACGTTCGGGAACCGGCTTGAACTTGTCCATCCGGGACCACCACGGCATGCCGAGGAAGAAAGCAAAGTAGAACACCGTGCACACCTGCGAGATCAGTTCGCCCATCGGCGACGGCGACAGCGTGCCGAGGTAACCAAGGATGAAGAAGCAGATCACGAACAGGGTAATCATCACCTTGGTGATCGGGCCACGGTAGCGGATCGACTTGACCGGGCTACGATCCAGCCACGGCAGGAAGGCAAAGATGACGACCGAGGCACCCATGGCGACCACACCCCAGAACTTGGCGTCGAGGCCGAAGAAGTTCCAGACCATAGCGCGCAGAATCGAGTAGTACGGCGTGAAGTACCAGACCGGCGCAATGTGCGGCGGCGTCTTCAGAGGATCGGCCGGAAAGAAGTTCGGCGTCTCCAGGAAATAGCCGCCGCCTTCCGGCGCGAAGAACATGATCGCCGAGAAGACCATCAGGAAGACAACCACGCCGACGATGTCCTTGACCGTGTAGTACGGGTGGAAGGGGATGCCGTCGCGCGGAATGCCGTTCTCGTCCTTGTTGGCCTTGATTTCGATGCCGTCCGGGTTATTCGAGCCGGTTTCGTGCAGGGCCAGGATATGCGCGGCGACCAAGCCGAGCAGGATCAGCGGGAAGGCAATGACGTGGAAGGAGAAGAAGCGGTTCAGAGTCGCGTCGCCGACGACGAAGTCGCCACGGATCAGGATTGACAGATCGTTGCCGATGAGCGGGATGGCCCCGAACAGGTTCACGATGACCTGCGCGCCCCAGAAGGACATCTGGCCCCACGGCAGCAGGTAGCCGAAGAAGGCCTCACCCATCAGCACCAGGAAGATGCCGACGCCGAACAGCCAGGTCAGCTCGCGCGGCTTGCGGTAGGAACCGTAGAGCAGGCCGCGGAACATGTGCAGGTAGACGACGATGAAGAAGGCCGAGGCGCCGGTCGAGTGCATGTAGCGGATCAGCCAGCCCCAGGGCACGTCACGCATGATGTACTCGACGGAGGCGAAGGCGATCGGCACGCCGGAGGCATTCAACGCAGCATCCGGCTTGTAGTGCATGACCAGGAAGATACCGGTGACGATCTGGATGACCAGAACCAGCAGCGCCAGGGAGCCAAAGAAATACCAGAAGTTGAAGTTCTTCGGCGCGTAGTATTCGGAGAGATGCTCCTTCCACAACGAGGTGGCCGGGAAACGGGCATCGACCCACTCCAGCAGGTTACCGGCGAGGGAGCCGTCGGACTTGTATTTTTCGAAATTGCCTGCAGCCATGGTCATGCTCCCTTCTTGTCTTCGCCGATCAGAATACGGGTATCGGACAGATACACGTGCGGCGGCACTTCGAGGTTGGTCGGGGCGGGTTTCGCCTTGAACACGCGGCCAGCGAAGTCGAAGGTGGAACCGTGGCAAGGACACAGGAAGCCGCCAAGCCAGTCGCTGGGCATACCCTCCTCAGTACCGGCCCTAAACTTGGAGGACGGCGAACAGCCAAGGTGAGTGCAAATGCCGACGACGACCAGCACTTCCGGCTTGATCGAACGGGTTTCGTTCGTCGCGTAGGGCGGCTGCTGGTCCCTCTCGGAATGCGGATCGGCGACTTGACCATCCAGCTTGGGCAGCGTATCGAGCATTTCCTTGGTGCGGTTGATGACCCACACCGGCTTGCCGCGCCACTCGACGGTGATCATCTGGCCCGGTTCGAGTTTGCTGATATCGACTTCAACCGGAGCGCCTGCAGCCTTGGCACGATCGGAAGGAAGCAAGCTGGAGACGAACGGCACGAGGGTTGCGACTGCCCCCACACCGCCCACGGCCGCGGTTGCGACGATCAGACGCCGCCGTCCGCAGTCCATTTTTCCTTGATTGCTCATAACGCTGACCCCTAGAGGAATTATTGGGAGTAAAAAACAAACGCTGGATTATACGCCAACGAAACGGTCGATAAAAGCGCTCAGACGTCGGAAAAGGCCTTACGCTCCCGCATTGCCTGGGCCAGCGTGCCACTGTCGACATACTCCAGTTCGCCGCCGACCGGTACGCCACGGGCGATCCGGCTGACTCGCACGCCTTTCGGCTGCAACATGGCAGTCAGGTAATGCGCCGTCGCCTCACCCTCGTTGGTGTAGTTGGTGGCCAAGATCACTTCCTGCACCGCGCCGTCGAGCGCGCGCGCCAGTACGCGCTCGAGCCCGAGTTCGCGCGGCCCAATGCCATCGAGTGGTGACAAACGTCCCATCAGAACGTAGTAAAGCCCCTGGTAGGACTGCGTCTGCTCCATCATATTCATATCCACCGGCGTCTCGACCACACACAGCAGCGACGGATCACGGCGCGGCGACAGACAGCGCTCACAGAGATCGCCTTCGGTGAACGTATTGCAACGCTGGCAGTGACGAACCGATGCCAGCGCGTCGAGCACGGCATCGCCGAGGCGACGGGCGCCGCTACGGTCCCGCTGCAGCAGATGGTAAGCCATGCGCTGCGCCGATTTCGGCCCGACACCGGGCAGGCAACGCAAAGCCTCGATCAGCGCCGCGAGTCCGGAGGGATTCACTTAGAACGGCAGCTTGAAACCGGGCGGCAGGTTGAGGCCGCTGGTGAAGCCGGCCATCTTCTCCTGGCTGAGCGCCTCGGCACGGCGCATGGCGTCGTTGACCGCTGCCGCGATGAGGTCTTCCAGCATCTCACGATCATCCATCACCGAGGGGTCGATGCTGACCCGGCGGATATCGTGGGCACAGGTCATCTGTACCTTGACCATACCAGCGCCGGCCTGGCCTTCAACCTCGGTCTGCGCCAACTGGTCCTGCGCCTTCTTCATGTTTTCCTGCATCATCTGCGCCTGCTTCATCAGGCCGCCCAGACCACCCTTCATCATCGCGTATCTCCGTTAGGCAATAGGTTTAATCGACGCCTCGACCACCGAGGCATCCAAGGATTCGATTACGTCGCGCACAAAGCCGTCCCGCGCGATGGCCGCTTCGGCGCGCTCTTGGCGTATCTGACGCTCGCGGTCAGCAGTCGCCGCCGGCGTATCCGCCTCGTTGGCAGCCAGTTCGAAACGCAAGCGCAGCGGCCGGGCGAAATAGTCGGACAAGGCCTGCTGCAAACGTTCGGGCGCTGGCTTCATCTGCAAATGCGTCTGTGATGGAGCCAAGCGCAGCAAACATTCGCCGTCGTCCACCCGGCGCAGTTCGCAATGCTGGGCCAAGGTGCGCGCTAGGCCGGACAGCGGCAGCGCAGCGACGATCGCATCCCAGTCGTGTTCGCGGTCGTCGACCGCCGGGGCGGCCCCAACCTCCGGTCGCGGCACCGTTGGAGCGGCAGGAGGGGAACTCGGCACCGAGGCCTGCGGCGCACTTTCCGGACGCGGCACCGGCTGTGGCGTAGCACTTGCCGGGGACACCGTCGACGCTCCCGCTCCCCGCGGCCGACTGGCCGCCACCACGTCGGCCACCGAACTCGGGCGGAAAGCGTGCAGGCGCAGCAGGGTCATCACAAATCCGGCATATTCATCGGGCGCCGCCGACAGTTCGTTGCGCCCGACCAGCGCGATCTGGTAGGCCAACTGGATGAATTCCGGTGAAAACGCGGCGGCAATGGCCAGCAGGCGCTCCCGCTCCGGCTCATCGTCGTCGATAGCGGCCGGAACGCATTGGGCGATCTGGATGCGCGTCAGCAGCGTCGCCAGTTCCTGCAAGGCGGCGGCAAACGACAGGCTACGCACGCCGAGATCGGCAGCAACGGCCAGCATTGCCGAGGCATCACCGGCCGCCAGCGCCTCAAGAATGGCGAACAGGTAGTCCTGATCCACCGTCCCGAGCATGGCCCGCACCTGCCCTTCCTCGACCTTGCCGGCACCGTGGGCGATGGCCTGATCGAGCAGCGACAAAGCATCACGCATGCTGCCTGCCGCCGAGCGTGCGATCAGCGCCAGGGCCGGCGCGTCATGGCTGATCTCCTCGGCTTGCAGAATGTGCGCCAGATGGTTTGTTATTGCCGCCGCCGGCATTTGCTTAAGATTAAATTGCAGACAGCGGGACAGCACCGTAACCGGGATCTTCTGCGGGTCGGTCGTTGCCAGAATGAACTTGACATGCTCCGGCGGCTCCTCGAGGGTCTTCAACATCGCGTTGAAGGCCGAATTGGAGAGCATGTGCACTTCGTCGATCACATAGACCTTGAAGCGGCCCCGGGTCGGCGCATAAACGGCGTTTTCCAGCAATTGGCGCATCTCGTCGACGCGGGTATTGGTCGCCGCGTCAACCTCAAGTAAATCGACGAAACGGCCACCGTCGATCTCCTGACAAGCGGAGCAGGTACCGCAGGGAGTTGCCGTAACGCCGCTCTCGCAATTCAGCGATTTGGCCAGGATGCGAGCAATTGTCGTCTTGCCAACGCCACGCGTGCCGGTAAATAGATAGGCGTGGTGCAGGCGCTGCTCGGACAAGGCATGGGTCAAAGCCCGGACCACGTGCTCCTGCCCGACGAGGGTCGAAAAATTGCGCGGCCGCCATTTGCGGGCAAGAACCTGATAACTCATGCGCCCCACACCAAAGCAGAAAAAGAAAGTGGCGAGCCTAACCCCCGGCACTTGCAGTAAATAGCTGTGGCTGCTTCCTTCCGGACCTGACCAGGTTCACCACCCTGCAATGCGGGGAGACCCGCCGCTGCAGATTCTAGCACAGTACGACCCAAGCCCTCTCACCAGGGAACATCTCTTTTCTATTCGGTCGTTTAATCCCTAAAAAACGACAAAACCCCCCTCAGAGGGTATCTGAGGGGGGTTTGAGTATGGGGAAGCCTGGCGGTGACCAACTTTCGCGAGCGTGGGGCTCACAACCATCGGCCCTAATCTGTTTCACGGTCCTGATCGGGACGGGAAGGGGTGGGTCCAGAAGGCTATTGCCGCCAAGCGTAACTTGTCCGTTTGTCGCCTGTTGGGCGGCAAACGCAAAAGGGAAGAAGGTGTTGTGATTGCTTTGAGTTTGTCTGTCTT